>NC_008697.1 GCF_000015265.1 Nocardioides sp. JS614
ACGTCGGCTGACTCTGGGGATCTCCGCAACGTTCGCCGCGGGCGGCTCGTGAAACTTCGCTGCATCTCGACAGCTGCTGCCGACGGCGAGAGAGTGTCGGCGCGGCGTGGAACACTCGACCGACATGGAGATGGACCTCGATTCTCGGAACGCAGCGCTGGTCGTGGGAGACGAGCTACACGACTCCGTCGAGATCCCGGGCTACGAGGCCCACAGCACCTGGGGATACGACCCCAACACCAGGTCCTACTGGGCATCAGTGTGGCCCAACATGGGCGACCGAGACGCCCCTCCCACGGTCTCCGTTGGTTGGAGCGGCTCAGCTCTGCCGCGCCCCGACTGTGTTCTCGTCGAACTGTGCACCCAGCTCCGACACGATCCCCTGACCGTCGCGCGCGGCCTCGGCCTGATGCGACCGATCCATCCTCGAACGCCAGAACAACTGGCCACGCGCCACTTCGATGTGTTCGAGCCGGGCGTCGTCGACGGCTACACCCTCGTCGGCAGCTGGCTGGTCGGCGACGCGGACCGGTGCCCGGCAAGCGCCTGGCCTTGCTACCCCGGCTTCGTTCCCACCGCGGAGCATCTCTGGTCAGAGGTCCTGTACGTGACCGGACGCCTCTACTTGGGCGAGCGGACCAGTCTTCTGGCGTCGATCGACGAGGCTCTGGGCTACGCGGCCGGACTGGTCAGCGACTGACCGCTCGGTGGAAGGGTAGCCCTCGCCGGGGCCAGCATTCGTGAATCAGAACAGCGCCATCTGCGCCTCGTCGACCGAGGCCAGCGCGCGAGCGATCCGTTCATCATCCCAACCGTCGGCTACCGCGGCGCGCAGCGCGAGCGACCGGCGGTACATCGCCTCTCGGCCCAGCAGCCGACCCCGGTAGCCGCGCGAGTCACGGCGGCCGTGCTGGGCGATGCGTGTCAGGTTTGCGGCTTGGGTGGAACCTTCGAGGTGATCGAGCAGGGTGCCCTCGGCACGCACGCAGATGGGGTTGTCACACACGACGTGCTCGACCACGGGGGGAAGGTCGATCGACACGCCTTCGGCCAGAGCCCACGCCACTCGATGCGGCCTCAGCACCCTCTGGCGCCCGTCCCGGGCCACCCAAAAGCGCCCGTACCCGTCGTCACCGATCGCGGCCGTGCCGCCTCCGGCCCACAACCAACAATCGGTCTCCCGTGGGCCCTTCACGACGCGCGACCAGAACCGGTCGATCTCGTCCGCCGTGAGGTGCATGAGGTCAACGTAGACGCCGGCACCGACACTTTCAGTGCGGTCCTGGCCGAGGGCTCAGCGGCCGATGCTCGGATCAGTGCTCGGGAGGCTGAAGAGTCCTTCCTCCGGAGGCGCCGCCGTCGCCGGCGCCGGCGACGGCGCGGTGGCCGGGGCCCGGAGCGCGCCGGCCTGCATGGTCGCGGATTGGGTCGGCACGGCAGGTGCCGCTGGTTGCTGGTCGAGGAGCTCGAGGAGGTCCACAGGCTCGTCATCGACGGTCAGCGGGAGCGCGCGGGCGATCGCCGCCTTCTGGCGGTCCCACACCTCACGCAGTGCGACGAGGTGCTTGCCGTAGACCGCGTCCCACTCGGTCTCGGCAGCCTTGTGCTCTTCATCGGTGGCGTAGCGGCGCCGCCAGGGCCAGCCGCCGCGTTCATCGCTGAACTCGCTCCAAATGCGGTTCTCGTCGCGCTCGGTGCGCCGCAGTGTGTCCAGTTCGGTGCGCAACTCCTGCGGCAGGCGCGTGCCGTACGCCGCTGCCTCTGCCCACGTCACCTTCAACACGACCTTCGGCCGGATCCGGCGCCACGCCTGCGTTGCGTCGGCTGCACTGGCGTCGGCGGCCGCGCGCAATGCTGCGGAGAACTCGGAGTGATCTTCGAGCCAGACCGCCTTGCGGTTGTAGTTGATCCAGCAGCCGTCCTGCGGCGCCGAGCGGCCGCCTTCCAGCGTCCCACGCTCGCGGAGGCGATCGAGGAGAGCGTCGGCCGTCATCCCAGCGCCGAGCGACCCCAGCAGGTGCTGTTGCTCCCGGTTCAGCATTCCGCTCGTGCCTGCCTACCTGGCGGGTGCAGCTGAGACCGAGAGCCGCTGACCGTCTTCGTCGTGGTGGCGACGGGCGGTGTCGTCGCGGGCCTGGTCGAGCGCGGCTAGCTGGAGCGTCGTGCTGCGGCCACCGGCAGCGGTGGCGGGGTCCTCGGCGGGGATGCTGGTCGGGTCCGCGTAGTGGTCGTCGAGCTGGTCGACGATCCGGGCGCAGACCGCGTTGAGGCGAGGGTTGTTCGCGACCTTGTTCTGGGCGTACATGACGCTGGTGTGGTCTTTGCCGAAGTAGGTCGCGATTGCCGGCAGGGTCAGGCCGCCGCGGCGTGCCGCGGTCATGGCCACGGCACGGGCGTCGGTCACCGCCCGGTGGCGGTCGGCGCTGAGGACGGCGTCGCGGGTGGTGCCGAAGGACTGTGCGGCTGTGGCGATGGCGATCGCGCAGATGCCGTCGGGGCCGACGCCGGCTACCTCGCCGGTTGCGTTCTCGGCGGCGTTGACCTGGGTGGCCAGTGCGATCGCGAGCGACCGCAGCTGCTCGGCGTTCATCTGGTCGAGCGTGCGCTCGACGACGGACTGGTTCGCGTTGGCGACCAGCGCGGCGAACGCAGCCGCCTGCTTGGCGGTGAGTCCCCCGTCCGGCGCCGCGGCCTCGTCGGGCTGGGCCTGCTGGTCGTCGACGAGTCGAAGCCGCCTGCTGCTGTTGTCTGGAGTGGCCATCGCGGTTACCACCTTTCGTGAAGGTCGTCGTGGTCGGACTTGGTGTCGTTGGGCTTGCTGGCGACCGCTTCCAGCTCCGCGGCCCGGTCGACGTCGTCTCGGTAGCGCTGCTTGCGGCCGCGGCGCACCCGCGTGGAGGCGTGGCTCTCGTCGCGCTCGCGTCGGGGGCGGGGCTGGTGCTTGCTGGGCTGGCAGCCGTCGCCGAGCCGGTCACGCAGCCGCTCCAGGAACCCCGGCAGCCCGTAGCGGTGCCAGTCCTCCAGCGCGGCCGGGGTGACGGCGAAGCTGGTGTAGTAGCGGCTGCAGGCCAGCACCCCGAGGTCGTGCACCAGGTGAGGGTGCGCGGGCCAGCACTCGGGGATGCCGGGGCGGGTCACGTTCCACAGGTGCTGCTCGTTGACCCACATCGCGACCAGGTCCAGCCACGCCCAAAGTTCGGAGCGCATCAGCCCGGTGCACGTGGCCGGGTCCCACGGCCGCGGCATCTGCGCGAGCTCGCGCAGCGCCTCCTCATCAGCGGGAGGCTCGACCGTGGCCTGCTGCAGCTGCTCCATCGCCGTACGGATCGTCGGCCCGGGCTCGGGGAACGGGCGCACCATCAGCCCGACCAGCGGCATCATCCCGTTGCCGCTCGGTGCGGCGTTCCCGCCAGCTGCACGGGAGGCGACCTCGGAGGGGTGCATCGTCGTCATCGGCTGCTCCTCGTCTACTTCGGCATCCCGAGCCGCTGCCGGGTCCGGGACACCGGCTCGGTCGGCAACGTGGGCTCGACCGGCACCGGGTGGATGGGCTCCGCGGCGTCGCCGTGGCGCGCCGCGAGCCGGGCACGCTCCTGCGCGGCCAGCAGCTCCTTGCCGCGCTTGCCGTCGATGCAGCGGTGCAGGTTCGCGATGATCGGGTCGTACATCTCCGCCAGGACCAGGGCCTTGCGCTGCTCGATGCGGCGCAGCTCGGCCGGCTCGAGGATCGGCACCCGCCGCTGGTCGTAGGACCGGTCCATCACGCCGAACAGCTCGTGCCCGCGCGCGGAGTACCGGGTCTCGGTGTGGCTGGTGGACCCGATCAGGTCGGAGAGCTCCTGGTAGAAGCGGATGTCCTTGCCGCCGCCGAAGACCACCAGGTTGTTGGACAACCCGTAGATGGTGCGGGCCTCGTCCTCGCCGTAGCAGACCACGAACTGCCGCCAGGTCTGGGCAGCGAGGATGAAGGAGAGCCCCAGCGCACGCTCGTTGGCCATCCGGGTCGACAGCGTCGGGATCGGCGCGGTCGACGGCAGCTCGTCGAGACAGGCGAGGAAGGGCGGGCACAGCCGCCCGTGCGGGGAGGTCTCCCCCAGCCGCTTGGCCGTGTCCAGGATCTGCTCGGTGACAGCAGTCATCAGCGGAGACGCGCTCGCGTACGGGTCGTCGCGGCCCAGCAGATAGATCGTGCCGCCCGCCCGGATCAGAGCCTCGAGATCGGTCGCCGGCCGAGTCGCGGACGGGACGCAGCGTTCCCGGATCGAGCGCTGGAAGAACAGCGCCATGGACTGCTGCACGGTGGTGATCGTGTTGCCGGCGGTCCGCTCGTCGCCGTACAGGGCGCCGCGCAGCAAACCGTCCCACAGGGGCTCCGCGGCCCGGTGGGTACGCAGGATCTCCTCGGCCTGCGGGTACTCGCGCGGGCTGGAGACCCACATCAGCACCTCCTCCAGCCCGACGCCGGCGATCGCCGCGGCGTGGAAGTAGGCCTGCAGGACCTTCGCGCACTCCCCGGCGTAGAACCGGGCAGCCTGGTCGGAGGACTGAGAGGTGGCGCCCTTGATGGTGCCGTTCGCGAACGCCTTCGCCCGCCGCTCGGCGAGCATCGCGTCCTCACACCCCTTGATCGGGTCCCACACCAGCTCCGGCGTGCCGGGGGCGGCGTTGAACGGATCGAGAACCGCGACCGGGCGGCCATCGCGCTGTCGAGCCTCCAGGGTGAGGAACAGGTCCTCGGGCTTGGTCAGGGTCACCAGCGCACCCCCGGGCGCGTCCAGCAGAGCGGGCACCAGCAGGTCCAGGGTCTTGCCCGAACCCTGGGGGCCGATCACGCAAGTCGTCCTGTCGAAGGGCACCCACAATTCGGGGCCGCTGCGGCCGGCCTGGCCGAGCCGCCAGCCCACCTCCTGCGGCTTCACGTGCTTGAGAGCTGTGGTCATGGTTGGGGCTTCCTCTCCGCTGTCTGTGAGTCCCGGCTACTTGCTGGCGTCCGCGGTCCGTCGCCCGGCACGGGCGTACAGGTCTGGCCGGATCACCGCGGCGCTCGTGCGCAGCCGCGGCACCCCGAGTGCCTCCGCGGCCTGCGTCGGGGTGGCCAGGCCGTGCCGGGAGCCGGTGCCGGTGATGTCGCGCATCCACATGCCAACCACCACGGCAGCACCGAGAACCAGCACCTCGCCGAGGAGCGTGAGCACCCACATCACCGCATCCGACGGCAGCGCATCAGCGACCCCGCGAGCCAGGCCCGCACCGAAGTGGCCGTGCAGCAGCCCGCCGTAGGCATCCAGGAGGTGCCCGTTCGGCAACGCGAACACCCCCGCGGTCGCCCAGCCGACGAGCGCCTGGACGACCAGCGGCGTGACCAGGACGAAGAAGACCCCGGCAAGGAGCACCGCCACCGTGAACTCGCCCGCCGTCGGGGCGACGTTGGTGAACCGGGCGCGCCGGGAACGCTCCATGCTCATCGCGCCACCGCCCATGCAACGGCCGGTGCCTGCCAGCGATGACACGGGAAGTCCATCGGCCCCCGCTGATCCGGGATGACCGCGACAGTGCCGATCGGCCAGTCCAGGCGCCCCTGCCCGTCCAGTACTGCGGCCTCGGCAGGGTCGGCGTGATCGGGTCGGACCAGGCCCAGGCAGTCGAGTTCGTTGTCGAGTAGCGCGCGGCCGGCCAGGCTGTCGCCGTGAGAGGTCAGGATCGTTCGCGCCCTTCCCAGCGGCAGAAAGGAGATACGGCTGTCGTCGAGCAGGTCGATGTCGTCGACCACGACCAGACAGGCTCCCGGACGGCAGTCGCGGCCGACCGGGTTCTGCAGCTGGTCGGGGTCCTCGGGCTCGCAGCGCAGGTCTGCCCATTCGCTGGGTGCTTGGGCGTACACGTGGGCATGCCGCCGGGTGTTCGCCAGCCACCACCGGGTGAGGTAGCGCGCGGTGGTGGTCTTGCCTCGGCCGACGTCGCCGACCAGCAGCAGCGGCCGGGCGCTACTGGTGTCGAACCCGGCGGCCTGGCCGTCGACTGTGGTGCCGATACGTACGTCCATGCTTGGAAAGGCAACCCGGAACGGCGCCGATCGGACACACCAGCGCGACCGATTTTCGACTTCCGCTGCGATCGCCCGTCTTCCGTCGCGGCTTACGCGGCCGCGGCCGGCATCGCGCCGAGGTCGAACGCCTGCTTGGGCAGGGCCCAGGTGACCGAGCCACCGGGTGTGTGGACGTCGGCGAACCCGACGCAGCCGTAGACGCCGTTCGCGCTACAGCCGTAGTCGTTGCCGAAGATCTTGCCGCCGCCCACGTAGATCGCCACGTGGCCGACGCCGTTGCCGGTGTTGTAGGAGACCACGGCGCCCACGGGCGGGAGCGGGTCGAGGCCTGTGCCGTGGGACTGGGCCAGTCCGGCGTTGATGATGCCTTGGGCGACGTCCTGCCCGTTTCCGTAGCCCCGGCCGACGCCAGGGCCGCCGTAGAGCGCGTCGACGACCTTGGGGCACTGGTTGTCGTAGGTGCAGGGAGCACCGCTGGTCCACGACAGCCCGCAGAGGCCGTTGGGGGTGTTCATCATGGCGTCGAGGCGGGCCTTGAGTGCGGCCGAGAGCTCACCGGCGACCTGGATTGGCGACGCGGTGCAGCCGGTGTTGCCGACGTTCGCGGTGCCTCCGCCGGTTGCGCCGACCGCCTGGCGGGCGACGTCGAGGAACTGGTGGTAGTCGGTCTTCTCGAACGGGATCCAGTCGGCGAACTTGGCCTCGCCTGACCCGGGTCGAGCAGAGTAGAGCGCGAAGGTGTAGCGGGCATTGAGGAGCGGGTCGAAGATGTCGGCCTGCGTGTTCCAGCCGGGCACCTTGCCCTTGTGCTGCGCGGAGATCTGCCACAACCCGAAGTGGCTCCCGTTGGTGGCCTTCGGATCCCAGGTCGACTCCACACGGGCGATGGCCACCGCGGTGACCAGGTCCTCCCCACGGAAGCCGGCCTGGTAGGCGGCCGAGGCCGCAACCTTGGCGGCGTCGAGGTTGCCGGTCGCAGCGACGGGCTGGTGCAGTGTGCCGAGGTTCCCGAAGGTCGGGCACGGCGGGCAGCCGGCCGGCCTTGTTGCGCCGGGCTGGGTGCCGGTGGGCGCGTTCGTGCCGGGACCGGCACCGTTCATGGCCATGCGTGTTAACAACGCGGGGTGATCGGAGTGGACGGCGGCCTTGCTGATCTCCCAGGTCTTGGTGACATTCACGGGGGCGGCGTAGAAGTTGTAGATGACGCCGGAGTCTTTGGTGTAGAGGTAGCCGGCCGCCTCCATCCGTGGCGCGGCCGCGTTGGGCCCGTCGTTGGGGTGGGAGTTCATGTCGCCGCCCACCAGCACCGGCCCGTACGGGGCCAGCACGCCGACCAGGTCGGTCAGGTAGTCCATGCCGAGGCCGTACTGCTCGGCGCGGCTCATCGGCGGGTTCCCCCACTGGCCGGGGAACCGATAGACGTTCGTCATGTGGTGAACCGCGATGATCGAGACGACGGCGCCGTCGGAGCGCTGGAAGATGCCCCAGGCGGCAAACCGGTCCCACAGCTTGTTCTCGCCCTTGAACACGGTGTGGTCGTCGTCGACGATCTTGACGCGGCCACCGTCGAGCATCGTCCAGGTGTCGGAGCGCCACATGATCGCGCTGCCCATGGCCTGCCCCGCATCCTCACCGGCCGGCGGCTCCTCGCGATAGGCGTCGTAGCCGGGGACGGTCGAACGCATCTGGGACAACGGGATGCCCTCGACCTCGTTGAGCGTGATGAAGTCTGGCGACGGGCCGGCGAGCGCGCGGACACCAGGGTTGAAGCCGGCATCGGTCTTGATGTTCGCGTTCGCGACCAGGACCTGACCTGTCACCGGCCCACCGGGCGTGGCCGTGATCCCCGTGGGCATCACACCCAGGCCGGTGCTGGCATCTGTTCGACCCGACTCTGATCCGGTCAACTGTGCGGTGGTGTGGACGAACGGGTGGTCGGTGTAGCTGTGCGCCTTGTCGTTGGTGCTCTGGTCGACGACGGTGCCGGAGAAGCTGACACCGGGGCTGCCCATGATCCAGTCGATCTGCTTGTCGCTGGGGTTGGCGGCCGACCAGCCCTGACCGGCAACCGACAGGAACAGCCGCTGGAACCGGGCCTTGTCGTTCATGTCCCCGGTCAGGAACAGCGGCGTGCTCGGCTCGGCGGCTTGCAGCTTCCCCAATGCCTCGGCCTCGGCGCGGACGGCGGCATCGCGCATCGCGTCCGTGCCGCCGACGGCGTTGGCGGGGTTGTGGGTGTTGAGCACCCAGATCGACCCGAGCCCCGCCGTGGAGGTGAACCGCACCAGCGGGACCTGGATCATCGGGCCGCCGTACCTGATCGACACGTAGCGGACTTCATCCAGCTTCCAGGCGGAGGGCTGGTAGGCGATCGCGTCCGCGGTGGATCGGTGCCCTCGGCGCTTGCCGGCCACGATCTCCCAGGCCCCGTCAGTGGCCTCGAGGAAGGCCTGGGCCTGCGGAGGCTCGAACTCCTGGAACCCGATGATCGAGGCCCCGGACGCGCCGATCTTGGTCACCATGTTCGGCACCCGCTCGCCGTAGGGCCGCTCGCCGGGATGGGGGTTCTTCTCGTAGTGCGAAGCGCCGCGCCAGTTCAGCGTTCCGATCCCGAACGAACCGCCCGCGCTTGAGTTGACCGTGGTCGCGCACGCCGCGCGGACCGCCTCGATGTTCGCGCTCCCCATGCCCAGCATGAGCAGCATCAGCGGTGCGATCAGCAGCAGCGGCAGGCCGAGGAGGATGCCCTTCTTCACGACTTACTGCCTCCTCAGACAGGCGCCGAAGGGGTCCAAGTTCGACGCGAAACCGTCAGAAATCCGGCGAACATTCACGCCGCCGGGTCGATCGCGTCGTTGGTGTACGTGAGCCGCCTTTCGAGAGGCGTGAGCAGCGTCTGGACCTTGTACCGCTGGTCGCCGACCATCCACAGGGCGCGGCCCTTCTCCTGCATCGCCCAGTTGGTGATCACGCTCTGCTGCATGTCCGAGAGGCCCATCAGGCGGCCGAGTTCGTCGGCGACCGACTCGTCCTGGCCCATCAGGATTCGGACGTCGGAGAGGTTGAGCAGGTCCTTGGCGATCTGGGCGGCCTGGCTGCCCTCGTCGCCGGCCGAGAGCGGGTCGGACGGCTTGTGGTAGGTCACCAGCTGGATGTCGCCTTCGGTGCGGGAGAGCCGCAGGTTGGCGTCCAGCGCCATGACCGCGTCCAGCGACAGGCGGGTCTGCAGCCAGGCCTCGTCGCGGAGCACGATCCGCCGATCGCCCGCCTGAGCGGTCTCCCGCATGCCCTGACCCCAGGAGTTGAGGCACATCAGAGCGATGCCCACGGCGACCTTGTTGCCGGTCTCGTGGAGCGAGCGCAGCGACAGCGTCTGGATCGGTGCACGCCAGTCGGGGTGGAAGGTCGACTCGGTGTCGAACATGCCCTGCAGCGAGCCCTCGCACAGGGCACCCAGAGCGTCGCGCAGCGGCCGGGTGCCGTCGTAGAAGGCCTGCTCGGAGGAGTAGCGGCAGTCCGAGACCAGTTCCTTGGTGGGCGAGTCCAGTGCGGCCCACACCTTGGGGATGGTGACCGGCTTGAGCTGGGAGGCACCGACAGACCAGCCGGTCAGGTGCCGCAGCACCTTGTTGATGACCCGCTCCTCGGTCGGGGTGAAGGTCACGCCTTGGGAGCCGATCAGGCCCCGGATCAGGAACAGCCAACGGTTGAAGATCACGTTCGCGCGGCGGTGCTGCTCTTCGCGGGTCTGCTTATCCCAGTCAACGCCGAGCGGCCCGAGGTCGAGCGGGTTGATCCGGCCCGCGAGACCGGGTCCGATGCGGAACGGGTCGACGCCGAGGAACCGGGCGAGGTCCTCGTACTCGTCCTTGACGTCGCCGAGCACCAGGGACCGGTAGCCGTAGCGGATCATGCGGAGCATGAACGCCTTGACCGTGGCGGACTTCCCGCGGCCCGGTTTGCCGAAGATGAAGATGTTGGGGTTGGTGACCGGGATCGAGTCGTCGAGCACCCAGCCCATCGGGTCGCAGTAGAACTTGCCGCCCGAGAGCACGTCGTAGCCCATCTCGGCCCCCCACGGCGGGAGCCCGTCACCGGAGATCAGCGGCCACAGGACCGGGGTCTCCTCCGAGGTCATCTGGTAGCCGGCCAGCGGCGGCATCGTCGGCGCCCATCCATGCCCCATCCGGCGCACGCCGTTGGCCTTGACTGAACCGGGGAACAGCTTCTCCGCCGGGGGCTCCGCGACCGGAGCCGCCTTGCGGGGCATCGTGGTCCCGAAGTCCGAGAGCAGGTCGTCGATCGTCCGCGACGCCGGCCGTGCGTTCTTCGCCCCGCCGCGCGCGCGGGTCTTGGTCGCCGCCACCCTCACCACTCCCCCGTCGTCACGCGCGGCGAGCTCGAGAACGCGTGCTTGACCGTGAGCGGGTCGATCGCCTTTCCGGCGGACCCGACATGTCGAGCGGCTCGCACCCGGCGACTTCGTCCAGCACCTCGAACCCACGACCAGCGTCGAGGACGACCACCGGCCGCCGCCTTCGCCGCATCGCATCGACGTAGAGCCACCGCGCCAGGGCAGCCTTCGCGCCCCGTCCCGGTCGGCCGTAGCTCATACCGCGGCCAAGTTGGCCCAGCACCGTCATCTGCGGGCTCTTGATCAGAGCCCGGCCTGCCAGGTGGGGTCGTTGCCACCAGACCGGCGGGACTGAGGTGGGGACGTGGAGCGTGGTCGCCATCTCGTGCAGGCGACCAACCAGCGGCGTCCGTTCGCTCCGGCCCGAGCGGTTCCTCGGTCGCGTCGACATCACAGGTGTCTCCTTCGGCAGGGCGGATTGGTGCTTCATGCCTGGAGAAGCAACAGCACGGCCGCCAGATCGGACATCTGGCGGCCGGGATCTTTGAAGCCGGTGCGGGTTACCGGCCGAACTGTTCAGCAGGACAGCACGTAGTCGAAGCGGTACTTGAAGACGACGACCCGGGTGCCCTTGTAGTGCGTCCTGCTGACACCGGACAGGTGGTGGTCCCCGACAGTGCACTCGGAGGCCGCGAGGTGCTTGTTGAGCCGCCACTGGCGGTCCTTCATCGCGCGGTAGGTCTTCTTGGACCAGCCCTTCCGGACCTTGCAGCCCCGGTACTTCAGGACCATCCCGTCGCGGCTGTAGGGGTGCTCCCAGAGGTTGTCGAACACGACCATGCGACACCCCATGTCCTCGACCGGGGTTGCTGCGGCGGCCGGCGAACCACCACTCACGATGGTCACAGCCGCACACAGGAGCGCGACGATGGTGAGGCGGGCGGCCGGTCGCGCTCGGGCGAGCCTTGCAGAACTGGTGCTCATGGTGTGTCTTCCTTTCGTCGCCGCCCGGCACGGGGACGGGCGGACTGGTTCAGGACGGGCGACAGGTTGTCTGCGGGAGAGAACTGCGTGGTGACGCCCCAGGTCTTCCGTCATGCCTGGAGAAGCAACAGCCCGGCCGCCGGATCGGACATCTGGCGGCCGGGCTGTCTCAGGCCGGGCCGGGTCTGCGCGCTTCTCGGGTTAGCGGCGCTTCTTCGGCAGGCCTGCCCCCAGCGGGATCGCAGACACGGCGAAGGCCGCGTCGTGTGCCCCGTCCAGAGGGAGCGGGGTGAAGCCGCTGATGCGGATCGAGGCGTCGAGACGACGGCCGAAGTCCTGAACGTTCCACCCGGCCGGAACCGTGACCGAGATCGCCGAGGACACCTTGACCAGCGAGCGACCCATCTCGAGCTTCTCGTCGCGGTCGTGCAGCTTGCCGACCGACTGGCGGTCCTTGGCCCGCTCAACCTTGCCGGCCTTCTCACGCAGCGTGCCGGCCATCACCGCCGACATCTGTGCCCGTCCGGTGGCCCGGTCCGCGGACTGCTGCGAGACGGGCCGGTAGAACACCGTCAGCGCGCGCCGCTCGCCCGGCTGGGACGGCACCAGCACCCGCGCCAGCGCACCCATCCGGGCACCCTTGCGTGGCAGCAGGATCGTGGAGGAGATGGACTCCCACTCCCCGTGCCTGTAGGACCGCAGTGCGGTCGACGCATTGGTCGGACCCGCGGCCGCGACCGGGATACCGGCCGCGATCGACGGGTCTTCGCGGTGGTGGATCGCGGCGTCCGCGAGCGCCGGCGCATCGCCGGGCTCGAACCCGGTTCGGATCGCCACGGCGAGCTCGGAGCTGTCGAGCCAGTTCACCCGCGTGCAGCCGATCGAGCCGGTCAGCCGGGCCTCCACCTCGGCCAGCACCGAGTACAGGATGCGCGCGCGACCCGTCACGCCTCGCCCTGCGCGCTTGGCGTCCTTGTTGATGACGTCCTCACGAACCACCACGGTCACGAACGCCTCGCGGCGCACGGCCGCGCCGGCGGTCATCGACTCCAGCTGGGTGTTGACCCGGGCCGAGACCTCGGGCTCGTCGGGGCGCGCGTTGTGACGTACCCACTCGTCGCGCTCGGTGCCGTCGTCGGGGATGGTGCGGACCTGAACCACGATCAGGTCGATCTGGTTGCCGGCGGTCGCGGCCTCCATCATCTCGGTGAGGCCGGCGCCCATGCGGAACCGGTCTGCGTCGTCGCTCATCCCGATGCCGGGGTGGACGACCCGCGCGGTGGCTGCCCACGTGCGGGTTGCGTGGTTCTGGATGATCGCCGGGCGTGCGGTCTGCCCGGTCATCGGCGGGCCGTCGTGGATCTGGATGCTGGACAGGATGCCGGGCAGGTCCGCCTCGCCCGCGTCGCCGTCGTCCTCATCGTCGTCTGCGTCGCCGTCGTCCTCATCGTCGTCTGCGTCGCCGAGGTCGAGGTCGCCGGCGGCGGCCTTGGACTGGAACCGGGACCAGCCAAACGCTGCCCCGGCCAGGTGCCGGAACAGGACGCCGATCCACTGGAAGGCCGAGTGGCCTCGGATCGGTAGGCAGATCAGTAGCGCAACTACGCCCCACATCGGGACGAGGCCGAGCAGTGCGAGCCACTGCCCGATGGCGATCGCCATCCAGGTCGGGAACCCGGCGGCCAGCACCATGAAGAACTGGGGGCCGGTGAGCCCGAAGAGCCAGGCCTGCCGGTCTCGGGTTGCGGATGCTCCGTAGACACTCATGCGATGAACGCTCCGTCCTCAACTGCGGCCTGGGCCTCGGGGGGAATGTCGTTGGCGACGCCGTCGCCGTTGGTGTCGTTGAACGGCTTCAGCTTCTGCCCCTGCTGCCCCTGCCGCTTCTGCTTGGGGGTGTGGTCGGTCGGGTAATAGCCCTGGTTGCCGATGCCGGACTGGCCGAGCACGTCGACGCTCATCGAGGCACCGGCCTGGGCGACCTTCCCGGTCTTCTCCATGGCACCGCCGACGAACCCGCCGACCTTGCCGCCGAACTTCTTGAACCCCGAGGACTGGAACCGGTTCGCGGTCTCAGCCTCAGCACCGTTCTCCGAGGTCGTGCGCCCGTCCGAGGCGGTCTCGCTGGCAGCACTAGAGCCGGACGCCTGGGCGCCGGCGCCCTTGCCCTTCAACAGCCCGGCGACGCCGCCGTTGGCGTCCATCGTCGACCGGAACGAGGCACCCGAAGCGGTGCCGGGATCGACGAAGGCCAGCAGCCGGAACAACACCAGCGGCATGAAGCAGGCCACCAGCATGATGATCGACCCGACCACGGACATGCCGATGTTCTCCGAGGTCGAGGAGAAGTGCAGCACCTTCTCAGCGGGGCTCTGCTCCTCACCGTCGGGCATGCCGGCCCAGGCGAACTGCGTGCCCATGCCCACCACCAGCGCCAGCAGCGGCTCTATCAGCACGCAGGCCAGGAACCAGCGGATCGACTTCCACATCCACGACTTCGTGCCCTCCGACAGCGCTCCCGCCGCCGCCATGGGCATGGTGGCCACCAGGATCAGCAGCGCCGCCGAGCGCACCATCATGATCACCATGTGACCGAAGGACGCCGGGATCAGGATGAACAGCGCACAGATGCCGAGCGTGGCTGCCTGTGTCGTGCCCGAGACGCGGTCAACGAACCCGTCGCCGGCCGCGTAGCCGGAGAAGCTGTCGACACCGAGCAGCGTGTCCAAGATGCCCTTGGTGAGCCCGGAGGCGGCGGCGATGAACCCAGCGCTCACGGTGACCCAGCAGGACAAGACGACGCCGTACTGGACCACTCCGGCCGCCAGGGTGCCGAACCCACGGCCGTCCTGCCGGATGACCGCGAGGCCGATCTGGCCGAACGCCATCACCAGGGCGATCACCAGGGCGATCCACAAGGTGATCGAGTACAACTTGGCCAGGTCGGGGTCGGCGACGTTGGGGGTGAAGTTGTCGATCAGTCCGAAGGCGGTCTTGAGCAGCCACAATGCGCCCGACCAGATCGACATCATCATCGACGTGAAACCGTCGGCCAGGCCCTCCTTGGCCTTGTCCCCAAGCCAGTGCAAGGGGTTGAGATTGATCATGGGGACGATGCCCGCAACGGTCTGCGTGCTCATGACTGCGGCACCTCCAGCCACTGGTAGCCGGCGTCGAAGGATGCCTGGGAGCCGGGCCACAGCGACGGTGCGGGTGCCGGCTCCTCGCCCTCGCCGATCACCCACCGACCGTCCTGCCACACCATGCGCTGGCAGTCGGCGGCAGCGACCTGCTGCGGCTGGCCCGACGCGGTGGTGGCGGTGATGATGAAGTCGATGCACGGAATGACGAAGTCGTCACCGACCGTGCCCTTGATGAATCCCATCTTCGGCTCTGCGCCGATCGTGATCGTGTTCTGAGCCTCCGATGACATTCCGGCCGACTCCAGGAGTGCGGCCAAGCCCTGCACACCCGACCAGCTCTCGGCTGTCGGACCGCCGGGCGCGGCCCACGCAGTGATGACCTCCTGGGCCACTCGAACCGACGCCGAGGTCAACGCGGTCGTGTCGATCGCGGCCAGCTGAGCCAGGGCACCCTCCGGCGTGTGCGGGAACCCGGTCGCAACACCGACCTCCCCCACCCCCATTGGTGCCGGAATCTCGATCGTGCCGGTCTCGCCCGACGACAAGCTTCCGGGCTGTGCGGCCTCCAAGGGCGCGTCGGGCAGTTGCTTGTCGGCGAGCTGGTCCTGGGCGGACTGTGCCGAATCGGACCCGGTTCCGTCGCCGGACGAGGAGCCGGTGAGCATGCTGACCACCGACCACACGCCGCCCGCCGCCAGGGCGAGTACGACGACAGCCACGGCCCCCAGCAGGATCTGGAGCCGGCGGCGGGTCCATTCGGTGTCGGGGTCAACCAGCTTTGCCTGGTAGACGTGTCGGCTCCGGTCGAACATGTCAGCAGCCGTTCCCGACGATGCCGTTGAGGATGGCGTAGATGCACACGAACGCGATCGCGCCGATCACGGTCCAGAACAGCCCCGAGGCGCCGATCTGCGCGGCCCGGCCCATCTGTCCGAACTTCCCCACGATCAGCGCCCCCGACGAGGCGAAGCCGGCGCCGATGATGATGGCGATCACGCCGTACTTGACCCAACCGAGGATGTCGTTGACGTACGGCTTGACTCCGGTCGGGGCCTGAGCGCACACGTTGCCGACGCCTTCGGCCTTGATGTTTCCCGCGGCCGCGAACTGGGTGGCGACCTCCGAGATGGTCTCGATGATCATTTCTTCTCCTTCTTTCCTTTCACGTCCGGTTCGCCGTCAGCGGGCCGGTGATGGTGGTGATCCGCTCCAGCAGGTGCTGGGAGGGACTTGTGAGCTGCTTGGGCAGCGGGTCGGGGCCGAGACCCGGGAGGGCCTTGGCGGGCAGCAGCGGCGCGAACAGAACGGCGTCCTGCTGTCGAGCTGTGCGCAGCAGCCGGCCTGCGGGGGCGAACTCGCGGTCGCTCCAGCGGGCCGCGCCCACCACGACGACCACGACCCCGTCGCGGGCGAGCTGGTCCTCGAGGTCCGCCAGCGCCGCCTCGGTCTGGCTCAGCGCCAGTCCATGCGGCCGGGTCACCAGGACCTCCGCGCGTGCCGGCGTCGTGGCGACCCAGGAACCCGCCCCGGAGGCGGCGAGCTCACGCATCGACCAGCCGGCGTCCAGAACCGTCAGGTGCACGCCATTCACCGACCGCGGGCTGGGCACCTCCCCGGGGACCCATACCGGCTCCTCGACGCGGTCGATCAGCACGCCGTCGCCGCGGCGGCCGCGGCGCCATCCCTCGGCCGCGCCCAGCTCGGTGACCGTGGCGCCCAGCAGTCCCGACCACGCCGGAGCGGCCGCATCAAGCACACGGGTGCGGATACCGGCGGCGTCTGCGACATCGGCCAGGGCGAGGGCGATCGTCGAGGCACCGGCGCCGGCGTTGGCGGCACGCACCCGCACCAGCGGCCCGGCCCCCGTCGACACCGTCGACGTGGCGCCCGGGCTCGGCGTGTCGCCGGTGCCACGGGGGGCACGGTCACGCTCGGTCGCGGCGGTCGCCTCGCGGGGCGCCCGCAGGTCCTGGTCCTCGGCCGTCTCCGGTGTCGAGGGTCGCGTGGCCGTGGTGGAGAACTTGCCGGCCGCCAGTGCGGCGGCCGCGGCCCGCAGCTCACGGGTGGAGTACCGGGTCGCGGTGCTGGTGCTCATCGGGTCGCCTCGATCCGGGCTGCCCGGAGCCGCAGCGCTTCGCGGAGAACGGGTGCGGGGGTATTGCGGAGCACTTCGCGTGCCTCCGCGGCCTCCTCGGCGTTGGCGCGCAGGCGCGCGATCATCCGCTCGATGTCGGACAGCGCGTGGTCGACGCTTTGGTCGGCCACCACGTCCAGCAGCTGCGCGACGACCTCGGGGGTCGGCTCGGAGACTGTGGCTGCGGTGTGTGCCTGCTCGCTCATGTTTGGAGAAGCAACCGCGCCCTGTCCGGATCGGACAGGGCGCGGCAAAGTTCTTCGAGGATGCTGACCGAGGTGCTCAGGCGATGGCGGCCAGGTACTTCGGTGCGGCGTCGCGCAGCCGCGCGGCGGTGCGGTCGCGGCGACGTCGGATCGTCCGCATGGCGACGCCGTGGCGCTGGCCAACGACCCGCTGGGCCTCCTCGCGGGCCATGCCGTCGTTCTCCGCGGCGAGGAGCTCGATGAGCAGGTCGATCTCGTCGGTGTCGATCACGCCGACCTCGCGTGCCCAGGTGAGCAGGTCGGCCAGGTCGTCGACCGGGTCCTGGACGTCGGGGACCGCGAGGATCAGGTCGCGGTCCTGGTCGGCGCGGCCCGCGCCGTCGGTATGGCTGCCGAGCACCAGCGAGTTGTTCACCTCGGTCCTCGCCTCCAGGGAAGTCGTGTCGACCCGGGAGACCATGCCGGCGGCCGGGCGGCTGAGACGCTGCCGGGTCCGCCGCAGCAGGTAGGTGGCCGCGTGGCAGCCCACCTGCGGCTCAGCTCCCTTGACCTCCTCCCACACCGTGGCGTTGACGTCGTCG
The DNA here is from genome assembly GCF_000015265.1 of Nocardioides sp. JS614. Lineage (NCBI taxonomy): Bacteria > Bacillati > Actinomycetota > Actinomycetes > Propionibacteriales > Nocardioidaceae > Nocardioides > Nocardioides sp. JS614. The sequence continues at coordinate 17,449 of NC_008697.1, forward strand.
ATCTCGCACACGTCGGTCAGGGTCATCGCTACCCGGTTCACGCCGTCCTCGAGCAGCACCGCCACGGCCAGCGCGGCGTCGTCGTCATCGCCTCCGCGGCGGGACCCGAGGGCGGTCAGGCCGGCCACGACCTGGTAGCAGCGCTCGTCGCGTCGACGCCATCCTTCTCGTGCCTCGTCGAGGCTGGCGAACTCGGTTAGCCGGGGCTCGACCTGCTGCCACTCGCCCCACTTCCCGGAGCGCTCCAGGCTGCTGATGACCGCGGTGGCCAGGGCGCTTTGGGCCTTGCGCCGGTGGTGCTGGCGGTCGCTCCAGGACAGACGCGGGGTCGGGATCTGGGATGCGGCGCCGATGGTGACTTCGTGGGCGGGGTGACTGGCCGACATGGCGGTCCTCCGAGAGAGGCGATCAGGACGCGCCTACTGCAGAACCGACCCCTCACCACCTCGCTCACCACAGCGCTCACCACACCCCCGGACCAGCCCGGTGACCGCTCACCGCACCCGCTCACCAAACGCAAAACCGCAGGTCAGAGCCGGTGAGGCCGCTCACCAGATCCCTCCGAGAAAAAGTCAAAAAAGTTCGTCCGAACGGTTGCGGACACCCCTTGGACGACCCCAAAAACGGGCTTCGGCCCTGTCCCACCATCCAGGTGAGACAGGGCCGAAGCCGTCCTCGAGAGCCCCGTTCGGAGCCAGCCGTGGGCTAGCCGGTGGCACCCCACTCGCGCTGCTCCACGATGGCCTCCGAGCGCGGCGGGAGGTCCTCGTCGAACTGCTCGAGGACCTGCTCGCGGACCAGTTGACCGGCGGCCTCGCGACCGGATTCCGCCTCGGTGGCCGCGGCCAGATCCAGCCATGCGATGTCGCCGTGGGGGTTTGCCCTCCGGGCCGCGTCACAGGCCAGCCGGACCAGATCGGTGCGGCCCTCGGTGACGGCCCGCGTCGCCAGAGTGTGGGCCGCGTCATGGATCGCGCCAGCCAAGATGACGTCGGGCCGCTGCAGCCCCTCCTTAAAGACCCACTTGAACCGGCTCTCGGTGATCCCCTCGAACGGCGTGCTGGTGACCAGCGACAGCGCGGTCACCAAGTCCTCCTCGCACCCGTTGTCGCCTCGCCGCTGTGCCCGGTGCTTCAGCCGGATGAACAGGTCGGCGTCGCTCAGCACCCCGCCGCTGTCCCTCACCAGTTCGTAGGTCGGGCTGTGGCCTCGGCGGGCACTGGCGCTCATGCTCGCGTCGGGGAGCCAGTCGCTGCCGTCGGGCCGGGTTCCCAGCAGGAAGCGGGCGTTGGTGGCGCGATTCTGAACCGTCTTCTGGGTCTGCCACCCGCATGCTGCGGCGGCACGCTCCCCGGTGACTCCGCGGTCCTGCCAGGCCAGGTAGGCGATGAAGGAGACAGTTCCGCCAGCGTTGTCGATCGCCGCGGGGTCGCCGCCGTTGAGTGCGGTGACCGAGACCGGACCGAGCAGGTTCACCTTGGGACGCGGCGAGGACTCGTCGAACCAGTCAGCGACGTCTTGGTCCAGCGTCGGGTCGAGCGCCGCGATCTCGGCGCGGACCTCCACGGGAACACTCGGCGCGGCCGCGGCGAGGTCTTCGGCGGTCGTTGCCGCGGTGGCCAGGTAGACCTCGTCGGCATCGGGCAGCATCGAGGAGCGGTCGTTGCCCTCAGTGTGCCGCGGCTCTGTGTACTCCTCACGCAGCGACCCGTCAGCACGGGCGTACTTGCCCAGCGGACCATCGTCGGACTGCATGGCCGGCACCGGCTCGTCCTCGAGGCTGCGGGTGGCCGCCAACAGGTCCGCCATCGGCGCCACGTGCTCCGGCTTCAAGGTCAGTGCCTTGACACTGATCCCCCACACCGGCAGGAACGCCATCCCATCGCCGGACAGCTCGACCGCCGGCGACTCCTCATCCCCGTGCACCACCACCACCCGGGAGCGGTCCCGGTCCTCGATGTCACTGACGAACTCGCCCTCGGGACGGGATGCAAGCACAACCACCACCGGGCTGGTCGTGTCCAGCAACAGCCCGTCGCGGCGTCGCGTCAGCACGTCAGCGTCGAGGTTGTGCTCGCCCTCACCCATCTCGCCGGTCAGCACGGCAGCCCGGGCCAGCGCGTCGCTGCGATTGACCTGCCGGAGCCGCGCCGGGTTGAGTCGGATCGCTTCGGCGGCGAACTGGTCGGCCAGCAGAACCTCGCAGCCATTGGCCCAGTCGTTGACGGCGAGCTCGGCCACCATGAAGCGGGCCATGTCGGCGACCTGCTCCGGCTCACCTCCGATGCCGCACACGCCCAGGGTCTCCAGGTCCAGGTACCAGGTGCGGCCGCTCTCGTCGAGGCCGATGCTCACCAGCGCCGGGTACGGGGCCGGCTGGTTCTCGAGGTCCTCCTCGAGGAAGGTCCAGCGCGGCAGCATCCAGGCCTGGGCGTCATCGGTCGCGGTCCAGCCCTCCGGCACCTGCCCGGGGGCGGGCTGGGTGAACAGGAGAGTCAGGTCCTCATCGCCGAGCACGGCGGCACCCAGCTGGGGAAGCCGGTCGCCGGCCACCTTGCACGACGCCGCGACGTGCCGCAGTGCCCGGTCGAGGAACTCCGCGTCCTTCTGTGCCTCTGAGCCGTGCTCGAGGATCGCCTGTTCCACCTCGAGCAGCTCGTCGGGAGTCGAGGCGATCGTCCGACCGATCGGGCGCTGACGGAACTGCCGACGACGGTTGGCGATCACCAGTCCCAGCGCTCCCGCCGAGAGACACAGGGCCGTGGCCAGCAGGGCCCGCAGGCCCGTGATCCCGCCCTCGTCGCTGGCCTCGTCGGCTTCGGTCGAGGCCTGCTGCTCCGTGCTGTCCGGGGCCCCCTGCGCCGATCGCTGCGACGGTGCGGTCGGGGCGGCCGGCTCGGCGGGCGTCTGCTGCTGCTCCTGTCCCTCCGCGTCGTCGGCTCCCGTGGAGCGGTCGTCCCCCGTGTCGTCCGCCTGCTCGTCCTGGCCGCCGGTGGACGTGCCGGGCTCGTCGCGCTGACCGGGCCCTCGCTGGTGCGGCCGGTCGGTGCCCGTGTCCGGGTCGACGGCACCAGTACCCGGCAGTACGAGAACCTGGCCGGGGTAGATCAGGTCGGGGTCGCTGCCGATGACGTCCTTGTTTGCCTCGTAGAGCGCCTGCCAGTTGTCGGGGTCGCCAGTGGTCTCCTTGGTGATCCCGGTCAGCGTTTCACCCGGCGCGACGACGTGCTCGGTCGCGGAGGTCTGGTCGCCGGGCAGGCCGGTCGCACCGGCGGGCAGCAGCAGTTCCCAGCCAGGCTCGATGCTGCGCGGGTTGTTGAAGGTGCGTCCGTCGACCATGACCCGGCCATGGTTCAGGTCCGCGATTTCCTGCCAACGGAACCCGTCTCCTAGGTGCTTCTCGGCCAGGCCCCACAGGGTGTCGCCCTTGTCGGTGACGATCCTCGGGCGGTCGGCCCGATGGGTGGTGTCCGGGACGGCCTGTGCCGGCGATACGGCGGGACTTGTCTCCGGGTTCGCGGCCGGAGTCTGGTGTGCGACATGGGTGACAGGCCGCAGCGGTGCGGCCGGTGCAGCCTCCGCGGTGGCTGCGTGCGACCCGAGCAGTGCCGTCGAGGTGACTCCGACCGCGAGCACTGTGTGGACCAGTATCCGGATGAACCTCTGCTGACCACCGACCGCGATCGGCAGCCTCGAGGCCCCCTCGGTCTCGTGACGCAGGGCCGGCGGGATCTCCCACAGGGTGCACACCAGCAGCTGCCCCCACACGAACCAGCCCAACAGCGAGACGATCCCGAGCACGGCCGAGTTGCTCATGAGCGACAGCTCGTTCAACCCGCCGTCAGGCCACGGGTTGCCCACAGCCGCGAGCAGCAGGGCAGGGAACCCGACGAGGAGGCCCAACAGCAGTGCGAGGGCTCCGAGTCGCTTGACCAATCCCAGCATGGCGTTTCTTCTCTCTCCTGGGAACCTAGTTCGGGCCCGTGATGGACGTTGCGGTGCCGGTCTCGTCGACCGGGAAGCTTGTGAAGCCAAGGACGTTGAGGAACGCGTTGTCCGACTTACCGGTCACCCTGACGGTGACGTCGAGGCCGTCGATGTTCACACTGCCGCTCCAGCCGGCCTGCTGCAGGATCTGGTTGGCGCGGGCGGTCGCGGTCGCCTGGTTGATTCCTTCGGTGCCGTCACGGACGCCGCGCATCTCATCGGCGGCCGCACGAGCGGCCTGCTCCGCGGCGCGGTGGGCCGCGATCCGCTGATTCATGGCGTTGCCGCCGTCATAGACCAGGCCAAGCAGCACCAGGAACACCCCCGCGGCCATGAGGATCGTCCACGTAGAGACCACACCCCGCTCGTCGCGCCGGGTCCGCAGTCGTCGGATCAGCCGCGAAATCATGGCAGCCTCCGGTACTGCTCGATGGGGACCACGGCCGTGCTGGTGAAGTCCTTGGCGCCAGGCAGGCCGAACCCGACGACGTCGCTCAGGTTCGCGTGGCAGGTGACCTCGACCCTCACGTGGCCCGAGGTGCGGAAGTCGGTTCCCGCGAACGACACTGTCAGATGGGTGCAGGCCTTGCCCCGATCTGCCAGCGAGTCGGCAGCCGCGTCGCGGCCTGCGATCTGTCCGGCCTCGAAGTTCGATTCCAGGGATGCTGCCCGCGCGGCCGCGTATGCAGCGTCATCAACCTGGCTGTTCGAGTCGACGATCCGGCCGCCGCCGACGACGACGGTGATGAAGCCGACCAGCACGGTGGTCATCGCCAGTAGCTCGACGGCGGCGTAGCCGCGCTCGTCGCGGGGTACGCGAAGACGCTCTCGCCAGGAACGGCCGTGGCGCGGGTAGCGGTGGCGGGAGGAACGGAGCGACTGGACCACGACCCACGGCGAGGCAAGGTTCCTGTCACGTCCGACTCGCCATGACCCATCTGTCTGGCGGGTGACTCTCCCCCCGCCGATCTTCAGCGGCTCGTCGTCGGGCGTCAGCTTCTGAAGGGCGGCCATCAGGTCCGGATGCTGGGCTGCGAGCGCTTCATCGCCTCCGGGGCCGTTGTGGCTGAAGGAGTCGATGGCGTCTCGCCAGTCTGCTGTCGTGGTCGGCGGCCGCGTCATTCTGCGAACCTCTCCCGTGGCACTGTGGCAGTGGCCGAGACCCGCTTGGTGAAGCCGGGCAAGAGAGTCATCACCTCGCCGGAGACGGTGACGGTGACCTCGGTCGCCCCCACGTTGATCTTGACGCTGGTGTTGGACAGGTCGCTGCCGGAGTCGGCCAGGTACTCGTTGGCGGTCTGCCTGCCTGCGTCCTCGGTGCCTTCCCAGGAGGCCGCGTCGACCGCTGCCTCACGGGCCGCGGCGTGCACGATCCGGTCGTTGTACAGCTGCACCGACCACTGCACCAGCATCAGGAAGATCAGCATCACCAGCGGCATGATGACCACGAACTCCGGGGCCGCGATGCCGCGCTCGTCGCGGCGGCGCAGCCCGCGGCCCTGCACGGGCCGGCGGGGGTTCGGGATGGTCATGGCTGGCTTCTCGTCCTCGGTATCCAGGGGCAGGTTGGCTCGCCGGCCCTACTGGCCGTTGAGCTCGTTGCCCTTGTTAGTGACGAACGTGCGGACCGCGAGGATCGCCAGCCCAGCGATCACCAGAATGCCGAGCAGCAGCACCAGGTACTCCGGCGCCGAGGCTCCGCGCTCGTCGCGGCGGGCGACCTCCCAGCGGGAGCGCCAGTACTCCATCGCCATCTTCAGGTGGGTGAACTCGTTCATGAGGTGGTTCCTTTCTTCAAGCAATCGACGTTGGAATTAGGCGGAGAACAGGAACAGGACGCGGGCGAGGATCACGTAGGCGGCGGCCACGAGGGCCATCACCATCAGGTTGTTGCGCATCGCGTCGGTGGACTTGTTCGCACGGGCGTGGGCATCGGCCAGTCGGGCATCGCGCATCGACTGCGCGCGGGCGATGAGGGTGTTGCGGATGCTGGTGCCCTCGTCCTGCGCAAGGTTCAGCGAGGCCCGCAGGTCGAGCAGCTCCACGACGCCGAATCGCTCACCGACCTCGCCCAGCGCCTCCCACGGCGTCATGCCGTTGGGTCGGGCGTTGTCGATCGCGTCGTAGATGGTGTGGAAGGCCCAGCCGGTGCCGATCTGCGCCACGGTGGGCAGCGCGTCGGCGTGGCTGCGGCCGCCCTCCATCGACATCACGACCAGGTCGAGGAAGTCCGAGAGCGCGTCGCACAGTTCCTCGCGGCGCTTGCCGGCGGTCTCCCGCAGCTGGCGGACCTCGCCGAGCACCGCGACCACGGCACTCACGAGCCCCAGGGCGGGAGCGACGAGGATCGGGATACCCAGTCCGGCGGCGTTGCCGAGCAGCACCAGCGCGACCGGGCCGAGAAGGCCGATGAGGAACCACACCAGGAGCTTGGCCAGCCACTCCTCCATCGGCTGACCCGTGACGGCGAGGTCGCGCTCGTAGGTCTGCATGTCGTCGGGGCGGCGGGTGCGCAGCTGCTCGGCGAACCACTCCGCGGCCCTCTTCGACCAGGTCTGGTCCTCAGGTGCGATGTCGAGACGGGCACGGCGACCGGCCCGGGCGCGTGCCCGTTCCCACCGAGCCGCCTGGTCGGCCAGCGGCGGTGCGGAGGGGAACGCCAGCCGGTGGAGCCGCAGCAGTCCGAGGCCCGCCACCGCGGAGATGATCAGCATCGGAATCACCAGGCCACCTCCCGGCCCGTGGCCTGTGCCAGGGCGTCTGCCCCTACTTCAGTTCCATCCAGTTCGTTTCTCGACGGTTTGTCCTCGCGGGGCTGTGACCTGCGGTGTTGAGAGCTTTGGGCGACATCGACGAACTGCGACGGAGTTTCAGGATTCATGACAACACTGCTAGGTTCACGACAGTTCATTCCGACTCCTGAAGCGGTGGCTCGTGACTCTTACGGTGGTCCGGTCGCTGGACTCCGCGCGCAGCCTGCGTGGCAGCGTCGACGTCGAGGAGTTCGAGCAGGAGCTGATCGACCAGTACTCGCTCGCGCTCGGCGCGGTGGGGATCAACGACAAGACCGCTGCGGCGGATCGTTCGGTGGTCTTCGAGTTCGCGCACTTCCTGGGTCGGCCGTTGTGGACCGCGCAGGTCGAGGACGCCGACCGGTACCTGCGGACGGCACGGCGAGAGCGCGGTCTGGCGAGGTCGACGGTGGCGGGCAAGGCCGCGTCGTTGGCGAAGTTCTACGAGTTCGTCATCGTGCGTTACCAAGGCGACATCCACGCCCTGTTCGACCAGGTCATGGTCCAGCCGATCGATGAGTTCAACCGGCCGCGAGCGATTGCGGCCGCCACCTCGGGCAGGATCCCGCCACGGGCCGACGAGGTGCGTGACCTCTTCGAAGGCTGGCGCGACTCCCTGCCCGAGGCACGCAAGTACCTGCCGGCTGCCCGGGACTACCTCGCGGCCTCGCTGTGGCGACGGATCGGGCTGCGGATCAACGAGACTGTGATGCTCGACGTCGGCGACTGGCATCCCGAGCTCGGCACCCACGGCAAGCTGCATGTGCGCCATGGCAAGGGCAGCCGCGGTCGTGGCGCGAAGGTCCGCATCGTACCGGCCATCGACGAGGTCGATGCGTTGCTGGAGTGGTGGCTGACCGACGTGCGACCACAGTTCGGCGACGACTACGAGGACCCCAACGCTCCGCTTCTTCCCAGCGAACGACGCGATCCGATGACGGGACATTGCACGCGCATCGGTGCCGAGGCGCTGCGCACCGGTATGGGCGAGGCCGTCGGCCGGTGGCTGCCCGGGTGGACGGGCCGGCTGTCGCCGCATGTGCTGCGGCACTACTGTGCCTCGCATCTGTATGAGCAGGGCATGACGCTCAAGGCGATCCAGGAGCTTTTGGGCCACGGCTGGTTGTCGACCACGACGCAGTACATCCACGTCCGCTCCACCCACATCGAGACGTCCTGGGCAGTCGCCACCGAGCGGACCCTGGCACGCCTTGGCAGCACGGTCAGCACAACGAGCGAGCGACCGACGAGCGAGAAGGAGGAGGTTTGAGTCGATGCGCTGGAACATGAGGATGAAGGCCGCGGAGGCAGGGATCTGGAAGTCCACCCAGCTGCGACGAATGTTTGCTGAGGCCGGGCTGGAGATCAGCGCCGGGAAGATGTCGGGCTGGTGGGCCGGCACCCCAACCACGATCCGGCTCGATGACCTCGATGTGATCTGCTTCGTGCTCGGCTGCACGCCCGCCGACCTGCTGATCTGCGAGCCCGAGGCGGTCGCGGCACGCAGACCCGCGACGAAGACGGCGGCCCAGGCGGGGTCGCAGACGGGATCGCAGACGGCCAGGAAGAGCACACGGCGCCCGGCGCCGGGACGGACTCGGAGCAAGCCACCCGCGTGAGCGCACCGAAGATGTGCGAAGCCTGCGGCCACAAACCCCAGAGCTACCAGGGTCGCCGCTGGTGCTACGACTGCAAACCAGGCACAAACGGTCGTCCGTTGCCCTGTCGTCGCTGCGGCGCGACCGGCGACTACTGGGCTCAGCGGTTGTGCCGGCGCTGCCACCTGTTCGCGCCGCAGCTGCCCGACTCCTGCCGCGACTGCCTGGCCTGGGGTGCGACGCGCACCCTGAAATGGCTGTGCGGGGCCTGCGTGGGCTGGCGCCATCTGCACCCCAGCGCCAGCGAGTGCATCTCCTGCCACCGAGACGTGGCAGTCAATGAGCACAAGGCCTGTCGACTGTGCTGGCTGCAGACCGTCTACCAGGCCCAGGCCGGACTGCCCCGCGACGTCCTTGCCGCCAACCGTCACGGTCAGCAGCTGTGGCTCGCGAACATGTCCAACTTCAAGAACGGCTACCGGCCACACCCGCGCCGTGACTACGGACGACCCAAGGACCAGATCCAACCGCCCGGATACGACTCGCAACCGGAGAACGCCGCCGACCAGCAGACCGGGGCGCGGCCACCCCGCGATCCCGAGCAGCTCGACCTGTTCGCCTACGACCGCATCGAGAACCCGGCCCGACGCTTCGGGTTCGGCGAACCACCCAGCCACAGGTTCGCCGCACGCCTCGACCAGCATGTCCTCGACCAAGCCGAGCGACACGGCTGGACCGAGCGGCAGACCAGGCGGACCCGGATCACGCTGCGGGTCCTGCAAGCCCGACACCGCATCGCCACCGGGCCCGTCAAGGCCAGCGACGTCCTCGAGCTGAGAACCTACGGCCTGCCCATCCGGTTGGCGCTCGCCGTCCTGGAGGACAACGACCTCCTGGTCGACGACCGTGTCCCGGCGCTGCGCCCCTGGTTCGCCCGCCAACTCAGCGGCCTGCCCGAGCCCATGGCCAGCGAGCTGCAGACCTGGTTCGATGTCCTGCACCACGGCAGCACCACTCCACCGCGCAGCCGACCCCGACACGACGTCACCATCAAGACCCGGACCCTGTGGGCAATGCCCACCCTGCGCGCCTGGGCTGACGCCGGACATCTGTCCCTGCGGGAGATCACCCGTGCGGACGTCCTCGCCGTGCTCCCCGCCCAGGGCACCCCGCGCGTCAAGCTGGGCAACGCACTGCGGTCGATCTTCACCACCCTCAAGCGCCACCGCGTGCTGTTCGTCAACCCCATGGCGCGGATGCGCATCGGCAACCTCGAGCGTCGTGTCCCGATGCCCATCGACACCGCTCGGATCCGCGGGGCCTTCGAGTCCGCCGATCCGACCACTGCCGCGATCACGACGCTCATCGCGATCCACGGGCTGCGGCCCGGTGAGGCCTGCGCCTTGCTGCTGACCGAGGTGCGTGACAGTCGAATCCTGTTGCCCACCAGGACGATCCTGCTGGCGCCGGTGACCAAGGCCAGGCTCGACGCCTACCTCGCCCACCGCCGCAAGAGGTGGCCCGGCAGCATCAACCCGCACTTCCTGATCCACAGCAGGTCTGCGGCCACCTTGGAGCAGGTCAAAGTGCCCTGGCTCACCGACAAGCTCGGTATGTCCGCCAACGCGCTGCGCCAGGACCGCATCCTGGCCGAGGTCCACGCCGGCGGTGACCTGCGCCAGATCTGTGACTTCTTCGGCGTCACCATCGCCACCGCCGAGCACTACGCCAGCACGATCAACCATCCCGAGCTCGACGACTTCACCACCGCACCCGCCGGTTCGCGAACCGATACCCCCCATTGAGCGCGTCACGACGACCCCACCCTTGGGTTCCCGGCGAGACGGGCTTCAGTTTCCGTGAACCGAGCGGAATTGGACAGGAATCGGGGGTGTGGCTCAGGGGAGGCCAGCCGCTGCAACCGCACCAGCAGGCCCACGTAGACCGCGGCCAGCACGGCGAGGACCATCTGTCCGTACACCGTGCTGTACGGCTCGACCCAGCCGCGCAGGAAGACCGCCTGCAGCCCCGCCAGCGCGAGCAGGCCGAGCGCGACCTGGTTGGACTGACGGCGGACGCCGTTGCGCTCGGCGAGCACCTTGCGGCGCATCTCCAGCTCCGCACGAGTATTGGAGGCCAGCGTCGTGAGCACCCGCTTGAGGCTCCCGGCACGCTGCTGGGCGGTCAGCGAGAGTGCGATCACGACCTTGTCGGCGCCCCGGTCATCGACCTCGTCGGCGAAGTGGGCCAACGCGACCGGCAGCGGCGTACGCAGGTCCAGGGCGTTGACCAGGTTCCGCAATGGCCGGCGCAGCAGCGCCGGCGCACCGTCCAGGGTTGCCGGCAGCGCTTGCTCCAGCCCCGACTCGGAGGCAGCGGCATCGCGCAGCGACTCGGTCCAGTTCGCGATCGCCTCGATCTTGGCCACGCTGTGCTTCTCGATCGCACCCGAGCGCGCCAGCTTCGGCCACAAGATCACCACGGCGACCGCCATCAGCCCGGCCACCGGCCAACGGGTCAAGATCCCGACCACGACGCCGACGATCAGCGCGATCGTGACCTGCCGGGCAGTCTGCTGGGGGTCGGCCACCTTACGCCGGGCCGTGGTCACCCGCGCCGGGAGCAGGTTCTTGCCGCGGGCGGTGCGGATCACCCCGATGATGCCGAGGCAGACCGCCAGGACGCAGGCCACGAAGAGGGTCATCAGATCTGCCACCCCTCATCGCCGTTGGCACCGCTCGGCTCGGCGAACCTGTTCAGGTCCGTCGTGCCGTCGGGGTCCCAGCCGACATCGAGGAGGGCTTCCTCGCGGATGATCGCCTTCCGGGTGAACTCGGTGCGACCGGTGGCCCTGTTGTACTTCCACAGCTCGGTCGTCTTCACGCCGTCCTCATCACGTCCGGCAACCTCACGGATCGACTCGACGATCCGGCGCTGACGGCCGTCCTCGGTGCGGATCCGGCGAAGGAACACGATGAAGTTCAGTGCGTTCGCGATCAGGCCGTTGGTGGCCTCGAACGGCAACCGCTCCTGAGCCTGCAGAGCGTAGGTCTGGATCTTCCCGATGACATCGCGCGAGGAGTTCGCGTGGATCGTGCTCAGCGACCCGTCGTTGCCCTGGGCCATGGCGTTGAGCATCGTGATGACCTCATCACCCAAGACCTCGCCCACGATCACCCGCGAGGGGTTCATCCGCAGCGAGTTGCGCACCAGGTCGGCCAACCCGACTGCGCCTTCTCCTTCGACGTTCGCCAGCCGCTCCTCGAGCGGCACGATGTCGGGGTGGCGCTCGGGGTCCTCGTGCAGGCCGAGCTCGATGGACCGCTCCACGGTGACCAGACGCTCGATCGGGTCTATTTCGGAGGCCAGCGCTCGCACAAGCGTGGTCTTCCCCGCACTTACGGCTCCGGCGATCATGATGTTCTGACGCGACTTCACCAGCGCGGACAGGAACGCGGCGAGGTCGTGGTCGACGGTTCCCTCGCTCAGCAGGTCCTTGGTGCGCAGCGACTCCGGAACCCCGGCGGCGCGCTCCCGCTCGGCCAGCCCGGGAACCGGAAGCAGGGTGGCCCTCTTGTGGCGGTGCTTGCGGATCGAGATCGACAGACCGTTCGCGCTCACCCCCTGGACCGCGTGCAGACGTGAGCCGTCGTGCAGCCTGAGGGTGACGTTGTAGTTGATCAGATCGAAGGCACGGGTGGACAGGCCGTCGTGGGCAGAAATCGTCTTGACGATCTCCTCCAGCTCCTTGTCCGAGGAGGCGACCGGCGGCATCTGCGCCTTGGTGCCGTCGGCGTAGGTGACGAACACGTTCTGCCAACTGTTGATGACGATGTCCTCGGCCTCGGGATCCTCCAGCAGCTGATCGAGGTTGCCTGCGCCGAACAACTGGGCCTTGAGCGCGGCCTCCAGCCGGTCCCGGGCGTCTTCCTCCAGCGGGTTGTGGCCGTCCTCGACCAGGTCGGACTCGTACTCGGCCAGCACCGAGGCCAGCAGGGCTTCGGTGTGCTGCCGGGCGTCCTCGCCCTTGGGGATCGGCTGGCTGTTGCGGCGGAACTCCTCCAGCGCCTTCCCGCGGCGAGCACCCACGCGGGACTGGAGACGCTTGACCAGTACCTGGTCGACCGGCACGAGCTGCTTCAGGTGCATCCCGTTCAGGTGCGCGCGACGGCCATTCGAGCTGGCTCCGTTGTTGCTGTTCATCACACCTGTCCCCCCTGGCCGGCGTACGCGTCCACCGCTGCAGCCTCATGCGCGTCGTACGGCCCGAGACCAGCGGCCTGGTTGATCTGGTCGTTGAGTACGCCCGCAGACCTCAGCAGCGGCGTGCGCGCGTTCTTGCCGCCGACCTGGCCGGCATGCATCGCCTCGACCCCTGTGGGGTCCAGCGCGATCCAGCCGATCCCGGCGATGACGCCGGCGGCGTTGCTCGGCGCCAGCATCCGACCGACGTGCTCGAGCACCGACCCGGCGATCCGCTTCGGCGTCACCACCACCGGCACCACGATCGGCGGGGCGTTGCGGATGTTCGCCAGCACCGGAGCGAGCCGCTCCAGCCTGTCCTTGAGGTGCATCACCGCACCCACCTCGGGGCGGGTCACCATCACGACCACATCGGCGGCCGCCGCCACCGGGATGGTCGGCGAACTGGAGTGGATCCGTCCGAGGTCGGCAACGACGCGCGATGCGGAGGCGCGCAGCGCCTCGGCCAGTGGAGCCCAGTTCTTCACGCCTGCGGCCTGCTCGGCCGAGAAGTGTCCCGGCACGATCCGCGTCGAGCCCGTGAACTCATGGGCCTTGCTGGCCGCCAGACCGGGGGTCACCGACGTACGTGCCTCGGTCGCCAAGGTCAGCACCGTCGGAGTCGGCGGGAACGCCTCACCATGGCCACCGGGTGCTACACACCGCAGGGCGAGGTCACCGCCGTACGGGTCGGCCTCGACCACGATCGTGGGCTCCGGTGTCGAGACGCCCAGCGCCAACGACGTCGTCGTCGACCCCGGGGCGCCGCGGTCGCAGCACACAGCGATGAGCATTAGCCCTGCCCTCCGGTAGCGCTGTCGTCCTGCGGGGCGGAGTCAGCTGGGTCACCCTCGGTGATCGGGGCCTGCAGCAGCGTCAGCTGCCCCACTGCCCCGTACGCCGCCACCGTCTTCGCGTCGGTCTCCGCGATCAGGATCGTCACCACCACGGTGCCGTCCTGTGACTGCTTCGAGGAGTACACCGTGGCACCGGCTGAGATCACCACAGGGTCATCGAGAGCCTTCGGGTCACCCGACTGGCCCTCCTGCGGCACCGCGATCGCGTCGACCACCGAGCCAGGGGCCAAGGTGTCAGGCACCCGGCCGGCCGGGAGGTTCACCGCGATGAGGCGCTTGCCCTCCTGCGGCAGCAGGTCGCTGGTCAGCGAGTCCTGTGTCAGTACCTGACCTGGCAACAGTGCGACCGTGGTGCGCTGCCCGAACACTGAGTCGACATCGGAGACCAGGATCGCCCCGTCGATGCCAGACACGCTGCGCGAGACCAGGAGCGGGTCCTTGGAGGTGCGGACATCGTCCTCGGTGATCGGGTGCCCAGCCGGGATCGGCTGGGCAACCACCAACACCTCCTCCACGCCGCCCTTGTTGACATAGAGCCAGCCGCCCGCGATCACCGCCGCGATCACAACCAGCACGCTCATCAGCATCTGGCCGTACTTCCGCGGAGCCTTCGACACCGCCTTCGACAGCGAGGCAGCACTAGGCAGCCCGCCCGGAGGCGGATTGGCACGTCCATTGTTCGCCCGGCGCGAAGTCCGAGAATCCAGGCTGGTCACATCTACCTCACTACTGTCTGTCGCTGATACACCGTGATCGAGGTTGAGTCACCGGCGAGCGCGGTCACGTCGCCGAGGTCGCCGCTGGTCTGGCCGCCGCAGTTGCCGGTACAGGTCCATCCGACCGAGTAGTTGATCCGAGCCGACACCGTCCACTTGTCGCCCTTGGGGTCCTTCATCTCGTCGTAGGCGTACGAGCAGTTCGTCGGCGCGTCCTCAGGCATCCCCTTGACCCACTCACGGCCGGGACCCACACACGAGACGGTTTCTCCGTTGCCCATGTCCCACGAGGTGTAGGACGGGGTCGCCGTTAATGTGACCGTCGCGCCGGCAACGGTCAGGCTCACCGATACGTCGTGCCACTGGTCCTCGGGGATCCACAGCCAGTTCGAGTAGTTGATGTACGTGTGGTAGGTCGGCGGCGGCGCGATGTGCGCGTTGGCCAGTTCGAACGGCGCCTGCTCCACGAGCTGTTGGGCAACCTGGGCCGGGTCGATCACCGCCGCCCCGTTGGGCACGAACCACACGTTCTCGGGAACCGAGACCGTGGGATCGCACGACCAGATGGTGCCTTCGGCCGGGTCATGGCCACCCCAAAGGGGGCTGTTCGCCTCGGGCTGCGGGTCCAGCGGGAATGCGTAGCAGTTGTGGGCGCTGTTCCAGATGAAGCCGTAGTCGTTGACGCAGATCCCATTCGGAGCGCCGGGGCAAGCCGGTCCGGTAGGCCCATCGCCCGTATCCCCCGGGTCGCCGGGATCAGTATCCCCCGGGTTCCCTGGGACGGTGTCGGAGAGGCAAAGTCCCGTCTCGTCGACCGGGTCAGGAGGGCAGTCCGCCATTGCAGGGCTGCTGGTGCCGATCACCAGAACCACGACAAACGAGACCAACATCGCGGCTGCTGCCGCAGCACTCACTCCGCGGCGCATGACTTCTTGTCCTTCAGATCTGTCTCGTAATACATCCAGCCGTGCTGCTCGTCCGGCTTGGTCATCGTGATCAGCAGCGGCGTCACGAGGTGCTTCGGCTTGTTGATCTTCTGCGGCTTCCCGTTTCGGGTGTAGCGCAGAGGCTCGTAGTCGGTGCATTCGACGATCACTACTTCGCCTGACTTGCCACCGTTGTTGAGCCGAACTGACTTCACGTAGGACCACAGAGCTTCGACGTCGGTCTCTCGTCGCAGGCCGCCCTTCTCGTAGGTCTCACCCAAAGTCACCATGTCGCGCTGCCACCAGAAGTCGTACTCCTGGAGCGTTGCCTTGGCTCCCGGGGTGAGCACGCCGTTCCGGTAGATCTCGGCCGAGAGCTGGCGCCACTTCTGCCAGCGGGCGAGGGCCTTCTTGCCCGCGGCCAGCTCTGCCTGGGTGAAGTTCGATTCCCAGTCAGTTGGCGGGCCGCCTGCGTCGCTGGTAGGGGTCGGCGACGAACTCGTAGTGGGTGGTTGCGTCGGGTCGGCCTTCGGCTCGTCGTTACCCCCGCAGCCGGCGAGGGTTCCCGCCAGGGCGAGTGCGGTTGCAGCAATGAGAGTGCGCTTCATGAGCGTCCTTCCTGAGCCCGAGTCGCCCGGTGCACGGGCCTGGGGCACCAGTCTTGACGACATGGCCGACAGGTTGCCGACCGCGCCGTACTGCGCGTCGGGTTCAAGGTGATGTCCTTCCCTCTTGGTGGGGCTCTCTAACAGCGAATGCAACCGGCGGCGGAGCGGATCGGACACCGTCGGCGAACAATCTTTGGGACGCGCGATCGAGCGCCTCAGTTGCAAGCGGCGGCGCAGTGTCAGACGCGGCAGTTGGTGCGGTGGTTCGGCCACCAGCGGCGGCTGGTCGATGGCGCGGGTCGCAGCTCCACGCGGGTGAGCGAGCGGGGAGTCTGGCGCACCGGATCTCGCCGGGGGCGTCTGTGCCCCCGGTTGTCGGATCTGCTGACGCATCCCCAAGACCGAGCGTCCTTCCCGCCCCCGGCCCGAACCGGGGGCCTTCATTGTCCAAGACGCCGTCAAGCCCGACGCTCTGGACTGACCCGTGGTTCCCACCACCGGGTCGTGTTCTGCATTACCCTGAGCATGACACATGACAGGTGCTAAATACACGTCATAACGAAGAGTCCGGCGAGTTTCGCGTTCCGGCACAATGCAGCGCGTGCCACGTCTGTCGAAGCCGCCCACGATGCCCGAGGGGGTGCTGGCGATCATCGACGCGATTGGCAACAGTGCGCGCACCGAGATCCTGCGGCACCTCTCACTCCGGGCCATGAGCGCGCCGGAACTAGCCAAGGCAATCGGCGTCGACCCCAGTCAGGTGCGTCGTCACCTATCTGCGCTCGAGGACCGGGGACTGGTCACCGCCGACCACCCGCGGGGCGACCGCCGTGCAAAGGGGCGGGTTGTGCTGTGGGAGACCGACCCCGCCCGCGCTGAGGAAGTCGGCAAGATCTGGATCGACTACGTCACCGGCCGCCACTCCCCCGACACCGCTCAGGATCGGTAGGAGTCACGACAGGTGAGACAGAATCTCGGGGCAAGTGTCCGATCCGGTGTGACTGGTGTTGCTGTTGTTGATGTGGGACCACGAGCTCGCCGCGTTGACGACACCAGGCGATCCGGACTCCGCATTTCTGCTATTTCAGAAATTTTGCGACACGCCGGGATGGATCGATTGCCGGGCGTAGGTGGCGGCAGCCGATTGGATATCCGCATGGGTCGCAAGTCCAAGGGTGAGCGCCACACGTTCATGACTCGCGTTCCGGAGCTCGCCGGGACGCGAGTCCGGCACGAGGCAGCTGCGCTCGGCTGCTACTACACCGACTACCTCGCGTACGTCATTTGCCGGCACGTTGATGTGCCGATGGAACTACCGACCGGCGAGGTCGTCGACCATGCCGAGCCTCCCGCCGTCGGCGACGGTCGCGTCCAGTTCATCGCCAAGGTGCCGATGACGGCCGCGGCAATCGTGAAGGCCGAAGCAGAGGACATGGGCGTGTCGCTGAGCGACTACATCGCCAAGGCGATCTGCGACTTCCACGAGGTCCCCTTCGAACCGAGGGTGATGAAGAAGGCCCTGAAGGCTTGGGCGAAGGCCGCGGAGCTGCCGATGACGGGATGACCGGGTCAGGGCAGTGCCCTGAAAACGACGAAGGCCCCGTTGCACCGGGGCCAAGTCAGATGCTCCACCGGGTTGCACCCCGGTTTCGCGAAGTTATGAGAACCACCAGAGGAGGCTTTGTGCTGCCCACTGTAGAGCACGTCCACGGCGTGCGGGAGTCATTCCCGCGCCCGCGTGTCGACACTCACAGCGCGCACGCCGCGGCCTCCCCTGCCCGGCTCTGCGCATCGCGGTCGGTTGCTGACCTGGTCGTCGAGCTGCACGCCGTGACCCGGCCCACGAGTTCCCTGTCCCAGCTGACGTGGAGGGAGGTGGGCGCCGCCGGCGGTAGCCGTAGCGGGCGTGGATCGCCCTAGAAATGACGAAAGGCCCCGTTGGCGCGGGACCTGACCGTCTTGGTGAAGACCGGGACCAGTTGGCGCTGGAGACCCGGGGGTGCCTCTGAAAGGAGGTAAAGCAAGTTGTTGCCGGTGACTGTACCGGCGTCGCGTGGCGATGCCGCACACCTTGATGCAGGTCGGCGTGTCTCGCCGGCGCTGTTGGCGCTGGATGAGCACCTGTTCAACCCTGACGCGTCGCAGTGGCTGGTGATCGACTCCGGCAACACGGCTGTTCCCCGGACCGTGGTGCCGTCGCTGGTCGACGGGCTCGAGCTGATCGGCAAGGGCCGTATCGCCGCCCTGGTCGGGCACC
Organism: Nocardioides sp. JS614; assembly: GCF_000015265.1. Classification (NCBI taxonomy): domain Bacteria; kingdom Bacillati; phylum Actinomycetota; class Actinomycetes; order Propionibacteriales; family Nocardioidaceae; genus Nocardioides; species Nocardioides sp. JS614. The sequence continues at coordinate 35,432 of NC_008697.1, forward strand.
TGCGCGACGGCGTCGGCGTGGTCGACGTCGACGTGCCCGGCGAGTTCGGTGACTTCCTCGCGGCCGAGGTCGCCGACTGGCTGTCCCGCCGCGACTGCTGGGTGCTGGAGCGGCCCTCCGGCGGCGCGAAGGGTCGCTGGCACATCTTCTTCGCCCACTCCGACTTCCACTACGCCCCCGCCGCTGCCCGGGCCGGGTTCGCGGCTGCGGTCAGCGGCTTCCTCACAGCCCTGGCCGAGGACGTGAAGGTCCCGCGCGGTGAGCTCGACCTGCGCGACGCCGTGCGTCCCCTTTCCTCACCTCACCGGTTCGGTGCGGTGACCAGGCCGAAGGGCGAGCTCCGTGAGGCGCTGCGCGGCCTGAAGCGAGTGCTCCCGGACCCGCCCTCGCCGTCGCCGCTGCGGCCCCGCGCCAAGGTGAAGCCCACCAACGCTGGCCATAAGTCCACTGCGACCGGCTCGGGCCTGGTGGTGCCGTTGGCGTTGCAGCGGTGGAAGCGCCAGCTGCGCACTGAGTGGCGCAATTACCTGCTGACCGGGGAAATCCCGGCCGGGTCGTGGGCCGCGGGCGCGACGAAGACCCGCGCCGCGGTCGAGGTCGACCGATCCCTCGTCGAGGCGGCCTGCACCCGGGAGATGGTGTGGGCGATCGGCGACCCGGAGATGGCCTGGCGGATCATCCGTGAGTCGCATCCGACCGCGATGACCAAGGCCAAGCACCAGGGCTACTCGTGGTGGCTCGGCTACGTGTGGAACGACCTCGTCCGCTCGGCCAGCGAGTTCAACACCACCAGCGAGAAGCCCAGGCAGGTCGAGGCGCCACCGGTCGAGGTCGTCGAGGCGGTAGCGGCTGCCCGCGCCGAGCTAGGTCGTCTGATGTGGTCTGTCCCGGACCGCCAGCGGGCGGCGCTGCTGCTTGTCGGGCACCACCTCCTTGACCGCGTGCTGCGCAAGCGAAACCTGCGTGTGCCCTGCCCCGAGCGGGACCTGCTGCTCGACACCGGGCTGGGCGACCGCAAGACCGTCCGCGCCGCCCTGGCCCGCCTCAACGGCCGCCTCGGGACTCTCCACACCGACTGCCTCTCCCCCGTCGAGCGGGACTCCACGAGCTACGAGTTTGAAATCAACCAGGCCCCGGAAGGGGAGGGACGGCAAATCCCCCCACCTGGGTTTGACCCACCCCCCGCCCCCCGCGGCCTCTGGGCGACCCTCCCCCGCTCCAGCCACAGCCTCTGGCGCACGCTCCTGACCTGCTCGACCCCGCTGGAGCTGGGGGATCTGGTGGTGAAGGCAGGGCTGGTGAAGGCTGCAGGTGATGAGGTGTCGAAGTCTCAGAGGTCCACGGCGAAGGCGGCGCTGGTCGCGCTGAGCAAGGCTGGGATGGTTCGGGTTGACGAGAATGGATGCTGGCAGGCAGCCACGCGGCCCCGGTCGGTTCAGGTCGAGCAGGACGCGGCCGCGGCGTACGCCCGTCAACTGGAGACGATCGAGGCAGAACGAGCCGCCTACCGCGCCGGCACGACGTCGAGCTGGACCGCAGGCCGGGCGCGCGCCATCAAGGCACAGAGGGCCAAGGAGAAGGCCTGGTGGGACAACCTCTCCCCCGCCGCCCGCGCCGAACGTGCCGCAGCGAAGCGCCTCGAGTTCGACCAGATGTCGATCAGCCAGCAGGCCGCGCTGAAGTCCCGTCTCGCCGAGCGACGCATGCGCGCTGGTATCGACGAGCTCGAGACCTACCAGACCTGGCTACGTAGCCTCCCGGCCGACGAGTACGTCGCCCGCAGCCTGGAGCGCAAACAACGTTTCCAGGCCCTCTCCCCCGCCGAACGAGGCGCCTCCGTCGCCGCCTGGGATCGCCACCGGCTCCGCTACGGCCTCACCGCCCAGCGCCTCGCCACACCCGCACTCGACGCGCGGACAGCGACCCCTGACGTCGAGCAGGCAGCACTCCTGCCCGACGGAGTCGCCGCACGCGATGCAACTTTCCTCGAGCGCCAGGGCAACCTTCTCGACGACGTCGAACGCCAGGCCGCGGGCTAGAACGAAGTTCCCCCGGCCTGGCGTCGTGGACGGGGCAAACAGACGTTAGGTTCGTCCACCGTGCTGGTGGACAAAGTCCCAGTTCACTCGCCGGAGGGCAGCTCCCGGCGGGCGAGCCGCTCGCGTGCGTCGCGCAGCATGGCCTGGAGCCGCTGCTCCAACTCGTGTTTGGGGGGTAGAGCCGTCCAGTACTCGGCCACCACGATCCCGTCCTTGTGCATCTCCAGGAGCTCGACCTGCTCGCGGCTGGCCTCCGTGCACAGGATCAACCCGATCGGTGCGTCCTCGTCCTCCTGCCGCTCGTGCCGGTCGAGCCACTTCAGATACAGCTTCATCTGACCCTCGAACCGAGCATCGAACTTCCCGATCTTGAGCTCGACGGCGACCAGGCGCCGCAAGGGCCGGCTGAAGAACAGCAGGTCGAGGTAGAAGTCGTCGCCGTCGATGACCATCCGCTTCTGGCTGGCAACGAAGGCGAAGCCACGACCGACCTCGAGCAAGAAGGCCTGCAGATCGCGCAGGATTGCGGCCTCCAGGTCCTTCTCCAGGTAGGTGTCCCGAAGGCCGAGGGCGTCGAGGATAAGTGGGTCGCGGAACGTGTCGCGCGGCACCGCCGACCCCTCGGGGATCTGGGAATTCGCAATCTCACGGCGCTCGTATGCCTTGCGGCTGATCGCCGCTCGAAGCTCGCGGACGCTCAAGCGCTTGGCCGCAGCCTCCTCGGCGTAGAACGCCCGTGCCTCGTCGGACTTGATCGCCAGGAGTGCCTTGACGTGGGTCCAGCTCAGCTGACGCGCGAGAGCGGTGACCTTCTCATAGTCTGGGAAGAGACGGGCGAACATCACCATGCGGCTGAGGTTCGAGGGGTCGAAACCAGCACCGAACCGCTCGCCCAATTCCTGCCCCACTGAGGCAAGAATCGCCCGTCCGTACTCAGCGCGGCCGTCGCGGAGGATGTTGACGGAGATGGCCCGTCCGACCAGCCAGTAGGTCACGGTCAAGGTGGCGTTGACCTGGACGGCCGCGACCCGGCGCCCCTCCTCGACGATGTGGACGAGGTAGCCGAGCAGAGCCTCCTCGTCCTCTGGGACGTCATCGCCCGGCACCAACTCGCTCATGACTCACCTCCGGGTCGTCGACGATCCTTGCCTCGCTGGGGCAACAATCTGCCCGCAGGTACCGACACTTCCGCTCGCTTCGGCCACCGAGAGTCGACCAGCACACGGCCGGACGAACCGAACCCGAATGGGCCGGTCACGCCGATGGCGGCGTCCAGGCCGTCGTCAACGTGAGCGATCGAGGCTCCTTGGTGGAGGTGAGCACCCGGAGGCGGTGCAGAGTGTCGATCACCGCCGATGCGATCCGACCCTCCACCCCCAGAGCGTCGGCGAGCTCACGCCACGTCGGCCCCTCCCCCGTCTCGGCCCACACCCGCGCAACATGCTCCCGAGCCGCCTTCGCGTGTTCGTCAGCGAGCTCACCCGCCTGCCTACGCGTCTCGGCCGCGCGTGCCTGCTTCGCCTCACGCCGGCGCTTCTCCTCGGTGTAGATCTCCCGCACATGCGGCACCTCGCCGCGGCCCTGCGCGCCGTTCAGCAGCGCCACCGCTGCCTTCCACCGCGGCAGTCCCGTCTTCCCGGCATGCGTCGTGAACCGGCGATGCTCCTCGAGGACCTCCGGCGTGATCGCCCGGTTGTAGCCGGCCGCCCGCAGCAACTCCTCTACCCGCTCGTCGGTCGCCTTCGGCCGCGGAGGCCTGGCTCGCCGAGTCTCTTGGCGGTGATCGGGCGTCCCGCCGTGCTTCTCGGTGGTTTCTGGCGACGACGCGGTGTCAGGGTCGACTCGTGGTGTGTCCACGGGAGACTGCTGAGCTGGCGCCTTCCGCTGGCCCCTGGCTGCATGGCCGCAGGACTGGCACACGGCGTAGGGCCACTCCTCTACTGCCCTGGGACGGGTCTGGTCACCCTCGCGACGTAGCTCGACCCAGGTGTTGGTCGACCCGCACGCCCGGCACGGCCTGCCCAGCGGCCGCCGTGCATGGGTGGCTCGCCTCGCCTCGTCCACTCGCGTGCTCACCAGGACCCCTTCCTCTCGCCGTGCCCTGGTTTAGGCCAGGTACGCGGACAGGGCCGCCGCGACCAGCTGCGACCGTGAGTCGGCGCCGTGCTTGTCGACCAGCTGGTCGATCACCTCGAGGTTGCCTGACTTGATCCGCAGGGAGACGCCGACGAACCGCTCCCCCTTCGCCCCCGGGGTGCGGTCGAACAGGCCATCGCTCACCGTCGGCTTCTCGCTCCGCGCCGACACCAGATCCGTCAACTCGTTCTGATGTGCCACGAGTGCGTCGAGCAGCACGTCGACCTGCGACGTGCGGTCGTTCTTCGCCCGGTCACGCCACGCCTCCGCCATGGTCAGTGGCACCGACACCGACACCGGCCGCATCGTGTCCGCACTCGCACTGCGTGCCGTCGCCTTCTCGGCGCGCGGCTTGCGCGTCCTGGCGATGGGCTTTGACGCCTGCTCAGCCTTAGCCGTCGCCCGAGTGGTCTCCTTCGCCGGCGACGCGGTCGCAGCGAGGTCCTGCGACTGCTCCCCCGCCGGGTCCGAGCTCGGCTCCGGCACCGGCTGCAAGGTCCGAGGCCGAGCGCTCGGAGCAGGAAGGTCGGCGGGCTTCTTCAGTCCTGCGATCGGGGCCATCGGCTCGCGGCGGCTCATGCGCTCGCTCCCTGACCAATGGTCGCCCCGCCGTTCGAGTCCTCGACGTTGCCGATACGGGTCAAGATCGCGTTGGTCAACAGCAGGTGGTCATCAGCCAACGCTCCGACGCTGCCAGGGATGCGCTCAGGTCGCCGCCCCTCCCGTAGCGCCTTCCACCACGGCTCCCCCACCTCCTCCTCGCTCGCGATCTCCGCAAGCTCGTGCACCAGCTTTCCTGCGGTGCGCGCGTCAATCGCGGCGCTTGAGTGACGGATCGTGATCACCTCGCCGGCCTCATCGACGAACAGTGACGAGGCGCCATCGAGAACGGTCTCGATGTCCTCCACGGCATTCCGGAGGATCCGGGTCGCCTGCCTGTCGAAGTCGAACGGCACCACCCCGAGCACCTCAACGTGCGGGTTCGCGTGGCGCACCGCTTCGAGCTCGGTGGCGAGCTCGCGGACGTTGCCGATGCTGGAGCGGTCGCTCTTGGTCGGAATGATCAGCCACCGGGTGGCGCCCAGTACGAGCTGCAGCACGGCCGGCGAAGCTCCGGTTGCGGGCGGGGTGTCAATCACGATGAGGTCGTAGTCCCGTGCGAGCGGAGCCAGAGCCTCGGCCAGCATCAATCGATACTCCGTGCCGCGCCTCTCCTTCCCCTCGACGATCTCAACGATGTCCTTGAGCGCGGCACGCCCCATCGGAATGACGTCGAGATTCGGACGAACCTCGCGCAGCACCGGCTGTAGCGGCCTATGTGCATCGAGCACCTCGAGCATGTGGGCGCCCTTGTCGTTCTCAGGGCTCTGCTTGTAGCCGAGGTCGTCCCCGGCATCACCCTGCGGGTCGAACTCGATGAACAACGTTTTCCACCCAGCAGCGGCGCACAGGGCAGCGAAATTGGTGGAGGTCGTGGTCTTGCCGACCCCTCCCTTGCCGTTAGCGAAGGTGATGACTCGGCTGAGCACATCCTGGGTCAAGGCCATCGTGGGAAGGAGCCTCTCTCTGCGAAATCCGGGAAGCGGGACGCGTCCGATCATTCCCTAGTGCACCACCGCAGCGCAGTAGCGACACGCGGTAGCGCGATGCGGTATGGCCCCGCGCCAGCGCACCCACCACCGCGCCGCCCTACCACGCCGCAGCGGGGCGCGGCACCACCGCGACGCAACCGCGCCCAGCAGCACGGCGAACCACGAATGCACGTAGCACCGCAATCCACCAGCGCCCCCCATCAACGCGGGGCATCACCGCAGACCGATGGTGGCAGAGGTCCTCGCCAGCAGCACTGCCAATCAGTAGTGACGTACAGCAGGGTGCTGCACTGGCGGCCTGCGGGGGTGACGTGCGGTAGTGCAGCGCGGTAGTGCAGCGCGGTAGTGCCGTGGTGGGGGATGCGGCCGTCTCAGCCGTTGGCCTCGTGAGGCGTGGTCTTGCCCACCGCAGGGCTGTTCGTCGCTCAGAGGCCGGTTGTAGAGCGTCTGACGAGGCCAATGTGCGCGGCATGACCCACGAGTTGCAAACCCGGTCAGGGTCGGCAGGAATCAGATGCTGAACGTACCGGGGGAGACGGTGGGAGTGCGTCGGGGCCAGGAGAGACATTGCGCGCCGCAGTCGACGGGGTGTCGAGCGCTCCAGCCTGGAGGGGTCGCAGAACGACCAGCCGGCCCGCTCCCGCCACCGCGTGAAGGCACCGGGCACGTCCGCGAACGCGCAGCTCGTGTTCGGGGATGCCGTTGCTGGTCGCGACGGCGCGCCACGTCGCGGCCGCGGCGTGAACCTGGGTGAGCACTTCGACGCCGCGGTCGGTGGTCAAGACGAGGTGCGGCGCGGCCTCGAGGAGTGCTTCGCCCTCTCCGGTGGCAGCTGTTGCGCCACTGATCGAGGTGGCGCGGGCCTTGGTCGGATCGGGATTCGGGTTGACGTCGAATGCCGGGAGAGCGTCCAGCCGCCGGGGGAGTGGAGGCACCGTCAGCGTGCGGGGGTCTGGTCAACGCCGGGGGACTGCGGCCCAACAGGCGGGCGGCTCGGTGACGCTGGTGCATGTGAGTGGAGCGCGGCCGCCTGGAGGGCAACCGAGGGGACTGGCGCCCAACCCGGCTGTTGGGGGAGAGGCTGGTCGGATGGAGTCGCCACCCGCTCGTCGAAGAACGCCGCGTCGGCCTTGACGCCGCCGTGGGCGCCCATCGCCATCGGCACCAGCGACCGGGTTTCCATCCGCACGGCCTGCCATGTCGCGAGCCGGTCCGGCGGTGCTTCATTCTGCTTCAACGGCATGATCCGGTACTCCTGGCGCAGTTGCATCACCGCGAACGCGGCGGCTCGGTACCCCGACTGCGCCGCGGCCTCCCGCGCGATCCGGCGCACATGGTCGACCGCGAGGTCCGGGTCGGTGTAGCGCGACTTCTCTGGGGTGGGGCTGTCAGGACTGTCTTCCGTCACGGGCTTCTCCTCGTTCTGGTCAGAAGGCTGGGGCGTCGTACGTCGCCGCGCGGGCCGCGGGGAACGGCGTCGGGGTTCGCGACGACGAGGGGGTCAGGTTCAGTGCTTGTTGGAGTGCGGCCCGTTGAAGCGGGCTGCTGAACCGGGCCACCGGCTCGTTGGGAGCGGGCATGTTGACCAGATCGGTCAGCGTGGTCTCCAGCCGAGAGCGCCGGCCGACGCGGACCGGCCCGTCGCGGTGGCGTGGGTGGGCGTCGAGCAGGTTGCTGTTGCCGCGCAGCAGTTCGCGGCGCAGTGCCTTGCCCAGGTTGTAAGTGACCTCGTGGGTCGCCTTCGCCAACTCGACCATCTGAGTGGGCTGCAACCGGATCGGCACGCCTTGGTCTTCCATCCGGGCAACCGCGGACGTGAGCTCGCCTTGCTGCCAGAAGCGGCGCATGTTCGGGTCCCTTTCCTCTGAGACGTCGGCCAGGTGGCTGATCTGGGGCTGCAACGACTCCAGCACCTCGGCGCGCTCCTCGAAGAACGTCGCGAACATGCTGGTCTTGGGCGAGAGACCGGCGGCCTTCGCGAACGCACGGCACAGGTAGAGCTGGCTGGCCGTGACCTGCCGTGCGGAGTCGGCGGTGATCTCCGGCTCATGGGCGTAGAACGCGTCGGAGGCGTGGAGTGGCCGCAGGAACCGGGCAAGCCGGAGCTGTGCGGCCGCCAGGTCGTCGGGTGTCGAGACCAGCGACACCGGCTCGACCACCGTCGACGGCGCCGCCTGCCGGAGACGCGGGGTGGCCTCGTCGGGGCTCGCGCTCGTGGCGTGCCACGTCGCGACCCGGGCTGTCTGGGAGAGCACCATGCGCTTCTCGTCCAGCCCCATCGCGTAGTCCGGTCGCTGATGCTCAGCCAGCAGGCCGACCTCCTCGAGGCGGGAGTCGAGCACCAGGACCGCCTCCAGGGCCACCGACACGTCGCGCATCACCCACCAGCCGGTGCCCGGATCGGTGCGCCAAGGCTGCTCGGCGGCCGCCGACAGCGCGTGGGAGGCCGCCAGCAGCTCGATGGCCGCGGTGCGCCACGCCTCGACCGTCGGATCGGTCGAGGCGGGCGTGAGGTAGTCCGCGGGGGAGCGGCGCTCGTCGAGCGGGAGCGTGGGGAGCGCGAACGCGATGTTGTCGACCAGCGTCGCGAGCTTCTCGTCCAGCCCGGCCAGTGTCGGTTTCGGCGTACGAGATGGAAGGTGGTCCGGCGGCGGGTACCAGCTGTCTTGGCCGACGTCGTAGAGCCGCTGTCGCAGCGCGTCGACCACGGCCTCGCGGCAGTGCAGCAGCTGGTCGACCGCGGCCTCGTCGGCCGGGATCACGTCGTCGCGGATCAGGGCGTTGAGCGCCTGGGCCGCGTTCTCGGCGTGCTCGCCATAGGTGGAGACCGTCATCGCGGGCCACCAGCCGGTCGCTGTACGGCGGGCCAAGTCGTTGCCATGCCCGGAGAAGCAACCGCCGCGGTGTCGGATCGGACACCGCGGCGGGAAATGCTTGTGGAGAAGTGCGCCTACAGGGTTGGCGGGGCGGGGGAGCGGTCGACCCCGTCGCAGACGCCATCGTCGAGATGCCTGCCGTGATCGGCGCCGGATGAGTCCAGTGCGCCGGCCTGCAGCAGACCACCGCGACCCGGCACCGATTCGGTGGTCGGCGATGGCACGGCGGGTGTTGGTCCCGGGTCGGGGTCTCCGAAGCGGCTCGGGTCGCCCGGGTCAATCAGCGTCACCCGGCGCCCGTAGTCGGCGCACATCTTGGCGATCGAGGCCGTATCGGTGGTCACGTACACGTCGTCGAGCCACTCGTCGCGGTTGGTGTCCTCGGCGAAGCCGTCGATCAGGGGCAAGTCCTGCATGGCGGCTACGGCCTCCATATGCGACGAGTACGGGCCGACGACTTCCGGTCGCGGGTGCACCGAGTCGGCGAACCAGCGCAGGGTCACCCACCATCCCGCCGCCTCGGGGCCGCCGTGCGCGTTGACGTAGTCAGTCCAGGTCGCATCATTGGGCAGCGCGTTGGTCATGTCCGGAGAAGCAACCGCCGACGGGCAGGATCGGACACCGAGACCCCTGACGTGAACTACGTGCAGTCCTAGACAGGTCAGGCCGCCGGCGCGGGCCTGTCGGGTGTGCACACGAGGACGTCGAGGTCGACCGCGGGCGAGCCGCTGGTCGAGAAGACGGAGTCGAGGCCGCGGCGGATCGCCGTGAGCGAGGTGGTGGGGGAGAGGTGGCCGTTCCCGGTGCCGATCAGCGGCATCGCGATCGATGAGAAACCCAGCTCGCTGGCCCCCTGGACGGCGCTGCAGGCGCACGATCCGACCGATGCCGCGTTCATCGCAGGGTTTCCTAGGCGACAGCGGCCACGCCGCGGCGCAGCAGCCGGCGAGCACAGTCGAGGCGGAGACTGTGCTGGAGCACATGCGAGTGCGCCAGGAGCGCGGTGAGGCGCTGCTCGAGGTCGGCAAGCCCGGACCGCAGGTCGCCGATCTGCACGGGGACGTAGCGGGCTGGGCGCCGCTGCCCGAAGTCGGTGAGCTCGGCGCGGGCCATGCCCAGGAACGGCAACACCATGGCGTGCCCCTCCTGCCCGGTCGCGCTCTCGAGCGCGGCGAGCAGCGAGACCGCGTAGACGAAGTCCGGCGTCGCGTCGTACACCTCACTGGTGCTGTAGGTGGCGGGACTAGTCATCGGACGTGGTCCTTTCGAGAGAGGTCGGCAGCAGGTTCGACCCCGCTAACCAGTGGAGCAGAGTCGGCCAGCACGGCGCATCCGGCGCGCCCGAACGGTGGAGAACCGCCGTGCAAGGCCGCCTGTGGACAGAAATGGGACCTCGCGCCGTGCTCATCGCGACCACCCCGCAGGGGCGGGCGGTCGTGGACCCTCGTCCGACCGCGGCCTCGCGGGAGGGGGTGGCGGCGCGATCGCGGGCCGCCCCGCCTGGTCAGTCGGATCGGGCACCGTCGTGGGAGTGTTGGGCTGGGATCCGTTAGGCGCGGAGTGCTGCTCAGCGGCTTGCTCGCCTGATGCCTGCTCGGCGCTGTCGGCGGCCAGTTCGGCCGAGAGCCGGTCCCGCTTCGCGCGCACCTCGGCGAGCTCGCCGGCGCGCGGGAAGACATCGGCGAGGCCAGCGTGGGCCCTCTCGGCTTCGCGGTTGATCTTGGTGGTGTCCGTCTCGACGTCGTCGAGCACCCGCTCCAGGCGACGGGGGAGGTTCTCGACCCGTGTCACTAGGCCGATGTTCGGTTGACGCACGTCGCTGGCCTCGACGAGCAGGTGCACCCGCGGCACCTCGACGAGCGAGACGACGTACCGGGGCTGGCCCAGCCACGAGTCCGCGGACGCCTGCAGGTGCAGCCCGCCCACGTCACCGAGCGGCAGGGGGTCGCGCTGGTACGGCTGCACCGTTTGCAGGGCCCGCTGCAGCGCGGGGGCGGCGTCGGCTCGCTTGCCGTACGCCGCACCGTTGATCCTCATCGAGAACGCGTCGCCGTCGGTGTCGCGCCGCATCGGCATCGCCGCCAAGAGCTGCTCACGGTCGGTCGCCAGCCGCTCCAACCGGGGCCCGGCCTCCCGGATCGTCGCCGCGAGACTGCGCTGGGCTGCCGCCCAGGCCCGCTCCAGGCGCTCCAGCTTGGTCGCATCGGTCTCGGCCTTGGCCAGTTCCATGATCCGCGGGTCACCTGAGGCCAGGGCCTTCACCTCGGCGTAGGAGAGCGCCGAGTCGCCGATGTCCTCGATCTCGCGCACGTCCAGGCGGCCGCGCATCAACTGGTTGATGAACTTCGCCTTCCGCTCCACCGTCTGCCACAGATAGGTGTCGAAGGATGACTCGGTGACATAGCGGTACACCTGGACGGACTCGTTCAGGTTGCCCTGCCGCATGATGCGGCCGTCACGCTGCGCCAGGTCGGCCGGCCGCCACGGACAGTCCACGTGATGCAGGGCGACTGCGCGGCGCTGCACGTTCGTGCCCACGCCCATCTTCTCCGTCGACCCGATGAGCACCGACACGTGGCCGGTGCGGGCCTGCTCGAACAGCCGCGCCTTCGCGCGGTCGTTGTTGGCCTCGTGCATGAACCGCACCTTCCCGGCCGGGACGCCCCGGGAGACGAGCTGGGCCTTGAGCTCCTCGTAGGCGTTCCAGCCCGCACCGGTCGGCGTGCCCAGGTCGCAGAACACCAGCTGCAGGGCGCCCGGCTCCGGGTCTTGGCCGAAGGCGACGTCGGCGTGGTCGTGGTAGATGCCGGCGACACGTTCGGCGACCGCGTCGACCTTGGAGGGTTCCCGGTCCAAGAACGCCCCCAGGCCGTCGAGCTGGTGGTCGACGAGCCGCAGGTCAAGCGCGGCCGCGCGGCCGTGGCCACTGATCTTGAGCATGTTGTCCTCGCTCGGATCGACCGACCGCGAGGAGACCGCGTCGGCCCGCTTGGCCAGCAGCGCCATGAAGTCGACCAGTTCCTGGCTCGGCGGGACCACCACCGTCTCCGGCTGGCCGCCCTCTAGGTCGGGGGTGGGCAGGTGGAGGTCCTCTGCGGTCTTCACATCGGCGACCTGGTGCCACAGCCGCAGCAACTCGGGGACGTTGTTGAACTTCGCGAACCGGGCCTTCATCCGGAACCCCGTCCCGGACGGGGAGAGCTCAAGGTCGGTGACGACCTGCCCGAAGGTGGCCGCCCAGGTGTCGAAGTCGCTGATCCCCGCCGCGTCCAGATCGGCCGGGGCGAGGTAGCGCAGCATCGTGTACGCCTCGGCCACGGAGTTGGCGATCGGCGTGGCGGTCATGAACGTCGCCACCCTGCGGCCGTGGCGCCCGCGCAGGTAGGACATCTTCAAGTCCAGGTCGGTGGCCCGGTTCGACCCGTCCACGGCTACGCCGGGGATGTTGGAGGCCAGCCGGAGGTTCTTGTAGCCGTGCGCCTCATCCACGCACAGATAGTCGATCCCGGTGGCCTCGAAGGTGATCGCCGGGTCGCGTTCGACGTCGCGCAGCGCCTTCAGCCGCTCCTCGGCCCGCGCGAGTGTGCCCTCGAGCCGCTTGACCGACAGTCCGCGGCCGTCCTTGGAGGCGGCCAGCCACATCCGCAGCTGTGTCAGCTGCTCGTCGAGGTAGGCCTCCTCGGTGTCCTTGGAGACCGGGATCTTCTCGAACGCCGAGCGGGACATGATGACCGCGTCCCAGTCGCCGGTCGCGGCGCGGGCGACGAACAGCTGCCGCTTGTCCTTGACCAGGTCCTCGGTGCCGCACGTCAGAATCCGGGCCTGGGGGTAGGCCTGCAGCCACTCCCGGGAGAACTGCTCGAGCATGTGGTTGGGCACGACCACCGCTGGTTTGCGAACCAACCCCAAGCGACGCAGCTCCGACACGCCTGTCACCGCGGCCAGGGTCTTCCCAGCTCCAACCTCGTGGGCCAGCAGCACCGACGGCTGGGCCACCATCCGTGCCACTGCGGCGTGCTGATGGGGCCGCAGCCGCAGCTGCCGGCCGTCCTGGATACGGGCCATGCCCGGGTAGTGCTTGTCCTCGTCGACTTCGTAGGAGCGCAGCACGATCGCGTTCAGGGCGTCGTTGTAACGGCGCACCAACTGCTGACACCGCTCGGGGTCCTCCCACAGCCAGGTCGCGAACCGCTCCTGCAGCTCCTCGGCCTTCTCCTGCGCGGCGAACGTGGCGGTCTCGTTCGGAATCCGCCGACCGTCGGGGGTCTCGTCGGTGACCCGGATCTGCCGCTGCTCCAGACACGCCTGGACGACGTCGATCGCGCACGCCCGTTCGGTGCCCCACGTGTTCCGGGCGGCCACCGAGTGCCGGTTGCCACGCACCGACCACACCGATCCGCCCGGATGTTCAACCTCCACGGTGCGGTCATCGAGAGTCTCGCGCAGGAACTGCTCCACGGTCTCCGCCGGCACCCACGGCACGCCGAGCTGGGCGACGATCTCGGTCGGCCCCAGGTCCTCGGGCAGCACCTCGCCAAGCGCGGCCTCGGCAGCCTGGAGGCGGCGCACCATCGGCTGCTCCGACGCGTCGCCGGTCGCGGCCGCGCCCTCGACCAGCTGCTCGAGGACCTCACCGACCCGCGTCAGCCGGGCCCGCACGTTCCCCGACAGGAACTCCGCACGCGGCACCCAGTCGGCCGTCCAGCCGCCCTCGGAGCGCTTGACGGTGTCGGGGTCGACGAACGCGAACGACTCCAGCTCGGCCGTGGCCTGCTTCTCGTCGACGCCGAGCAGCCGGGCGACCTCGCTGGTGCGCAGTTCGCCGTACGTGTCCAGACACAGCGACACCGCATCGGCCGGGGAGTCCGCGCGGGTGCGCAGCACCCGCGGCGCGACCACCCGATCGGTGAAGATGTCGGCCTTGCGGGCTGTGCCGGTCGCGGAGTCGTAGTGCTCGAGCGCGAACACAGCAGGTGAGTGGGGGTCGCCGCGGAACCCGCCCTGGCGGGGCCGAACCTGCGCGAGCACCGGCTCACCGGTCGTCCGGTCGAGCCGGCCGGTGTTGCGGCTGGTGACCCGGTTGATCGGCCCGTACCGCTTGACGTAGGCGTCGTACTGCCGGTTCAGCCGCTCCCGCAGCGCCGTCATCTGCTCCTCAGCCGCGGCTCCCGGTCCCTTGGGCAGGGTGGCGGCCGTCGGCAGGTCACCTGGTAGGGGCGTGGTCGCCTCGGCCTCCAACAGCGTGACGACCGTGTCGCGCAGTCCCAGCAGCATCCGCAGCTCGTTCTCCTGGGACTTCGGCACCTCCAGCGGCTCGGGGACGCCGTGACGTACGTGCAGCCAGCCGCCATCCTCACCAAGGCTGATGTGACCCTCGGCCCGGACCACCGACCCGGGCAGCACCAGAGGCTCCTCCTCGACAGCACCACGTCGGGGTCGTGGGACCGGCGTACGCGGCGGCCTCGGTCTGGACGTCGGGGTGGACGTCGGCCGTGTCGTGGCCGGGGGAGGAGTGAACAGTTGCCGTACGTCGGCGTAGTTGGACAGGTCGAAGGCGAGCTGCCGCTCCAGATCCACAGCGACCCGCTCAGCGAGGCTATGGCCATCGCTCGCCAACGGCGGGCTGACCGCGACCTCGGGACCGAACCGGCCCGAGCGTGAGGTGAGCCAGCCGAGCACCCGGGCCGGCTGCTGCACGAACAGCGAGTTGAGGTTGACCTCGGCGTCTTCGAGCCCGGTCCCGGCACGGAACGACGGCAACCGCTCCAGGTTCCGCCACCCGGGCGTGAGGTCCAGTGGCTTCTCGCCCTCGACACGTCGGCGGAAGACCAGCAGGTCGGTGATGACGTCGGTGCCAGCGGCCTGGTGGTGGGTCTGGTTCGGCAGCCGTAGCGCCGTGACCAGGTCCGCCATGTCGGCGAACGCCTCGCGCGCGGCCGGGTTGGCCGCGTCCATCGTCCACCGCGACGTCAGCACCGCCACCACGCCACCGGGACGCACCAGGTGCAGGCTCTTGTAGATGAAGTAGTTGTGCAGGCTCAGCCCGAGCCGGTTGTAGGTCGAGTCATGCGGGACGACGTCGGCGAAGGGGACGTTGCCGATCACCAAGTCCCGCTTCCCCTCGGGCAGCCGGGTCTCAGCGAACGACTCGCCGCGGATGTCCGCGGCCGGGTAGAGCAGCGATGCCACCCGCGCGGTCGTCGGGTCCAGCTCGACCCCGACCACGTCGCGGACATGGTCGGGCGCGAACCCGATGAAGGTGCCCGAGCCGCAGCCGGGCTCCAGGACCCGGCCGCCCGCGGACTGGTCGAACCCAGCCGTACCGAGCGCCGACCACACCGCCTTGACCAGGGCCGCGTCGGTGTAGTGCGCGCTCAGCGTCGTACGCGCCGCAGCCGCACGGGCTCGGCCCTGCAGCAGCTCGCGAGCCCGCGTTGCGGCCTCGTTGTGGTTGGCGGTGTCGTCGAAGACCTCCGGCAGCGACCCCCAGCCCGACCAGCGTGCCAACACGCCCTGCTCATGGGCGGAGAGGAGCCGGTTCTTCTCGTCGAGCTGGGCCAGCAGTTCCAACACGGCCACGTTGGCGGTCAGCCGCTCCCGCGGCGTCGACGGTGCAAGGTCCCGCTGCGTGCCCGGCCGGAACCGGAGCGACTCCCCGGAAGGAACCAGCCCGGCAGGTTCCACCGCCGGCGCTCCCGTCGGAGCGGTCGCAGTCGTCGGCTGTATGTCGACGACGGGGTCTGTCGCGGTTGTTACGTGTTCGGGGGAGTCGTCAGGCCCGGCTTCATGTGCTGCCGCAGGACCTCCGACTCCGCCGACGTCCTGGCCTCGGTCAGCCTTCCCACCCGCTCCAGGTAGCCCTCCGACGGGTCCGATGGGCCGGCGATCTGGTCCGCCAACGTGTCGATCTCTGTCTCGATCTGCAGCCCCAGTTCCTCGAAGAAGCTCTCCGGATCGGCGATCGCCGCCAACTCCGTGGCCCGATGCTTCGCGTAGTGCTCCCGCATCCGCGTCCCGTACGGGTTCATCCCGAGCCCCTTCCTCCGTCACGACCTGCAGTGAGCTGCCCGCGTGGCCCTCGTCCTCGCTGGTGACCTCACCGGCCGGGTTACCAGGCTCCTCACCAAGATCCCACAGCGCCAGCTGATCAGAGTCAGCAACACTCGCACGCCCTCGCGCCACGACCGGCACCTCCAACCCATTGGTGAGGACGCCGGCCGCGACACCCACGCCACGGCTCACCACCGCCCTCACCACGAAAGGCACCCACCCGGGCCGCAGATCGGACACCTCGGCGAGAAAATGTGGAAAAAGTTCCCGCCGGTCCGGCGCGAGGCGTCCGATCGGCGCGTGGGTTTGTTGCTTCTCCGGGCATGACCACTACACACAGCGCCCCGCCAAGCGGCCGGGCAGACCACGCCAGCGACCACGACCGTGACCGGCAGACCTTCGAGCTCTACGGCCGCCGGATCACCCACATCAACAACCGCGACGTCCAGCAGCTCCTTGCGGCCGCGCACACCGACCGGGTCCGGCCTCTGTGCCGGTGCCGCCCCGACGGCGTCGCCATGTACGTCGCCAAGATCGGGCCTGACAAGTACGTCATCAAACGCATGCCCGACTCCGGCCTCGAGCACGCGCACCGCTGCGCCTCCTACCTGCCGCCCGAAGAGCTCTCCGGCCTCGGGCAGGTCCTCGGCAGCGCGATCACCGAGGAAGCCGACAGCGGCCTGACCGCCATCAAGCTCGGGTTCCGCATGTCTAAGGCCGAGCGCGGCGCCCCGACCGGCGCCGGGGGCGGGGGAGTGGCCGACTCCGTCGCAGCCGACCCCAACCGACTAACCCTCCGCGCTGTCCTGCACTACCTGTGGCAAGAAGCCGACCTGGCGACCTGGACGCCCGGTATGGACGGCAAGCGCAACTGGCGCATCGTGTCCTGGTACCTGCGCCAGGCAGCCCGCGGGAAGTTCACCAAGGGCAAGCCGCTCGCCACGAGGCTGTTCGTCCCCGAGCCGTTCAACGTCGAGAAGAAGACCGAGCTCGCCGCGCGGCGGCTCTCCGCGTGGGCGCCGATGCAGCAGCACGGCTCCGGCCAGCAGTTCATGATGCTCATCGGCGAACTCAAGGAGATCGCGTCGGCTCGGTTCGGGCACAAGCTGGTCATCAAGCACCTGCCCGACGCGCCGCTTATGGTCGACGACACGCTCCTGGCCCGCCTCAACAAGCGGTTCGGTGACGAGCTCGAGCTGTGGCAGAGCGACGACGACGGCCACCTGATGGTGATCGCGACCTTCTCCGTGGGCCGCGCCGGACTGGCCACCGCCGAGGAGATCTCCCTCGTCATGACCGACAGCCACTGGCTGCCGTACGAATCGCTCCTCGACAAGCTGCTCCTCGACGCCGCGCTCGACTCCCGCCGCAGGTTCACCAAGTCGCTGCGCTACAACCTCGCTCCCGACACGCCCATGGCCTCCCTTGTGTTCACCGACACCGAGACCCCGACCGCGGCGTTCCTGCTCCTCAGCGACGAGGACCGCGACACCGCCGCCCAGATCGCCAGCGACACTGGCACCGAGGTCTGGACGTGGATCGTCACCGAGGACATGCCGCCGCTCCCGCCCGTCGCTGACCATCGGCACACCACGGCCCACAGCGACCACTGAGCAGATCCATGTCGCACTCACCCACAGTGCTAGGCGGCGTGGTCCTTCGCCTGAACAGCCGGGGTCACTGGTCAGCGTCTTCGATCAGCCGCAGGTGGTCGCGGGTCGGCCAGGCGAGGTCAGGCCGCGACTCCCGCGAGGCCAGGACTGCACCTGGGCAGTTCGGGTCGTTGCAGGGCCCGAACAACAGGTCAGCCTCGAGGTGCAGGTCATGATCCATGAGCGTGGTCCTTCCTCCGGCTCAACGGAGCGCGGTGGGGTGCGCCAGCACCAGCGCACCACGCTCATCGGGAGTCGAGGCCTCGACGTTCTCGCGCTTGGCCTTCTGCTCGGCGGCCGCCGCGCTGATGCGCTGCACTCGCTCCAACGATGCGGAGCCGTGCTGCCACAGCGCGAGCTGGACCAACGAGCCCGCGAGACCGCGCTGAGCGACGATGCGGTCAGCGTCACGCTGCACCACCGCACGCCAGGCCCGATCGGCCGCTGGTGCGACGTAGCTGATCGCCACTAGCACGCCGCTGGCGATCCCGAGCTCAGGGTTCCCGCCCGGCTGGAAGCCCTGGAAGACCACGATGACACCGACCACGATCCGCAGGTGCCAGGCGAACCCGCCGGCCGGCACCCACGAAAAGATGCGCGCGATCTGCCGCACAACGACGAACACCAACGCCCACGGGAGCGCCCACAGCCGGGCCGCCAGGTCGAACCGGGAGGGGCCGACCCGCTGGCTGGAGACCGCGTGCCCGATCGCCGTCGCGGCATCCTCGGTCGTCAGCCGCCGCTCGTACAGGCCCTGCACCAGCCACGGCTCCACGATGACCGTCCGCCGTCCGATCGGCGTAGCGGGCAGCCTTCCGTCGTCGTCCAGCCGCACCAGCACTCGCCCGGGGGCGAGGTCGAGCTTCTCGAGGAGCGCCAGCGTCGGCGCGAGCACGGCGCCCTGACCGGGACGAAGGCCTCGCGCAAACCCGAAGACCCGGGCAGCAGGAGCCTCCAACCAGCCACACGCCAAGACGAGCGACACCAGCAGCGTGCCCAGGAACGCGAACACCAGGCCAGCGCCGGGCAGGAAGCCCAGGCCGATGACCGCGACGAAGCTCCCGGCGAGACCAGCCGGCACGACGGCGCACAGGCGGATCAACTTGGTCGACGTCCGCATGTTCCTCACGTCCCCTCGTGGCGGGACCATCATGAATCCCCGCCCAGCCGCCACGACCCGATCGTGCCGACACTGCCACTCTGAGTGTGCACCGAACCACCGACAGCGCAACCGCACCGCCGACGGCCTGTGGATTGCGAATCTCTATCCACAGGCCCCGGGCCGGAACCTTGACAACTGCGGCAGCGGCCTACTCACGCAGGCTGCTGTTCAGGCGGTCTTGGGTCTCCTCGTCGAGGTAGACCAAGTCGACCTTCGTGTGTCCCGCCGTGCGCCGAGCAGCGAGCGGGGGAGTGGCGGCGAGGAGCTTCGCGAGGCGCGTCTCCAGTCGCGAGCGAGTGTTCTGCACGGGTCTGTCTCCGTCCTTCTCAGAGGCCCGGGACCGACGACTCCGGGCCGGCATCGTTAACGCCAGGGGCGTTCTTGGCGTCCTGGTCGTGGGCGCGGCGCTCCTGCGCGAACGTGTCGCGCAATGCCGCCTGCTGCATCAGAGCACCGGCGGCCGCGGGCACCGCACGGTCCCACTCACGCGGGTCCACGGCCTGCTCGAGGGCAGCGGCCACCAGGTCCGCCAACGGGTCGCTCTCCGAGAGCTGGTCGAGGGCGGTCCACGCCTGCGCTCCCTTGCCCTCCAGGAACGAGCTCAGCGCCAGCATCGTCGCCGGGCTGTCACGCACCTCACTCGGCGCCCGCCGCACGAGGTCCTGCCAGAACTCCGAGAAGACGGACGCGTCCTCGCGGCTCATGCTGAACACCGCCGCGTCCCGGGCGCCGCTGTCGTGGAGCACGGCCAGGACCCGGGCCGCGTCGCCGTCGGAGAGGTACTCCCGATCACGGCGGAACTGGTCGAGCCGTGCGCCCAGCCACTCGACTTCGGACCGGCGGGCTGCCACATCCATGTCGAGTGCGCGGGCCTCGGCGGCCGGCAGGTGCTCGGCAACCGCGGTGGGGTCGCCCTGCATCGCGGCGGCGAGGTCCTCGCGCCGGCCGACGGGCATGACCCGGCCCATCAGGGCGAACTCCGCGTCGATCCGGGCGCGGGCGCCGGCGTCGACGATTCCGCGGGTGCCTTCGAGAAGGTCGGTCCACTCCTCGCCGTTGACCCACAGCACCGGCCCTACGTCGGGGCCGCGGACCTCGCTGTTGACCAGAGCCTCACCCAAGGCAGCCAGCGCCTGGACGCAGGCGCGGCCGTCCGCGCCGTACGCCACGAGGGCGACGCGGTCGGGGTGGTGCCGGTGGAGGTAGACGTCGGTGAGCGCCTGGAGGAACTCACCCATCTCCTCGGGGGACTCGGGAATGTCGAGGCGGGCGGTGGGACCGTCGCCGAGAGCCAAACAGACCATGCTCGATACGGGGGTGAATCCCAGAGTGTGGGGGATGGACGAGATCAGCTCGTCGTGCGAGCTGATCTTGAGAACGTTGGTCATCGACGATCACCTGCTCGGGTTGGAGGGCACGTTCTCACGGAGAAGCAACCGGTCACGCGCCGGATCGGACAGCGACCCGCTACCGATCTGGGGCCGTTGTCGACCGGGCCTGTCCGGGGGCGTCGGCGGGCATCCACCGCGATGGTCCGGACGCGAGCTGGTTGAGCGCGGCAGCTTGAAGCGGCGCCGATCCGGGAGGGGCATCGCTTGGGATCACGATCCCCTTGTTCGCCGAACCGAGCTGCTCGAGCGCCGTCCCCCAGGTGCGGCCTGTCAGGTGCCCCAGCTGTACGCGGTCGGCGTCGGTGCGCTCGACGAGACGGTCGATCGCGTCACTGGTGAACACGGGGCGGCCCTGCGCGTCGCAGTCCGCGACGAACACACCCAGGTCGGGGTGATTGAAGTGCACCTCGCCGAGGTGCTGGTACTTCGGGTCCTCCCAGACCTTCCATGCTGCGTCGGAGGGCAGCGCCGCGGCGATCTCCGCGCTGGAGCCGACCGAGATCTCGCTGTGGATGTACCCGCGGCCCAACTCGAGCCGGCGCTGTCGGCTGGCGTGGGCGGGCCCCGGCGCTGGGTCGCCAGGGAGCACGAACTCGTGTCCCAGTCCGAACTCCTCGAAGACCTCGAGGACGGCATTCACCCGCTCCGGCGGGCAGGAGTAGACGATGACTTCAATTGGTGTGCGATCACCCATGACGTGAACCTCTCTCCGGGGTTCAGATGGCGATGCCGGAGTCGCCCGGCTTGTCTGGCTGGTGGGTCTGCTGCGGGGGACCGCTGGACCACGGCTGGCTGGTGGTGGCCCAGCCGCCCGACGGAGCGGCTGGCGGGTGGGCGGCCGCGTAGCTCAGCGACCCGGCCAGGGCGGCTGAGGTCCGCGCCCGCGACTGCGCGCTCTCGATCACCGAGCGCATCATCGACACACCCTCGTCAGCCCGGTTCACCTCCTGGCCGGCATGGTGGACACGCGTATCGAGAAGCATCAGCGCATCGGTCGCCACCGACGACTCGGCGGCGTGCTGGGCGTGGCGGGTGATCTGGTCCGCGACCGGCCGCGCCAGCGTCACGACCTCGGCGAGGACGTCGATCTGGGTGCGCAACGCCCGGACCTCGATGTCACGGTCATCCCCGTCGGTGCCACGAGCGAGTTCGTAGCCAGCGCGCTCGATGGCGCCGCCGGCGGCGGTGAGGTGGCGGGTGAGGTCCTCGCCGAGCTCGTTCATCAGGCCAGACCTGTTGCGCAGCCTCGCCAGGTGGTCGCCGGCGGACTCCAGGTAGAAGTCCCTCCGCTCCTCCTGGTGCGCGTAGAAGGCGTCGGTCGCGGCATCGTCGAGGACCCGTAGCGACGACGCCGCAAGGTCGCCGAGCTCGTCGACGGTGTCAGCGGCCCGCCGCAGGGCTCGCTCCGCGTCGAAGACGGCGTCGGCGGCGGCGAGCACGTCGCGCTCGTTCATCGGTGCTCACCGAACCTGCGGCCGGGGTCGTCCACCGTGGCGAGGATCGACCTGAGGTGGTTCGCGGCCGTCATGGTCTGCGTCAGCTGATCCCGTAGCGCGACGACCGGTTGGGTAGGGGGACCGCCGGTGGTGCCGGTCGAGTCGTTCGGGAACTGGTTCATCGGGCTGCTCTCCTCGTGAGATGGGTGCTCTGCTGCGGAGAAGCAACCGGTCGCACGCCGGATCGGACATCCGCGCCGGAACTACCTGCCGAGAAGCCGCCGGGGGAGTGGGGGAGCGGGAGGTCTTCCGTGGCGGCGCCCGGTGGTCGACACTTGCTGGCCATGGACGACGAGGCGGCCCTGCTCGAGCGGCAGGTGGCGATGGCGGCATCCGCCTGGCGCCACGCGAAGGCTGACACCGAGGCCTACCGCCGTCTGGTCGTCGCCACCAGCGAGTGGGACGCGTACGTCGCCCCGACACTCGACGAGCCCGCACCCCACGATGTGGCCGCCCAGCTACGCCGGGCGGCACGTCAACTACTTCGGGCTACTGACGACGAGGCGACCCGACTCGCGCACCTGGTAGCAACGACCGCGTCCGTCTGGCTGCACGCGGCAGCGCCCACCCACTCCGAGGCCTACGCCCGACTAGACCGAGCCACCGACGAGTGGGACGCCTACGCCGCCCCACAACTCGAAGAGCCCACCGAGGAACTGCTCGACCAGCTGGCAGATCACTCGGCACCGCTCGCGCTGGGCGAGGTCGTCGCCGACGTCACTGCCCAGATCCGCAAGGCGGCCCGCCGAGGCAGCTGACCCGTCCACGCTGGAAGCACGTCGTTGGGGGAGTGCGAGCGCCCGGGCCGTCGCACGGTCTCCCTCGGCCGGTACTTGGATGGGCTGAGAGCCCGCGGGCGTCTCGGGTCGCCAGCGGGCTCTCAGGCGGGGAGCCTCGCACACCCCACCGACACATGTCTGCCTCTCGCTGAAACCCCAGGGCTCCGCGACGAGGCCGGCCAACCCCCGGCGCGGGAGGCCTGGCCACGGGGCGGCGCTGTGTTCGGCGGGGGAGCGGCTCTTACGGCAGACATGTCCACAGACGCTGGACCAGATCCTCCAGCCAAGCGACGGCTTCCTCGCGTGATCCGAGTTCCTCGTGCGGACCCTGACCGACAGCGGTCGGGAGCCAGTCGCGCACCTGCCAGCCCACCGCCCGGGTCGTCGACTCCAGGTCCACCTCATCGTCGTTCAGGACGACCAGCAGGGCATGGGCGGCATTGCGGGCCGCCACGACGTCGGCCCAGCGCACCACCAGCGGCTCGTCAGGGTCGTAGGGCTGGCCGTTGCTTCCGCGGTCGAACTGCTCCGGATGCCGAGTCATCAGGAAGGCCTCGCTGTCCTCGTGGGCGTGGGCGCCATGATTGCCCGACCTACTCGGCCTGGTCGGTCAGGACGGTACGGCATTCCGGTCATCGCGGATTGGACGCCGGAGGCCTAGTCGCGCTCGACCCGGAGGGCGATGATCCGCCAACCCTCCGGCACCAGCCGCTGAACGGCCGCCAGGGCCCGGTCGTAGTCGCTCTCCTCGACGACGAGCTCGTCTCGGCCGAGGGTATAGCCGCCACGGTGATCGGGCGGGGCCTCCTCGACGGTGGCGTACATCGAGAGCACGCGGGACATCCCTTATGCCTGAGCTGTCGATGGCCGGAGCTCGTGATGATCCCGCCAGGCTTGTTCACCGTCGTCGTACTCGACCGTCCACTCGTCGACGGCGGTCCGTTCGACGATTGTGGCGTGGTCCCAGCCGGTTCCGTCCCTGCGGAGGACGTCGACACGGGAGTCGTCGGGGAAGGGATTGTGCTCGCCGAGGTACTCCTGGATGGTCTCCTCGAGCGGAGTCTTGCCACCCTGGGGAGCGGCATTGACCCACTGCTCGAGCGGGTCGGTGGCTGCCCACTGCTGGGCGGCGGCCGCGACGTAGTTGGCCTCGCTGGTCATGTGCGGCCTCCTCGGTAGTACTGCCCGGTCGGGAACTCGCAGCCGATCCGAAACTCGCGGCCTACGAACTCGGTGCCGTCGCCAGCGATGCCGTGTCCGAAGCCCGCACTGATGACCACCTGCTCGTCGACGGTGTCGCCGCCGGGTTCCTCTGCGACGTCGACGATGACCGGTAGGTCGTCGGGCAATCCCACGAGCGCAGCCCTCAGCTGGCCGACGGTCCACGCGTCGACGACGTGCTCGTACGGCTGCTCACCGGCCATGGCCAGCCTCGTCACTGGTCTGCACAGCCGCGGCGGCGGGGGAGTGCGCGGCGTTGGCCATGAGTGGAGTCTGCATCACATCGCCGACACTGGAGCGGTGCAGCCCTTGGCTGTGGATACGGGCGAAGCCGTGCATCACAGCGCTCCAAGGTTTGGGCGGCCATAGGGTCCGCCAGCCTCAGCGAGGATTCGCAGCATCGTTGCGTCGTCACGGAAGACCCGAGCGAGTTTCACAGGATCTTCGTCGAAGCCTGCGGGAGTGGCTCCGTCCTCGGCTGCGACGGCGGCCGCGTCGAGGTAGCGGGCGACCCGGCGCAGCAGTGCCGGCGGGAACGCCACCGTGATCCCAGCGTTCCCATCGGTGCCTTCGGTCCCATCGTCATGGGACGGCTCGGTGCTGGCGATGCTGCCGAGGACCGACAGGCACTTGACCAGCTCGGTGACGCGAGTCTCCGCGTGCTCGGGGTCGTCTCGTTCGGCGAAGCGGACCTGGCAGGCCTCGGCGAGCCCTGCGACCATCCGCCCCACGTAGTACAACGGCACCGGCGCGGTGCGGGGTGCGCCGTGGAGGTCTGCACCAGGGGCCTCCTCGACCAGCGAGAAGGCGATCGACTCGGCCATGCCGGCAATCGCCTCGTCGGTGAGGTAGCGGCGCGCGGTGGCCTTGGTGGCCCGCATCAACTGTGCCACCGCGTCGACGCGCTCGGTGATCAGGTCCTCGGCCGCCGCTGGGGACATGGACATCCCGTAGCTGTCGAGCGCCGCGAGGAGTGCGTCGACGCGACCCTCGGTCCAAGCTGTCGTGCTCATCGGTCTCCCGCCGATCCGGCGTTGGCCTGGCCCCACCGGCCCTGGGCGGACTGCTTGGCCATGCCGGCCGCGCGGCCGATCGCCTCCCACGTTTCGCCCGACGCCCTGGCGATCGCGACCGCGGCATCAAGCCGCTCCTTGGCGGCAGCCGCTGCTCGAGCGGCAGCCTCGACCTCACCCAGGGCATCGGCACCGAACGCATGCTCGGAGCGCCACAGGTCGTAGGCGACCTCGTGGACGTCCTCGCGGTCGGAGACGAAGACGACGTCTTCATCGGTGGCGTACACCCGCAGGGCCTTCGGGTCCTCCAGCGCCTTGGACGGGACCCGGGTGAACACGGGGCCGACCCAGGTCGTGTACCGGAACGACTCGGATGTCCGGCAGTCGCAGCAGACCACCCAACCGGTGACCTCGCCGGCCGGCCGGGTCGGGTACGACCAGCTGCCGTCAGCGGCCTGCGCCTCAGGGCCCGAGGCGACCTGGTCGTCGGGAATCCCGCCACCTGTCACCCCGACAGCGCGCTGGCCATCAACGAACTGCGGCACCAAGTAGCCCTCGTGCAAACCGTCTTCCGTCGTCCATCCCATGTCGCTATCATGGCAGGTAGTCCTGACGTTGGGAAGGGGATTCGTCAGGATTACCTGACATAAGGTTAGTTATCGGCGACCAATTCACGGGAGCTGCTTCCCCAGGTCAGAGCTGCTGCTGCTCGCAACAGATGAGCGAACCTGTCGGCAGATGCAGCTCGCCCACTGATGGCCGATGTCAGGGCAGTTGGCATCGAAGCCGGGACGCGCCATTCCTCCGATTCACCAGCCATGGCGGCACGGACATGACAGCCTCTGAGCGCCAACGAAAGGACCCGGAGATGCCCCCAGCGATGCCAAGAACGGCTCCGCACCCCATTCTCTTCTTCGCCGCCGCTAGTGCCCTCTTTGGAGGCGGAATCGCAAGCGCCGGCGGAGGGTGGTACCTGTGGAGGCGTGGACAGCAGGAAGCGGCCAAGCGACTGCAGCATCAGGATGCCGAGGCCGTGAAGCAGGCGCTGAGGGAAGGCATTGAGGTTGCTGACCTGCGTCGCGAGGCGGAAGAGGCAGGCTTGGATCCGGATGAGGTCATTGAGGGATACCAGAAGCTGCGCGACTCGCAGGTGTCTCCCGAGGACGTGCTCCAGAGCCTCAGACGGGCTGCCATCACCGACTGAACAGCTCTTGCCCCGACGTATGGATCTTCCGCCCGAGGTTCACACGTCTGTCGACCAGCGGGCGTTGGCACAGCGAACCCGAGCGACACCTACTCGGCGTCCCTGCCATGGTCGACCAGACGTTGCAAACTACGGGCGTACCGCAATAGGGACACGACAATCGCGCCCGAAGGGAGCGTCAGGTGCTCAAGAAGATCGCCATACGCAACTATCGGACCTTCAAGTCATTCGAGCTCGAGTTTGCTCCCGACCTCAACATCGTGGTTGGCGACAACGATGCCGGCAAGTCCACCCTTCTTGAAGCCATTGGGATAGCGCTGACGCTGCGCCTCGGAGGCCGCAGCCTTCAGAGCGAGCTCTCACCATTCCTGTTCAACCTTGAAACGACCGAGGAGTACATAGCGGCGCTAACGGCAGGGGCCACTCCTGACCCTCCTGAGATCCTCATCGAGCTGTTCCTCGACTCGGCCTCCGCGCCGGCAATTCTCAGAGGCTCCAACAACCTCGATGGAACGGACGACCCCGGCGTCCGCGTGCGGATCGCGTTGAACCCGGACTACCACGGCGAGTACACCGAGTTCGTCAAGGACCCATCCCAGGTTCGGCTAGTGCCCACGGAGTACTACAACGTCCAGTGGCTGGGATTCAGCGGAAACGCGATCACCTTCCGCTCGATACCTGCCGTGGCCTCGCTCATCGACGCGACGACGATTCGTCTGGCGAGCGGAGCCGACTACCACCTGCAAGGAATCATCAACAACCACCTCACCGACGGCGAGCGGGTCGAGTTGACTCGCGCCTACCGCAGTCTCCGAGAAGAGTTCTCCAGCAACCCTTCGATCGAGGCCATCAACAAGTCTCTCGAGGGACAGCCCGGAGACGTTAGTGATCGCACTCTGTCGCTATCGATCGATGTCTCCCAGCGGTCGAGTTGGGAGAGCAACCTGGTCCCTCACCTCGACGACTTGCCATTCGGCTTCGTCGGCAAGGGCGAGCAAAGCAGCCTGAAAGTGCTGCTCGCGCTCAACCGGAAGGTCCAAGATGCCCACATCGTGCTCGTGGAGGAACCCGAAAACCACCTCTCCTTCACCAACCTCAACCAACTGGTCGCAAAAATCAGCGAAAAGTGCAAGGACAAGCAGGTCTTCATCACCACGCACAGTTCATACGTGCTCAACAAGCTCGGCCTCGACAGCCTCTTCCTGCTCACACCTAGGACAGGGCTTCGCCTGACTGACCTGCCCGCAAGCACTCTGGACTACTTCAAGAAGCTCTCCGGCTACGACACCTTGCGGTTGGTTCTCGCCAAGAAGGTGATTCTCGTCGAGGGCCCGTCTGACGAGCTGGTTGTCCAGCGTGCCTACCAGGACAAGCACGGCAATCTGCCGATTCACGACGGGGTCGACGTCATCAACGTGCGAGGACTCTCGTTCAAGCGATTCCTGGACATCGCCAAGCCCCTCGGCATCGAGGTGCACGTCGTCACGGACAACGACGGAGCCGACCCCGCGGTTGTCGAGGCCGGCTACAGCGACTACACGGCCGTGCCGCACATTCACGTGCACGTTGGGCAAGACCCCACCCGTAAGACCCTCGAGCCACAGCTGGTTGGCGCCAACGGTCGTGACACCATCAACGCGATTTTGGGAACCCGTTACACCACCGACGTTGACCTTCTGAAGCACATGACCGCCAGTGCAAACAAGACAACCTGCGCACTGAAGATCTTTGAACACCTCGACACGATCACGATGCCGGGGTACATCGCAGATGCCGTCGCCTAAGAGCCGAGCGATCATCGCCGCGGCCGGCGCAGCGAAGACCCAATGCATCTTGAACGAGGTCATCGCTCACCCCGAGCGCCAGGCGCTCATCACAACCTTCACCAACGAGAACCTCGCGCAGATCGAAGCTCGCCTGCGTGCAGCGTGCGGCGGAACGCTGCCCCCGCACGTGACCGTGATGACATGGTTCACCTTCTTGGTGAACCAATGCATACGTCCGTATCAACGGAGCGTCTTCGGAGAACCGAATGTTGTTGGAGCGTTCAACTTCCTGGGCCAGCGCAGCAGGTTCACGCCCAAGAGCGATGTCCATCGTTACTTCCTCGACTCAAACCGCGCGGTGTACCGAGATGGCGCAGCTGACCTCGCCTGCGAACTCGAACGTCGAAGCTCGGGCAAGGTCACCGCTCGTCTGGCGGCGATGTTCCAGGACATCTTCATAGACGAGCTGCAGGACCTGAATGGCTACGACCTGGAGTTGCTTGAGCGGCTGTTCAGATCCGAGGTGCGCGTGACGGCCGTGGGTGACCCTCGTCAGCACACGTTCTCCACCAACCAGAGCATCAAGAACAAGGCGTTCAAAGGCGAGGGCCTCGTGGGATGGATCAAGGACAAGGAAGACGTCTGCGAGCTGCTCATTCAGAATCAGTGCCACCGCAGCAATCAAACGATCTGCGACTTCGCGGACGCCCTGTTCCCCCACATGCCAGCGACCGTCTCGATGAACCACAGCGTCACTGGGCATGATGGATTCTTCCCTCTGACACGAGCCGAGGTACTCGACTACTACGAGGCTCACCACCCCGTCGTGCTCCGCTACGATCGGAACACCGACACCCTCGGCCTACCCGCCAGGAACTTCGGCCTCTCCAAAGGCAGCACCTACGACAGAGTTCTCATCTTCCCAACGAAGTCTTGGCGCAAGTACTTCAAGGACGGCGACCAGTCACAGGTCACCTCAAAGGAGAAGTTTTACGTCGCAGTCACGCGAGCACGATTCAGCGTCGCCCACGTCATCGACTAGTGGCCGCCGATTCGATGCGTTCCGGTCTGAAGCTTGCGCTCTCGACGATCTGCACCCAAAGCTCAGAAGAAGCCGTCTGACAACAGGGCCCGCACGATGCCTACGCCTACCTGGGTGAGTGGGCCCGACGCCGTTAGGCCTGTGCTCAAGAAGCATCAAGCCAACGACGTTGTCGGAGAATTGTGCGTAGCTGCGGAACAGCGCCGGTCAAGTCGAGGAGACGCCTTTGATGTACGCCAACCTGGACGGAGTGCGTTGCCTGCCCTATCCACGCGCGCAGGGGGCAGAGTGTCCGACGTGCGGCGCTCCCGTCATCGCTAAGTGCGGCAAGATCAATGTCTGGCATTGGTCCCACGGCGCTCATCCAGAATGCGATCCTTGGGCAGAGCCCGACAGCCTCTGGCACAGAACCTGGCAGGAAGCGGTTCCGGAGGAGCGCCGCGAGGTCCCGTTCGGTCGCCATCGAGCCGATCTGGTGACCGCTCAGGGTGTCGTGGTCGAGGTCCAGCACAGCGGAATCAGCGTCGATGAGATCTTGGAGCGTGAGGCGCACTACGGCCGCATGGCGTGGATCTTCGATGCGACCGAAGCGGTGCGGACGGAACGCCTAGACATCCGGACCAAGAAGGACAACCCCGATCCCTTGTTTCGGTCCTTCAGATGGAAGCATGCGCGGCGGTCCCTCGGAGCTTGTCACAAACCCGTATGGCTGGACCTCGGGGACGACCGCGTACTGCGGCTGCGGAAGATCTACACGGCTGCGCCCGTGGGTGGCTGGGGACAGCTCTACCCTCGTGCGGCTCTGGTCGAGGCACTCAACGCTCCTCCGACCTGAGCGAATATCGCAGCCGTCAAGTGCCCGCACATCTGCGGGCGTTGAACCGCCAGCTACTCCCGGCTCATCCACTCCCGTCGCTGCCAGTTTGTGAGCCGTTGGTGCGCTTCTCGGACTTTTTGAGCAGACAGTTGTCCTACCCTCGCGCTATGGCCGTCGACGAGGTGCTCACGATCAAGCAGGTCGCCGCCGAACTTGGCGTCCCGAACACCCGGGCGATGGATCTGGTGAGGAAGGGACGCCTGGCGACCGCGGTTCCGCGAGCAGGCGGCCCCGCCACCTGGCGGATCGCACGCGCCGAGCTTGAGGCCTTCCGTGCCCGTGAGAGCGCGGAGCACGTCGCCCGCGAGGAGCGGAGTCGCGCGAAACACCTGCGCGAACTCGCTGCGGCCTGGACGACATTGTCTGAGGCTGACAGGGAGCGCCTGCGCGACGAGATCCCGAAGGCGATCTACCAGCCTCTCGCCAAGCTCATGGATCCCCAGGCGGAGGACTCTGCCGCGACGCGGGCCGCCCTCGCCGCGGCCTACGGGTCCCGCACAGAGGCCGGCATCGAGGACCTGGCACTCGCAATGCCTCATCAACTGTTCTGGGCCATGGCCCGAGTTGCCGGCGACCGGTAGGGGCGGCATTCACCGATGGGGTTCTTCAAGCGTTCAGAAGCCGTCAGGGCCAAGAAGGTCTCGGCTCGTGCCCGCTACGTCGACGAGGACGTGCAGCGCGTCGACGTCTCGATCACCAACGCCGACGGCGAGACCGCGACCATCGACCTGAGCCTGGACCAGACCTGACAGCTCGTGATCGACCTGACCAACGCCTACGGGGCGTGCCGCCCGGCCCTTCTAGATCAGAAGCAGGTCGACCGCATCACGTCGTTCTTCGGGATGCGCTGAGTCGACGACCGCGGCAGTGAGGACGAGGCGGCGAACACCGCCCACGCCGCGGTGAACCTCGCCCCCACCTGTTCCTCCACGCCCCGCACGCTAGGGCACCCCACCCACCCTGCACCGCTGTTCCTCCCGATCCGCCGGCCGAACGCCGGCGCAGCGGTCTGTGCCCGTTTGCCGAGGGCGTCCGGCGTCGAGGTACACCTCGACGACCGCGCCTGAGCAACGCAGTCCCCCGCCCGCCGACCCGTTGGTGTCGGGACAGGATCGACCTTGCGGGTCAGTAGATCTCCTCGTCCGGCTCGACCGGCGACTTCGCCTCCAGGCCAGTCGTTTCCGTCGCTCCCTGCGGCCCTTCCTGGACCTCGACGGTCATGACGCCATCCAGGTCACGCAGCACCCAGAACACCACGAGCCCGAGTCGTTCCCACGCAAGGCGAGGCAGCCTGTTCACGAGCCCTCGATAGCGGCGGTTCAACGGCAGCGCGAGCCCGTACTGGACCTCTGGGTCCACCATGCGCTGGACCAGTTCACCGATCGCGCCGAGGAAGTAACTGCCTTGTTGTTGGTCGGAGGCGAGCCCGCCCTTGGCCTCGATCATGTAGCGACGCCCGTCGAGGTGGCGCGCGTCGATGTCGACCCCGCGCTCCTTGCCCCACGCGACCGCAACGTCGAAGCCCCGCTCTTCGAGGTGCGCCTTCACAGCCGCCTTGACGTCGTCCTCGCGGAAGACGAGCCGTTGAACTCTCACCGGTGCCTCGGCGGGCCGCGGCGACTCGGGCATCGGGTGCTCGGGGAGCGCCTTGACAATCTTCTCGTCAGGCCCGGTGAACCGCCGCAGACATCCCTGCTGTTCGAGCCGCCGGGCGGCCTGGTTGATCGACTGCCGCGGGCTCACCCCGAGGCGCTCCGCGAGCACGTCGTCGTCGAGCGGCCCGAACTGGATCGCTTCGAGAATGCGCTCGGCAATGGTGGCCATCAGGACCAGTAGCCGTAGAGCGCTTGACGATCAGACTCGGGATGGCCGTCGTAATCCGATCCTGCTTCCCCGGTCGCCTTGTTCACAACCAGAGGCGCGAGGGAGGGCTCGCCGCGGCGGTGACAGTCCTCGGAGATGACATCGAGCAGCCGACCCAGCCCGTTCGGCGGGTATGTGAGGTTGAGGTCGTCCTTGAGGTTGCCGTAGGTCACCGTCCCGCCTCGGCGGGCCACCTCGACCAGGTAGTCGCGGACCTGTGGCCCGACGTCAGCCTGCATCTTCGAGACTGTGATGGTGCGGCCCTTCATCTCGAACTTCTCGCCCACGCGCAGCACAAGGGTCATGTCGGCATCGTGGCACTGCAGCAGCCAGCGGTCAGCAGTTTCATCCCCATTCCCATCGCGACGAGGGCACCGGCGGGGTGATGCCGCGCCGCGTTGCACCAGAGCCGGCGCCCAGTGCCCGCAATGGCTCTCCCGGACTTGCCGCGATCCGGGCGCCGCGCACCCGGCTACTCCCGGTTCATCAACTCCGGGCTCTGCCAGTTCTCGAGTAGGCCACAAGGCGGCAGCCCTGAGGCGCCAAGCAGGGCCAACCTCATCGGCCCGCCGTTCGTCTTCGAGACATGGATGCAGCCGGGTGACCCTGAGCGGGAGCGGCATCCGCAGGCTTCCCTGACGTAGGGCTAGCCTGACCGCGTGCGCGCGAAGACGCAGCTCCGAGTGCACCCGGTCGACTATCGCAGCGGGACCGACAGGAAGGGCATCACGTGGCCACCAACAGCGGCATCGAGTGGACCGAGGTCACCTGGAACCCCGTCACCGGATGCGACCGAGTCGCCGCAGGGTGTGACAACTGCTATGCCCTAGCCCTCGCCAAGCGACTGAAGGCAATGGGCGCCGAGAAGTACCAGAACGACGGGGACCCGCGGACCTCCGGTCCCGGATTCGGCGTCACCACGCACCCGTCGGCGCTCGCCCAGCCGTACAAGTGGCGGTCGCCCAAGGTTGTTTTCGTAAACTCGATGAGCGACCTGTTCCATGCCAAGGTCCCGATCCCGTTCATCCGCGACGTATTTGACGTCATCCGAGATACTCCGCAGCACACCTATCAGGCGCTCACCAAGCGAGCACACCGCATGGCGCGGGTTGCCGACCAGCTCGACTGGCCCGACAACCTTTGGATGGGTGTTTCGGTCGAGTCGTTCGACGCCGTCGATCGGATCGATCACCTTCGTAGAACGCCCGCGAAGACGCGGTTCTTGTCCTGCGAGCCGCTGATCACTCCGCTCCCGCGGATGAACCTGGAGAGCGTCGACTGGGTCATTGTCGGCGGCGAGTCAGGGCCTCGCGCTCGTCCGATGGAGCCCAGCTGGGCCGAGGATATCCGCGACCAGTGCCATGCCGCCGGAGTGGCGTTCTTCTTCAAGCAGTGGGGTGGCCGCACTCCCAAGGCCAACGGTAGGGAACTCGATGGCAGGACCTGGGACGATATGCCTGCGCTCGCATTGAGCTAGTCCCACCAGTCTCTCTCGGTTGGGTCGGTGCACGGTTCGCTCCGCCACTTCGGAACGGACGGGTTCGGCGCGGGCTGCATGTCGAACAGGAAGTCGTCGGCGTACCTGGGCGCCTGCTTGGATCTCTCGATCGCCTCTTGACGCATCCGCGGCTCGCGCTCGGCCGCCTTCGCGTACAGGTGGGACATGATCTTGAGGCCGACGTCGTGGTCAGTCGCGAACACCATGTCGTAGATCGTCACCCCGTTGAGCATCCGCATCGGGATGCGTGCGGTATGCAAGTAGCCGAGTTTGGTCTCCAGACGCCACCGGATCAGGTTGACCATCTCGGCCCGGAACTCCTCAGCCGTGATGACCTCGCGTCGGCGGGCCGCGAAGATCCGGCGCCAGGCGTTGGTGCCGTACATTCGGTCCACGCGCGCGAAGTACAGGTCTCCATTGGAGCCTGTGAGCCCCTTGATCAGCATCGCTGGGGACCAGAGGATCCATTGCTCGGCCTTCGTCTTACCCCGTCGGAACGCAGCGATGGCCGCCATTGTCTCCCAGTGGAGCTCGGCCGCCTGCTGGTCGAGGAAGGCGAAGGTAGGCGCCCAGCAGACGTCGGACAGATCGGCCAGCATCCCCTTGATCGTGGCGTTGCAGTCCCCTTCGTAGACCTTGAACGGCCGACCGGCGCTTCGCGGCTCCAGGTCAGCCTCGAGCTGCGCCGCCTTTGGCGGCATCTCGCCGAAAGCGAACCGGGTGAAGCCCGGGGCCGCCGCCATCGCGATCCGGGCCGACCCGTCGAACGACTCGCCGGTTTCACGATCGTGGTTCTCCGGCTCGCCGGCCATCACGTCGATGTAGATCCGCTCGGATGCCTTGCCCTTCGAGGCGCTGTTGAATGCCGGGAGGTAGTCCGTGAGGATCTCCAACTTGTTCCTCGACCAGTAACTCCAGCCCCGAGCCATCCCGTTCCCCTCGCTCAGCCGCAGCACCGGAAACTCTACGTGGGCGCTGCTCCGGCCGGGGATGTTTCAGCCGTAGGCAGCCCGCGCCACCGTCTCGGTGAACTGTGCGGGCGCAGCCCACTCGGAGACCGCGGACTTGAAGTTCTCCCGGCCGGGCGTGGACCAACGCGATGTCACCGTGGCTGAAGCTGACGGTTTCGAACTCGCGACCGATGCAGGCCGGGCAATTGATCTGCTGAGCGGTGGTTCGGCTCATGACGCTGACCGCCTTCGCCGCAGGCGACATAGTCCATCCACGCAGGCGTGCCCGCCACGTGCTTCCCTCTCAGCCGGCCGGGGTGAGAGGTCGGGCTTCGGTACTGCCGGATTCTCGGATTCCAGTTGCCAACAGTCGTAGGCCGATCTCCCGCACTTGCTGCTCGATCACGTCGACAGGTCGGCTGACGTCGACCGCGTGGACGACGAGCAGCACGTTCGTGCCGACGATGCCAAACGGGTCCGGTCCCGGTTCATCGGACGAGTAGATGAGGTGCCCGGTGCTCAGCCCGAGCCGGGCGCAGTAGGTGACAAGTTGGTAGACGTCTGCGTTAGGGACTTTGCCGTTGTCATCGAGCAGCTTGTACTTCGTGTCCGCTACCGCCACCACGCCACCCGGGCCGTCGAACAGCAGATCCGGCTTGATGCTAAGTCGGCCGAGAGTGTCGAGCGGCATCGTCTGCTGCGGAACCAGCCCCAGTGTCTGCTCCTCCAGGAGCCTGGCGATAAGGGTCTCGAACAGCCACGCCATGTTCACCACGAATCCGTGCGTCTGAGTCGCGCCGGCCTCGTGCTCCACGCTCGTGTGCGCCAGGACGACGTCGGCAAGGTGGAGGAGCCGATGCATCTTTACGTTGAGGCGTGTTGGGGTCCAAGGTTCGAGCGGGGCACCGGGCGCGAGGAGCTTCGCCTCGCCGAGCAACCGGTCGAGCCGTCTCAGCGCCTGGGTGCTGTGTTCGGGCACGCCTGGCAAGGCAAGGAGTGCGGTCGCGGCGGCACGGGTGCGCCGGTTGTCGTCGGTGTCCAGGGTCCACTCGTCGACGGTGACCTCGAGCGGCACAGGGAGTCCGAAGCGGCGCAGGTGCTGCTCTCGCAGCCGGACGCGTCCGCGGAGTACTGGCAGAGTCTGGTCCTCGCTGCGGTAGCCGCGAAGTGGTCCGGCGGCCATGGCGGTGGCCGCCTCCTGGGCGAAGAGGACGGCGAGTACCGCGGAAATATCCGCGTGAGGAGCGACCCCCACGAGCTCCGGGTCCACCTTCAGCCCGCGCACGCCCTGAGCCCGGGCGAGCAACGTCAGCACCTTCGCGGCGCCGACTTTCGGTGTCACGCGAACGACCAGGTCGCCACGGCGGACCGCGCCGACGGCGTGCTCAGCCGTGACGCGCCAACCATCGACGTCGGGCTGAGCGGTCACGAGGCCGCTCCGGTTCAAGGCAGCCGCCTCGGCGCGTGTCAGGTCGACCGGGTAGAGACGCTGCCCCTCGGTGAGATGCTCGAGGTCAGCCCTCGTCACCGTGGTCCTCGGCGGGTTCGGCGGCTTCGGCGGATGGGGTCGGTGCTGCCAAGCCGCACTCCGCGAGCCATGCCGAGAACGGGTACCAGGTGTCGACGTTGTCGTGGGCGCCGTAGTGGTGCTCGACCAACATGGGGCGCAACTCGCGGCGCCACAACCGCTCAAGCGCGCCCTGGGTGTCGGACCCGTCTCGCATGAAATACGACGGGCCGAAGGCGAGCGACTTGTCGAGGCCGCGCTTGACCATCTCGGCGTTGAGGCGGTCCCGCAGCTGGGCGAGGCCTGGCGGGCGTTGGTTGTCGGCACACCACCGGGCGAGCACTCCGCTGAGTGCCGGCTCGTCGGTGTCCATGGACAGGAACACGAATCGGCGGCGCATGGCGGCGTCGAGTAGGGCGATAGAGCGGTCGGCGGTGTTCATCGTGCCGATGATGAAGAGGTTGTCCGGCAAGCTGAACCGCTCCCCCTCGCTGTAAAGGAGCTCAACCTCGGAGCCCCGATACTCCAGCAGGAAGTACAGCTCACCGAAGACCTTCGCGATGTTGGCCCGGTTGATCTCGTCGATGACCAGCACGAATGGCTTGCCCTCCGCGTTGCGCGCCTCGTCTGCGATCCGCCTCAGCGGACCCGGCCGGACGGCCAACGTGGCTCCCCCACCCTCAGTAGTGGGGCGGAAGCCCTCCACGAAATCCTCGTAGCTGTACGTCGGATGGAACTGCACGAGCGCGGACTGACCCTCCACCACGCCACATGCCTCGAGCAGATGCTGGACGAGATAGGTCTTGCCGGTGCCGGGTGGGCCGTCCAGGACGACCTGCTTGCGTTCGTTGAGACTGATCAAGAGCTCGTCGAGCCAGCCGGCGTCCGCGTGGTGTAGGTCCGCGGCCAGCTTCGTGGTGTCGCATGCGAGTTCCGCCTTGGTTGGCAGCTGCCCTGGCGGTGTCTCGGTCTCGCCCTCGAGGTCCAGCTCGACCTGGTCGATGTCGACGTCGCCGGTCAGCTCCTCATCAACCTGGGTGAGGAGCTCGAGGGCAGCGACGATCTCGGTGAGGTCGAGGACGTCCTCCCCCTTGAACCGCACCCGACTGCGGACGCCGGCGGGCAGCTCCTTGACGGTCGGCGAACTTTCGGTGAACCAGGCGACCGGCCTGACGATCAGGGTGGACCCACCGATGGACTGCAGAGTCGCAGGCCCGTCCTCGACGCGTCCAAGTCGGAGCGTCCCGCCGTCGACGGTCGTGATGAGGTCGCCGGGCTGCATGCCCAGGACGAAGGCGAGGACATCGCGCTTCTTGGCCTCGCGCTTGACCACCTGCAGGTCTGAGTAGCGGTCCTCCACGAGGCTGCTCAGCGCGTCCTGCGTGAACTGGGCGGGAAGCTGTGTGAGCCGCCCCACGGTGAGGGTGACGCGGCCTTGGCTGACCCAGGCCGGTACACGGTTCTGCTGGTCGAGCTCACCGCGCACCAGCCAGGCCCGCCCTCCGCCCTCGACCTCCTGGCTCCACTGCTGCAGCAATGGTGCGGTGTCGTAGCGCACCGGCTTACCGCCCTGGTCGTCCTGGAGGGCCAGCGTGATGCTCTTCAGGTCCTTCTCGACGTCGTCGGTGGCTGCCTCGAGGCGGTCGGCGAACATCTCGACGATGCGCTGACGGTCGGTAACGCGCAGCACCGTGGTGAAGGAGCGCGGGTGGGCCAGCAGGCACATGAGCGAGGCGACGCGGTCGTCGACGTCAGGCACCCCGCTCACCAGGTCCCGGAAGGCCCATGGGTCGGCCCAGGCGGCGTCTCGGGTGTCTTGCGGCTGCGACCACCAGTGGTCGAGCAGCCGAACGAACGACTCGAGCATCGTGACGGGTGTCGCGATCAGGGCCTTGCCGCCGTGAACGAAGCCCTGCTCGAGGTCCGCGGACAACTGCCAGGGCAGCCCGGGTGGATCAACGGCGGGGATGAGCGGGTTGCGTACCCGGCTGCGCTTGGTGCTGCCGACCATGTCGCTGAACGGCCCGACCAGGAGCACGAGCGCCTCTGCAGCCAGGGTCCGAGCGCCGAGGTCATCGAGCCCTGGCAGGGTGGAGGCCAGTGGACGGGGCGCGCCGTCGAGGTATTTGCGCAGCGTGGTCGTGGTGGCGGGGCTCCAGATCGGTGAGCCTGGCGAGAAGGCGGAGTCCAAACTGCGCCACGCGTTCAGCACTGGCGTGCAGGCCCGCATGCTGTGGGCGGCCCCGGCGCCGCTGTGCAAGACGTCGCTCTCTGGAGTGGCCGGCAAATCTGGCAGCGGCTCGTTACGTGCGACGTCCCATGCCTGGTAGCCCTGTACAGCGGCGTCGTACAGGGCCATGGGGTCGGGGTGGCTGCTAAGCGCCCCTCGGCCTTCCCTGGTGAGTCGGAACCCCCCGTCGGAAGTGGCGTGGAGCCAGCCTGCGTGCTCGTAGGTGGTCGTGAGGTTCCAGCCGAAGTTGTTCCACGCCCGCACCGCGCCGGTGGCGGTGAGCGAGGAGTCGTAGTCGTTGAGAGGCACACGGCCGGCAGCGAGCTCCTGCAACTCGGTGGTCTGAATCGGATCCTGGTGCTCGCCAAGCACCTCGAGGGCGGCGCGCAGGCGGGTGCGGCATCGCTTCGGCCAGTCGGGATCCTGCACCGGATCGGCGTCGGGCGTGACAGCAGTTGCGGCGGGCTGTTGGGTCACGACTCACGCTCCAGGTGTCGAGGGCCTTCGCCGGGGGCCGGGTCCAGCGGGCTGACGAACGGCACGCCGCTCTCGGCAGCGGCTGCCATGGCGTCGTAGGCGGCAAGCACGAGCCGCTTGGTCCGGAACTCCCCGTGGTCGCGCTCCTCGTACTTGCATACCAAGACGAACGAATCGAGGACGTATTCCGCATCCTCGCGATCGAGGCCGTAGAGGCAAAGCATGGCGGCCTCAAGCTCGGCGCGCAGCTGCTCCCGGCGCTCAGGAACCCATCGGAACGGCGGCCCGGGATCCGTTGTGCCGGGCTCGCCTGAAAGAACGTCGACGGCGTACGCTGCGAGCCTTTCACTCGTGTAGGTCAGCTCCAGAACTCGAGCCCGCACAAAGGCCCCCAAGGGCTCTTGAGACCAAGCTGGTACGCCATCGAATGCCTCCGGCTCTGGGCACGCCAATTGCTTGGTCAAGAAGTACTTCATTCCTGTGCCGCTGATCTTCTGCCTCGAGATGTAGTCGAAGATCAGCGAGGACCAAACCGCCTGCAAGAACGGCGTCTTGCTCGGAGCCGCTGCGAAGGCGAGCAGGAACTTGTCCCCCACCGCGGCGCGTGGGAGCACACTCGGGACGAACGTGCGCATGTCGCTGGATCGGGCGATGTCGCGCCACCCGAACAACCAGTTTCGATCCCATCCCTCGGGGATCGCCTTGGTGACGTTGGCCTCAGGCACCCAGTAGCGGGCCATCGGTTCGGAGGCGGGGTCGTCCAACCGCTCGTCGGTGAGTCGCGGCAACGCAGTCCCCTGGTAGCCCTCGGGGACGTCGGCATATCCCGAGAAGCGGGAGTTCCAGTGGCTCAGCATCTTCGCTTCGTACAGAGGCAGCCAGCGCTGGTCGGCGTGGGTCCAGGCCCAGCCGTCGAAGGTGGCCTCGAGGTCTTCAAGGTCCTCGACGGTGTGGAAAAGAGCGCTGTCGTTTGCCATGTCGAAGAGACGGGAAAAGCGAAGCCCCCAGGGATTGCGTCCGCCGTCGCGGATCAGGATGGGGTGTCGGCGATAGCAGGCGAGGGTCACCTCTGCGTCGCGGGTGTCCGCGAAAATGGGCAACGTTCCGGTGTTCGGGTTCAACAGGACCAGGTCATCGGATGGCAGGCTGTATTTGCGATCTGCGATCTGAAGGTCGCGCGGATGCCGGTTGTCGAAGGAGAGCTGCGCCTCGGGGATGCGCTCACCACCAGTGGTCGAGGACACGGCGAAGCGGAACCTGTTGTGGCCTATCCCGCTCCAGATCTCCGGTCCGGTGACGAAATCGAAGAAGGCCGCGAGGCGCCCAGACGTGATCGTGTCGGCGAAAAAGGCGGCGGTGGTGGCGTCCGTCGCAAGGCCGGTCGGGGTGATGATGCCGCTGCGGCCGGTCGGAGCGAGGGTGGCGCGGAAGTGCTCGGCGAAGACGCTGTAGGTATTTACGTCGCCGACGCCGCACAGCGGGTAACGGCCGCTGCCGCGGAGGAACTGGCTCTCGGCTTCGCTCTGTCGGCGCGCGGCGTTGAACTCGCCAAACAGGTCTGGGTCGGTCTCGGCGAGTGCCGCGATGGCCTTTTTGCGGGCGGCGGCGTTCTTCGCCTCGGCAATGGCCGGCTCGCGGATCGCGAAGAACTCCTGCTCCTGGAGCTTGATGCGCTCCCACGGTGGATTGCCGAGGACCGCATCGAAGCCACCTGTCCAGCCGTACGGACCGCGCGCGAGACCGTCGTCGGGCACGCGGAACACGTCGGGGAACTCCAGATGCCAGTGGAACAGCCGGTGCCGGGTCGCGAGCTCGTCGACGGCTTTCACAACGGGGTCGGGAGCGGCTTCGTCGGCGATGGCGGTCAGGGCCCGGTGGGTGATCGGCTCGGCGTCGGCGGTCTTGGGGCCGAGGAAGGCCGCGCACCAGGCGTCGGCGACGCGGCGGGCGCGGATGATGTCGGGATCGCTCTGTAGGTCGGCGTAGCGCTGGGCGGCCCAGGCGACGTCGTCCACGGTGGTGGCTGCGGCGGCGCGGTCGGTGATCTCGGCGGTGGCCTTGCGCAGGCTTGCGGTGTCGATATCGATGCCGGCGTCGTCGAAGAGGTCGCCCTGACCGCGTTCGGTGGCGTTGCGCTTCTTCAATGTGGACGCGGCGGACTTGTCGTCGCCGGTGAGGGCGACGTAGGCGGTGTCGGGAATGCCCCCATGGATGAGGGCGGGAGTGGTGCCGAGGAGGGCGTTGCCGACCTTGATGTGGTGGTCGAGGAACGATAGGGGGCGGCCGGGGCTCATGGCGGTGAGCCAGAGGCTGACCTTGGCCAGGTCGGCCGCCATCGGGTTGATGTCGATGCCGTAGACGCAGCGGGCGACGACGTCGTGCATTGCGTCGCTGTAGGCGGTTGGGGTGGGGTCGACTTCGCCGGTGCGCACGGTGGCGAGTCGAGTGGCGATGCGGCGGGCAGCAGCTACCAGGAAGTGCGCCGATCCGACGCTCGGGTCGCACACCCGCAGCCCCAGTAGGGCTGCTTCGGCCTCCTCGGTGGTGTGGGCGTTCTTCTCGGCGTCGTCCAGCACGGGGTCGAGTGCGGTGTCGAGGACGAGCTCGACGAGTTCGGTGGGGGTGTAGTAACTGCCGGAGGTCTTGCGGTCGTTGCCGGCGAGGGTCTCCAGAGTGAAGGCGTGGGTGGTCGGGTCGTGGCGTGGCACCAGCTCCAGCAGGGACTCGTAGATCGAGCCGAGTTCTTCGGCGCCGAGGTGGGCGAAGTCGACCAGTCGCTGCGGCTGGCCCTTCGGTTGCACGACCGCAAGCGAGCGAACGGCGGTGAGAAGGGCGGCGTTCGGAAGTCGGCTGCCGGCTAGGACATCGGCTGCGGTGGGTGCGAAGAGGCCACCGAGGCCAGGGAGCCCGAGGCGTTGCTCACCCTCCTTGCGGCCGAGGGCGTCTAGGACGAACGTGGCGGCCTGCCACAGATCGTCGTGGCCGCTGCCGTGACGGCGGACGGCCAGACGACGAAGGCGCGTGGAGGAGAAGTGCTCGGCGTAGCGCCTTCGCTGCTCCTGGCTGGCGTCTGGGCTGAGCAGGGCGTCACGGTCCTCGGCGACGGCCCAGAAGAGGAGTCGGTAGGCCAGTCGCAGCAGCGCGGCGTGGACGTCGCTGAGGCGGATCTCGCCGCGCTCCAGGCGGTCGCGCAGCTTGGTATTCGCAGGGTGCTGGAGGAAGCCCGTGCCGAGGGTCTCCAGCGCCAGTTCGACCCCGTCACGCAGCAGCGTCATGGCACGCACGCCCTGGCTCACAGCGGTGACGCGCCAGCGCTCGAGCCAGCAGTCGGCGGGCTGGCCGTCATCCGGCACTTCGACGCGGGACTGGTGGCAGAGCAGGTAGAGGAGGGCGAACTCGGCGAAGAGCTCGCCGTCGAACATCGCCTCAAGGTCGAACTCGACGTAGGCCTGCCCGGTGAGGGTGGTGGAGTCGCGCAGCAGGCGTAGCACGCGGCCGTTGGCCACGACCGCCCAGAGGTACTCATCGGTGCGGTTGAGCAGTTCTTGCACCATCGCGTGCGGAGCGCGTGCCGCCCCGGCTACACCGGCGGACCGCTTGTCGAGCGGGACTCCCCATCCGAGCAGGTGCATCGGGGTGGCGCCCCACAGGTGGCTGACCGGGTACTGCTTGTCCCCCACGGCCAAGCCACCCGCCGGCGTGGGCGGCACCCGGCCGTAGCCGAGCTCGGAGAGCAGGAGCGTGAGCCAACGTTCGCGTGTGAGCCCGACCGCGGGGTCCTCGTCGGGCAGGCTGTCGAGGTCGGAGCGGAACCGCCGGTAGACCCCGAGCAGGTGTGTCCAGACCCGTGCGGCCGCCTCCCGGGGACTCTCGGACCCCAGGTGGTACGCCGAGCCCGTGAGGCCGTCCAGGTCGCCGGCCAGGACAGCTGAGAGCACGTCGCCGGGCATCAGCGCGCCGGCCACGCGGACCGAGGTCAGTCCGCCGTTCACGAGGCACCTCCGAGATCGGGCAAGAAGAGCTGGACACTGAGCACATCGACGGGGCGTTGTGCAGTAACAGCAAGGCCTCGGCGGGCAGCGCCGGCGCCGGTACGGGCACGGCGGTGGGCGCCGAGCAGCCTGTCCGCATGTTCGTCGGCCACTGACTCCAGGTGCGGGGTGAGCGCCGAGAGTCCGTCGAGAACCTTACTGATCGCGTCGTGGGCGGCCCCCTCGATGACGTTGGCCGTCGGAGTTGCTGACAGCAGGTCCTCGGCCCGGTCGTCGGGGAGCCAGAGGGCTTGTGATGGCGTGCCCTCGAAGGCAAGGACTCGGGCGTCCTCCGCGACCCGTTGCTGGACCCCGTCGGATGCGGGAAGTTCCAGCTGGAACCGGAAGCGGACGAGCAGGAGCGTGGTGCGCGTCTGCACGGCGCGGGTGCGCATGACGCCGGCCCGCCGCGCTGGCCGCTCCGGGGCTGGCACGGTGGGGTCGAGTGCGCTCTCGAGCACGTAGCGGGCGATTGCCTGGACGGTGGGGTCGGTGCGGGCGATGACCGCCTCACCGCGGCCTGCGGGCGGCTCTGAGTGGAACGGCAGCGGGTCGCGGATCCCGACCGGCAGGGCGGTGCGCAGGCCGAGGGGCAGGGTGGCGGTGACGGCGGTGAAGGCGTCGGTCCCGGTGGTCAGGGTGGAGCCGAGAGCGCGCAGGGTGCCGGTGAGGAAGGTCTCGAGGTCGCCATGGGTTCCCAGCGCGGCGTGGAGCTCCTCGACCTCGGCCGCGACTTCCTCAGGCTTGATCGCGTGCTGGGCGTAGCGGGTGCGGGAGACCTTCTCCTGCTCGGCCGCAGAGGTCCAGGCGTCCTCGAGCTGTTGGGTGCGCTCGTCCAGTCCGAGGTCCAGGACGAGCTGATCGCGGGAGTCCTGGCGGCGTAGCAGCAGGCCCTCGGCGAGGGCGTCGATGAGGCCTTGGCCGTCGCCGGGGACGGGAACCGCCACGCCGGTGGCCTTGGCGATCGCACGGTGGCGGCGGATGAGGACGTCGAGGACGATGCCGTCGATGCCGTTGTCCTCGCCGTAAAGGGTGACGGCGCGGACGACCTCCTTCCGCTGAAGGTAGCGGTCGACCCGTCCTTCGCGCTGCTCGTGGCGGGTGGGGTTCCAGCACAGGTCGTAGTGCACGACCGCGGAGAAGTGCTCCTGCAGGTTGACACCTTCGGAGAGGCAGTCGGTGGCGACGAGGACGTGTTCGCCGTCGAGTTCGGTGAGCTCGCCCACGCGGCGTTCCCTCTCGGCGGGTGGGAGCTCGCCGGTGACGCTGACGACGTGCACGGGGTTTCTCTTGGTGCCGAGTGCCGTGTTGAGGTGAGCCGCCACGTAGTGGGCGGTGTCGATGAAGCGGCAGAACACGATCGGGCTGTAGCCGTCCGCTAGGAGTTTCTTGACCTGGGTGGTGACGGCGGCGAGCTTGCGGTCGTGGTCCGGCCCGGCGAGGTCGGCGGCCCGCCGAGCGAATCCGAGCAGGCGCCGCCGCTCGGCAGTGTCGGTACCGGCGCTGGTCTCGTCGTCGGTGAGTGCGCCGGGCGTGGTGTCGATCCCTTCGAGTGACTCGTCGTCAGCGCTGTCGAGGACGGCAGCCCGGCCAAGTTCATCGGCCTCCTGAGCGGTGGTGGCCTCGGCGTTGGCTGCGCGCGTTCGCAGAGTCGCGGCTGCCGCCTGGGGACTGGAGGCGAGCGCTCGGAGCAGTGCGAGGACAGACCACCATCGGACGCGTCCACGCGTGCCGTCGACGCCGTCGCGGACCTGCTCGCGGGCGTAGGCGAGAACATCGTCGAACAGGTCGCGGTAGGCCGGCGAGAGCGTGTAGGGAACGTCGAGGGTCAGGCGGTCCTTGGGGAATGGGGTGTCCTCGTCGAGGTAGTGGCGGATGTCCGCGCGGCGGCGTTGCACGAAGTGCTGGGCGAGAAGGCGGCGGCCCTTCTCGGAGCTGAGGTCGGCCGTGGCGAGCTCGGGGTTGCAGAGGCCGACCAGGTTGGTGAACGCGGCCTCGTCGCCGGAGTGCGGGGTTGCGGTGGCCATCACGAGGTGGCGGGTCGCATCGGCGGCCAGGTCACGCAGCAGCTCGTAGCGCTGGTGTCGGGACCGATGGCCGACGCCAGCGCCGGCGACGCAGTTGTGGGCTTCGTCGACGATGACCAGCTCGGGGCAGCGGAGAAGGAAGTCGTGGCGGCGACGGGCGGATTTGATGAAGTCGGTGGAGACGATGACGTGCGGGTAGCGGTCGAACAGCGACTCGTTGAGCATCAGGCCGCGCTCGAGGCGCTTTACGGTGCTGGTGAGCACGAGCGCGGCGTCGATGCCGAACTTGGTGGCGAGCTCGCGCTGCCACTGCTCGGCGAGTGCCGGTGAGCACAGGACGGCGAGGCGCCGGACGGTGCCTTGGGCGAGCAGTTCGGCGGCGATCAGGCCGGCCTCGATGGTTTTGCCGATGCCGACGTCGTCGGCGATCAGGAGCCGGACGGTCTCCTGTCTCAGGGCCATGAGCAGGGGGACGTACTGGTAGCTGCGCGGGCTGACGCTGATGCCCGCCAGGGAGCGGAAGGGGCCGGCTCCGGCGGTGAAGCCGACGCGCAGGGCGGTGCGCAGCAGGGCAGTGGAAGCGCTGTCACCGAGGTCGGCGGCGGTGGGCGGGGGAAAGGTGGCGTGTTCGACTCCCTCGTCGGGAAAGACTCCGACGACGTCGTCGCTGCCGCCGCCGAGGGGCTGAAGGAGTACGAAGTCGGGAGTGGTGCCGGGCAGGACGACCCACTCGCGACCTCGGGCGCGGACCAGGCTGCCGACGGCGACGTCCAGGGGGGCAGGGGAGGTCATGTGGATGCGGTGCTCCTTGCAGGGCCGAAGAGCCACTGGTA
This sequence comes from Nocardioides sp. JS614, assembly GCF_000015265.1. Lineage (NCBI taxonomy): Bacteria > Bacillati > Actinomycetota > Actinomycetes > Propionibacteriales > Nocardioidaceae > Nocardioides > Nocardioides sp. JS614. Next base: position 80,144 of record NC_008697.1, read on the forward strand.
GCGGTCGGCGGTGGTGGTCCAGTCGTCATCGTGCCGGATCCGGACGACGGTCCACCCGAGGTTCTCGAGCCGCTCGGCGGCCTGCTCGTCGCGTTGCTGCCGGACGGCGTCGTCGTGGTGGGGTCCATCGACGAAGACAGCGACGGGGTTGCCGGGCAGGTCGTAGACGAAGTCCGGACGGGCTTGGGCCGCCTCGATGGTGCGTTGTGCGTCGTCGGGCAGGCGTCGTCCGGTGTCGCTGAGCCAGTCGACGAACTTCCTCTCCAGCTCGGAGTCGCGCAGCTTGTGGAGCCAGTCTCGCTGGTCGTCTCGGTCTCGGCCGCCGGCGCCGCCGGCCACCTGGACCTTCAGGAGCTGCCGCAGCAGCGGGACGACGGCGTGGCGGTCGATGCGGCTGTGCTCGTACTGGTTGGCGTAGGACAGCAGGCAGTCGTAGCACCCGCGTTCGCAGCGTTCGCGCGCTCCTGGGGCCTTCTCGAGGTCGTCACCCGTGTCGGGGTTGTAGTGCACGATCGTGAGCGCTCGGCGCGCAACCCGGGCCAGTGCATCGGGCTCGTCGACAAGCCGGCCGAGCACGCCTGCGCCGCCCTCGGCGGCCTCGGTGAGGAGCATCCGGCCGCGACCGTCGAGGTCCGGCAGCTCGCGGCTGTCGAGCTCGGAGTCCTCGAGCTGGAACTCGGCCTCGATGGCGCGCTCGAGCGCGGCGCGCAGGGTGACCGCCACTTGGTCCTCCACCGACCGGGTCAGGCGGAGCACCAGCAGGTTGCGGCGGTCCTCGACGTAGGGGGTGACCTTCTCCTTCTCTTTGACGTCCTCGGCACTCACCAGGCCCTCGGTGTCGACAGGTGAGTCGGCCGCCTGCTTGTCGCTGAGCCAGTTGCCCTCGCGCAGGTCGAGCCAGAATCCGCGGTCTTGGGGGTTCTTCCGGCGTCGTCGACCGACGTTTGCGATCCGGATCTCGGCAGCCTCGGCGTGGCTCATCTCAAGGACCGGGTCGTTGCCGGCTGATGCCGTGGCGCGGGTGCAGTTGGGGCGGCCGCCGCGGTCGGCGAAGCGCAGGGAGACCTCGAGCTCGAAGCCGCTCTTCCGGCGTTCCTCTTCGTCGCTGCTGATCCGCTCGCGGCGGCGGGTGAACACGGTCTGCAGGCGCAGGAGGCCGTACTGGGTGGCGCCGAGCGGGTGCTGGCAGTTCTCGCATCGGTCGAGCCCGACTCGGACCGGGTGGTGGTAGCCGCATCCCTCGCATCGCTTGGCGGTCTCGGTAACCGCTCCCCCGCCGGTGGTGTTACCGGGGTCGCGTGGCATTTGCACGCGCGTGACCTCGTAGCGGGCACCCTCGTGGTAGATGAGGCTGTTGGGGCCGAACTCGCTGATGGCGACGAACCGTGGGCGCTGCAGGAAGTCGCCGTCGACCTTTCTGCCGCGACGTGCGGGGATGTAGGCGGCGAGGGGCAACCGGGGGAACGAGTAGCCGGGCAGGAAGCCTTCGCTGGCCAGGTAGCGGTAGGAGTAGAAGTCGGTTGCGCCGGCTTCCCGGTCGTCGTTGCGCAGCAGGGTGAGCTGGTTGCGGGCGTCGGCGCGTCGGCGTTCGGCCTGGCGGCGGTCCCACTTGCTGGCGTTGGTGCTGATCGCGAGTCGGTGCTGCTCGTGGTACTCGGCAAGCGCGGTGCGGTACAGCTCCCGCCATCGCTGGAGGGCGTCGTCGAGGGACGCGGCTGCGTGCTTGACCTGGTCGTGGACCCAGGTGTCGGACCACCAGGAGGGGTCACCGCCGTCGAGGGCCCAGGTGTGCCGAAGTTCGGCCAGGACGCGCTCGGCGGTCTGCTGCGCGTGACGTGTGACGTTGGGCTTGTTGACCGCGTCCCACAGCTGTGGGAGCAGCGTCAGGCTCGGGGTGTCTCCCCCGGCCTCGACGAGGTCGGTGATGGAGGACTTCATCGACTCGTCGGTCTCGGCCAGCCAGATGGCGTGCACGTGGGAGCGGATGAGGTCCTCGTTGGTCAGGTCGAGGCGCGGGGCGATGACCGACCCGGAGACCATCTCTCGGGACCGGCGGAACCAGTAGTTGTCGTGTGCGTTGCCGGTGGAGCAGTACGTCAGGACCAGGGCCTGTTGGCCATTGCGACCAGCCCGTCCGGACCGCTGGGCGTAGTTGGCCGGTGTGGGTGGGACGTTGCGTAGCCCCACGGCGTTGAGGTCGGAGATGTCGACTCCGAGCTCCATGGTCGGCGAGCAGTAGAGCAGGGGGAGGTCGCCGGTGCGGAAGTCCTCCTCTCGCTCGAGGCGGTCGCTTTGTGGCACCTGTGCGGTGTGCTCGCGAGCCAGCATGCCGGCGTATCCGCGGGCAAGGTCGCGGTACAGCTCGCAGAAGAACGGGTTGACCCGCGCAGTCTCTTCGCCGCTGAAGGCCTTGCGCAGGGGGTCGGAAGCGCCGGTGGCGCCGTCGCCGGGGACCCATCGCAACGCGCCGGCGTTGATCCGGTACTCGGGTCCGTCGGCGCTCTCGGTTCGGCTCAGGAGACCCGCGTCGGTGAGTACGCGGAAGAGGTCCTGGATGACTCGCTCGGAGTCTTCGGTCCGGACCTCTCCCGGCAGCCCGGCGGCGTCGCGGCGCAGGTATTTGCCGAAGGCGCCCCGTCCGGAGACGGCGAGCAGCGCTCGACGCCCGCCCGCGCGCGCGGGGCGAGGGATGGCGACTCCGGCCTCGACGACGCGTTCGTCCTCGCCGAGGGTCCAGGGCTCGATCAGGTGGGATCGGGCGAGGCGCCTGAGGCGGTCGAACCCTTCCTCGGTCAGGCAGTCGACCTCGATGGCGCGCACCCGACGTAGCTCGTCGAGGAGGATCCGTCCGAGCTCCTCGCGTTGCGCGGCGCTGATCTTGTTGAGCAGGTAGGTGCCGGCCCACGAATCCTCATCGGCGGCGAGCTCGGGCAGGTCGCGGTAGGCGACCTTGACCAGACCGGTCTGCTCGAGGTTGGGCATGGTGACCCGCCATCCTCGCTGCAGGTCGACGTAGAGCTGGTACTCGACCACGGACCGCAGGGCTCGTTCGGCGTCCTTGCGGGCACCGAACTTGGCGTCCGGGCTCTGTGCGAAGTCGCGCATCGTCAGACCCAAGGCGTCGGTGACGGCGTCGGCCAACGCCTCGTGGGTCAGTCCGTCAGCGCCAGCAGCCTGGAGAGCAGCGTAGAGGGCGGCGCGGAGCTGGGCGACCTGGACGAAGTCGTTGAAGTGGCCGGCCTGGAGGCTGGCGTCCTGCCGGTTGTCGACGAAGGTCAGGAGCTTCCGCGCTGACGGGGGGAGCTCGGTCTCGGGGACACCGCGCAGGCTGCGGACGATGGATGCGCTCAGCAGCGTCATGGCGCTCGACCGGCCCTCGGCGTCGAGAGTCGCGAGCTTGCCGAAGTCGTTGCCGCGTACCTGCTCGTACGAGACGCCGCAGCGCATGCAGAAGGCAAAGGGTGTCGAGACGAACCAGGCGGGCAGACCGGCTCGAGTCTCATCGATGCTGCCGGTGGGGCTCACAAAGACCTTGGTGGGGAGGTACTTGCGTTTGCTGTCGAGGATCTCGACACGGTCGGTGTTCGGGTCGGTGACGAGCCAGGACTCGGGCAGCCGTCCAGCCGCCAGCGGGTCCTCGGGCCACGGCAGGTCGCTGCTGACGTACAGGTAGCCGGTGACGCTATCGCCGCCGCTGGCGTCAACATCGCGTCGGGAGACGAACGCCGACCCGCCATCGCGCCCGACCTTGGCGACGACGAGGTATTCCTGGCCGCACTCACGGCAGAACCCCAAAGGGAGGAGCGCCTTCTGTGGGTGGTCCGGGACGCTGACCTGGTAGGTGCCGGTGATGTGCCGTGTGTCCTCGGGTTCCAGCGAGACGTAGACCGTGTCGCCCTTGGAGAGGAACTGGTGGAGACGAAAGGCGAAGACCGGACGGCCGGTGTCGGGCTGTCTAACGGAGGAGCCTTCGCGTAGAACGTTGCGCAGCGCGACTGCGCACGACTCGACCGGCCTGCCAGTGCGACTCGCCAGTTGCTCGGCGGCCTCGGGGATGGTGGTCGGCGTGCGGCGCACAAGCCGGTCGGTGCCCTCCTCCAACATGAGGCCGAAGGTGGTTTCCACCCAGCTGGCCAGCGGGTCGGCCGTGAAGTCGGCGAACGATCTGGCCTGCTGGGTGGCGTTGTCCGTGACTGCGTTGGCGAGCTCCGGGTCGCTGGCGGTCACGTCGGGGGTAGCGCGGACCAGGGTCTCGCCGATGACGCGGTCCGGGGTGACCTCGGCACCGAAGAGTCGCGTCGCGACCCTGGCGACCACTTCGCTGCGCTCGGCCTGCGTACCGCCGCTGGCCATGGTGGCGCTCGTGCCGACGATCTGTAGGTCGTCGCTGGCGCACTGGTCACGCAGCCGGCGGATCAGCATCGCCACATCGGCGCCCTGTCTGCCGCGGTACGTGTGCAGCTCATCGAGAGCGAGAAACCGCAGGCCCTGGGCGGCGCGGACCAGGCGCTTGCGCTCGTCTGGGCGGGTGAGCACCAGTTCGAGCATGACGTAGTTGGTCAGGAGGATGTCGGGTGGCTCCGCAAGGATCCTGATCCGCTCGTCTTGAGACTCTTGTCCGGTGTACCGGGCAAAGGTGACGGGCTCACCGCCCTCCGGATAGCCGAAGCTCAGAAACTTCCTCAGCTCGTTCACCTGGGAGTTCGCCAAGGCGTTCATTGGATAGACGACGATGGCCTTGACGCCGGGCCGTCGCTCGCCTCCACGGGCATCCCGGTCCCGCAAGACGGCGTCAACGACGGGAACGATGTAGGCGAGCGACTTTCCGGACCCCGTCCCGGTGGTGAGCACGTAGCTCTTGCCCGTCCGGGCGACCTCGACAGCCTCGCGTTGGTGCTGGTGGAGCACGATCGGGTCGCGGCCGGCGTCCTGCAGGTTCTCCTTGCGTCGGAAGATCCGGGCCGCCTCCGGGTGAAGGAGACCCTTCGCGACCAGGTACGGAACGGCGCCACCGGAGGCGAACGACGGGTTGAGGCTCAGCCAGGGATCCGGCCACTGCACGCCCTGCTCGAACTGGTCGTCCACGTACTTCTTGATCCGGCTGTCGCGGACCTCCACGAAGCCAGAGGTGAAGGCGCGGTAGTCCGCGATCACCTGCTCGTGGACCTTGAAGACGTCCATCCCGCTCCGTTGCCGTCGACACTGACTTTTCCTCTACCGAAACCTACGTGAGAGCACAGTCACTGCGTGCGGTTTCGCGCGCCCGTAGTCCCGGTCACCGGGGCCTTGGCCGAGCTAGGCCGCGGGGTTGGTGAGGTGGTCGACCCGGCTCGCTGTGGGTGTCGCCCGTACTAAGGCCAGCGCTGCGGCCAGCCTTCGAACATTTGTTCTACTCTGGGAGACATGGCAGGTGGCGGGTACGGACGCGGGTCGGGCATCCCGTTGAAGGACCGCGTTCGAGTCGGCGGTCACCAGGAGCGAGCCGTTCAGCCCTCGCCCTCAGCTGACCCACAGGCCCCGCCCCCGTCCATTAAGCACTGCTGGGTCACCGACCGACACGGACAGCTCCCGGCCCTCCTGATCGGCTGGCGGCAGGTCGAAGGCAGCTGGTCGGGACGAGTAGTCCGCGCGGTGCGCGACCCCGACGGCAACTGGCTCGTTGTCGAGGAGTGGTTACCCGCCGAACTCCTCACCAGCGCGTGAGTGCGCCGGGATGTCCACCAACCCACCGAAGCACGATGCGTGGCGACCGTACGGCCGACGAGCATCCTCGACCACGAGGAGCTCCGCGCGGAGCTCTCTCCGGGGGCTCCGGTCCCCGGCTCATCAACTCCCGTCCACCGCCAGTCAACAATCAGAGTTCATCGGAGGCGGCTCGGTCAGGACTCCCACGCGCCGGGCGACTCGAGCTTTGTGAACCCCGGCTCTCTGGCCGAGTCCAGCTCAGCCCGCCGGATGACGTGGTTCACGGCGCCCTTGGTCACGCCGAGCAGACGCGCGATCGTCAACAGCTGCAGCTTGTGGTGCGTGTGCAGGTAGAGCACCGTCGCGCCCCGCAGCGCGGCGTTGCTCTTCGTGAGCTCGGCGAGATGCTCATGGAGTGCGCTCGTCAGCTGGGCAACGCCTTCGGGACCCCCGTACCGGACCGACCAGCCAGGAGCTGCCTCCGTGGCCGCAGCAAGGAATGCGGCGGGGTCGCGCAGCACCTCCGCGACCACCTCGGGTGGCGCAGCGGTCACGTCGGCGGGCTGCATGGTGCCGACTGTAACGATCTCAGGCTCACCGGTCGGCCTGCACCGTGTAGTCAGGTCGGGAGCATCGCTCGCAGTAGCGCCACATCGTCAGCGTGTCCGAGCCGCACCTGCCGTGGACGGTGGCCAGCAGATGTCCGGCCGCGACGCGGGGCCGACGACCGGCGGCAGTGCCGGGCGGTCCGGGCCCGCTCCCCCGGCCTCGTCGGTCATCGCGTCGATGGCACATGCTGGGCACAGATGCTCGGTCATGGTCATCTCCCAGCCAGCCTCGAGTGCGGCCCGATCGGCGAGCGACGGCGTCCACCAGCCCGTTCCCTCCGGCGCTGCCAGGCCGCAGCGGTCGCACAGCACCACGTAGTGCGCGGTCTCTCGGTAACACATCAGCCGTGCCCCCCATCAGGGTGGCTGTCGTCGACCCATGAGCCGTTCGAGGCCAGCCGGACCATCACGTGGTAGTCGCACATGCGTACGCCGAGCTCGGCGTGCCGATCGCACCCGGGGAAGTCGCAGGTGGCGCCGAGAGGCTTCTGCTCACGCCTCCACGCGGCGCGGGCATCTGCCTCGGGGCACCGAGTGGCCGGGTCCGCGGTGGAGGGCTTCTGGACGCTCATCACGCCGCCACCTCCTCGTCGTGTAGGACCGCACGGAGCCGGCCGCCGATCCACCAGCCGACCTGTGGCGAGACGGCGTTGCCGTACCCGTCGACCTTGTCGCGGGCCGAGCCCCACACCTGGAACGTGCCGGTGTAGTCGGCGAAGTCGACGTCGAAGCCGCAGCCCCGGCCGATCTCGTGGTCGTACATCATCCGGAAGTAGCAGTCCTCGAGGGCGAGGTCCTCGAGGACTTCGTGCCACTCGGCGGTCAGTATCGCGGTGGTGTCGCGCGAGGTGAGCGTCCCGAACGGGTCGGTGACCGGGTGCGGCGCGGTCTCGGTGCCGGTGGAGCCGTTCTGCTTGTACCAGCCCGAGAACAACAGCGCCTGGGCCGGCTCAGCGGTGACAGCGCCCAGCGGGTCCGAGACCGGGTGTGCCCGGTACTTCGCCTCGAGGATCGACCCGTTGTTCTTGATCGTGCCGGCCGCGGTGAGCAGGCCGGGGATCTGGTCGGCCGTCACGGTCGGCATCGCCTCGACGTGCGAGGTGGGCGTCGTGTGCCTGCGGTAGGGCATCACACCGGCCGAGAGCAGCCCCATGGTCTCCGACCCGCCCTGGGTGGGCAGCGGCTCGTCGACCCCGCGCGGGGCGCCCTGGAAGTTGTCGATCGCCATCGCGACCGGCGGCGTGATCAGGCCGGTTCCGTTCGTTGAGGTCTGCGCCGGCAGCGGCTGAGAGAAGTCGCGGGTGCGGCACTGCGAGCCGGGCCACTCGAACGTGTTGCCGGCGGCCGCCATCAGTGCCCCGGTCGAGAGGACCGCGGTCTCCTGCTGACTGGTCTGGGTGGTCATCGGTTGCCAGGGGTGCCGCTCCGAGCCGCGCTGCGACTTCGCCGGCATCAAGACCGCCGGGAACTCGGCGAACCGCTGGCGGCAGCGCTCGGCGCGCGCCATCGTCGCGGCCGCGAGCGGCCTGTCACGATCGCCGATCCGGGTGCCCAGGTTCGACAGGTCGAGCGCGTCGAGCGAGGGCGTGACCGGCGGGATGACCTCGCGGTGGCACGAGGGGCAGCGGTAGTTGTACTGCTTGCCGTACCGCACCGACCCGGTGGCCGGGACGCCGGTCTTCCACGACCACACGGCCTGGACGATGGTCTGGCAGTGGTCGCACCAGGACTCGGGCCGGTGATCCAGGTCGGGGGTGGGGAGCCTCCTATCCCAGAAGACCCAGTAGCCGCGGTCCCGGGACTGGCCGACGCCGAAGAACATCGAGTTGAGGTAGAGGACCTTGTGGTTGTAGCCCAGCTGGTCGAACTGCTTGAGCCACCACCGGTAGGTCGACCCGTCGCCGACCTTCCGCTTGCCGGGAACGAGCTGGCCCCAGGAGTAGAGCTCGGTCGTGCACTCGACGAGGATCAACAGCGGGTGGTGCTGGGCGGCGTAGTGCAGGACGCAGTTGGCGGTGGCCCGGTCACGCTCGGAGCGGGTGACGCGTGCCTCGTACTCGGGGTCCTCGAGGTCGAACAGCGAGAGGCCCTGCTCGTAGGCCTTCTTCGTGTTCGCGGGCGAGTGGTTGACGCAGCTGACGCCGGCGGCGAGCAGGTCGACCGGCGGGAGCTCGCGAACGGAGTGGTAGTCGCTGGAGTCCGGGTCGACCAGGTCCGCGATCCAGTGCTCGACGTGCGGGTGGTTCGCCTCGTGGACCTTGACCTTGTACTCGTTGTGGTTGGCCGCGACGATCGCGGTGAACCCGGCGCGCTCGATGCCCTGGGTCAGGCCGCCAAACCCGGAGAAGAGGTCGCCGGCGATGTACTCGTCGTGCCGGAAGCGGCGTCGACGTGCGGCCGGCCGGTGCTGGGCGGTCATCGGCCCGCTGCTTCCCGGGCGGCACCAGAGTTTGCTGTGCACGGTGAGGCGTGGCGGGGGTCGGTGCTGCCGCACTCACTGCACGCCCACCCGTTCCGGATGCGGGTGCAGGCTAGGCACGGGTTGCGGTGCCGGGCGCGATAGGCCGCGGTTGCGTTGACCGTCTCCCCGCAGTCGGGGCACGGGTACGGGTACGGCCCCTTGCCCCTCACGCGCCTGCCCCTTCCGGGCTCGTGGCGGCCGCGTTCACTGCTGTCCAGTACGGAGCCGAGGTGGACTCCGGCGCCCCGTGCCGACAGGTGCAGGTCCGTGCGCACATCGGAAGGTCCCGGTTCGCGCACTCCCCCGGCCCGTGCTCCTCGACTGCACATCCCTGACAGGTGCTCATCTGACGACCTCCATCGCCTAACGGATGCGGCCACCGCGTCGGTATAGCCTACCTATACGGTATAGCCCCCCTATACCGTTGTAAACCCCTTCGGCCCCATCAGTTCCGGCGTGTCGTCATCCGCATGCCGTCCACATCCCTGCTGAGAGGCCGCGGGCCTCGTCTTCGAGCTGCGTGTAAGTCGAGTGGCGCGAGACCGGGGTCGAGCTCTCGCGGGCGGCCGCGGCCCCGGCGCGGATCTGGGCGGCTCCGATGTCGCGGCCGGAGGCCTGCACGTAGCGCAGCCACCGGCCGTAGGTGTCGACGTCGTCCTGCGTCGGGTCGCTCACGAGCGTGACGTGGGTGCCGGCCGGCAGCCGCTGCTTGAGGTGCCGGGTCGACGGGTAGCCGTAGCACTCCCCCGGTTTGCCGGGGTGCGGGATCTCGGGAGCGCTGATCCTTCTCTAGGCTCTTCCAAGTTGTCGGTCATGCCTGCTTGGAGAGAGCTGTTGCCTGCTGGGTTAGAAGGGTGGACGGTGACGTTCTACGACTTCACTGCGTCCGTGACCACGCCTGACGCTGAGTGTTTGTCGGAGTTCGGCGAGGTGCATGCCCGCGCTGCGGCCAATGGCGCTCGGCACGGGACCCCGGTGTTGATCGGCCCGGGCGGGTGGCCGGACCCGCGGGTCAATCTGTTCTTCCGCACCGGGCCGATGGCCGAGGCCCGCCCAGGAACGTGGCGCCGGTATGCCTACGCCATGGTGGTGTGGCTGGACTACCTGCACGTGGTCGGCTGCGGGTGGGTGGAGGCGACGGCGAGTGACGTGGAAGCGTTCAAGGAGTGGCGGCTGACGTCGCTGGACAATGCCGGGCGGGTGCAGCCGACGAGCTTCGACACGGACCGGTCGGCGTTGAACTGCTTCTATTCGTGGGCCGGCCAACGGTACGGCGTGGCCAATCCGGTCGCTACCGCCGGCGTGGGCCCGCGACGCAGCGTTCCGCCACGCGAGGAGGGGCTGCGTCGCCAATCGGTGGGCCGGGATCCGTTGCGGCCCGCTGGCTCGACGCGCCGGCAGGTCAAGTGGATGCTGCGGTCGGCGTTCGAGCAGTGGCGCAATATCGGGCTGTGTGGCTACGGTTTCGATGGGCTGCGCCGCCCTGGCTGGCGCGGCATCAACGAGGACCGGGATGCGGCGTTCGTCGATGGCCTGTACGGGACGGGCCTGCGGTTGGCGGAGTGGGCCAGCGTCCTCGACGTCGAGATCCCCACACCGGGCGCGGCCCGGTTCGCGCCGGCGCACGTGTCGGCGGCATGCCTCAAGGGCGGCAAGACGGGCCGGACGTATCGGATCCCGCGGAGCGTGCTGCACGCGGTAGCCGCCTACACCGACCCGGCGGAGGGCTCCCGGGCGGAGGTCGTCCGGCGAGCTCAGCGGGCCGGCCGCTACCAGCAGTTGTCCGGCGTCCGGGTCGTGGCCAGCTACCGCGCGCACAGTCGGCGGCTGCTGATCGAGGGCCCGGGCGGGCCGGTGTCCGTCTCGCTGGACGTGCTCGGCCCGGACGAGCGAGGCGGCGAGCTTCTCCTGCCGTTCCTCTTCGGAGTCGGCGGGAGCCAGTACGTCGGCCACGGCCGCGATAATGTCGTCGTCAGTGATGCCGTTCATGTCGATGTTCTTGGCCAACCCCAGTGCACGCATGACGTCGACTTGGCCACCGAACTGCTGGACCTGCTCGACGCCGAGTTCGACGCGGAGCTGGTCGGCGAGCGCCTCCTTCTCCTCGGCGTCGGTGCGTGGCATGACGATGATCGACTGGGTGGAGGCGAACCAGAGGTTCGAGGCACCCATCATGATCAACGCCGGTCGGGCATCGCACTCGGCGTCGAAGGCGTTGAGGTGCGGGTGCCGTCCGCGGCACTTCTGGGGCAGCTTGTCGCGACCGACCCTGCCCTGGGCCTCGGCCATCCCCCGGGTTGCGCCGCACGAGGCGCACAGGATGGTCGAGCCGACGGACTTGCCGACGTTGGCGTCACGCATCTTGAGGTCAGGCAGCTCGGCCTTGGGGCACTTGCCGCCGCGGTGGACCCACAGTGCGTAGGGGAACTCGTCGAGGTGCCCGTTTGTGCAGGTCAACAGGTGCTGTGCTGTGACGGCGGGGCTTTCGCGTTTGCGGCCGGTCGAGCCTGTGCGCTGCCCACCACGTCCGGGGCAGTTCTTGTGGGTGAACTGAGCGAGGTCGGGCCGGAACGGGTGGGTGTTGGTGTAGCTGAACCGCGGCAGCGGCCCGAGGAAGTCGCAGCCGGTGCAGCGGAACCACTGCGGAAACACCCGCGACGGGATGCCGAGGTCGTCACCCTCCTTCGACATGCCGCCCTTCTTCGGCTGCCACGGGAAGGGACGCAATCCGTCGACCTGGGGGCCGAGGTGGAGGCGTACGACATTGAGCAGGCGCGGCTCGATGATGCTCGGGATAAATGGGCGTCGCTTCCAGATCGGCTCCCAGTCATCGAGGCCGGCGGGCATCACCGAGAACCCAGGCAGGTCCATGATGGCGCCGGGACCGTAGGTGTAGAGCAGCGATGAGGGGCGCGCAGAGCCAACCTTGGCGCGGTTCTTGACCACGCCTTCCTCGGCGTCGGCGAGCGGGTCGAGCGCCTCGTTGTGATCGTGCAGCATCTCGTCGGCGCCAGACTCGGGCAACAGGTCGGTCATCAGTCGTCCTCTCCCGTCGGCAGCGTCCACGCAGGCACACCCGCGGGTGTGCGCGCGAACAGTCGCTCGGGCATAGGGCTGACGAGCAGGTTGATCTCTGGCTGCACCTCGCGCATTGAGTTCGCAATGATGAACGGCGCCTCCATCGACCCGCCCACGGATGCCTTCGCGTTCTCGGGGCTGATGATGAGCGGCAGGTACTTGTCGCCTTCGCCTGTGCGTTCATAGACCAGGGTCTTGCTCATTTCCGCGGCACGCTTGGCGCGCTCGGTCCACCGATCGATTCGGTTCACGAGCAAGTCGTTGGCCCGCTTGGTTGCATCGTCGCTCTGCGCGGCTGCGCCGATCCTCGTTTTGAGTCGCTCTGACAGTGCGTCCACTATCGAGCGTTGGTCCTTGATCCGCCACGCGTCGCGCTCGGGTGACAACCCATCTGCGGTGGCTGCCTCGGTCACGCGAGCGACGCTCACCAGCAGACCGTCGATGCCGCGGGCAAGGGACGTTGGCGAGTACGGCGTCACCGACAGCGCTTCAACCTGGGCGTAGAACGTCTCGTGGTAGTGCCGGAATTGCTCGAAATGCGCGAGATCGCGAGGGCGAGCCCAGTTGCCTAGCGCCACCACCAGGCCGGGACGGTCGGACGCGTCGCGGCCCACACGCGAGGACGCCTGGATGTATTCGGCCGTATTCTTCGGCTGCCCGACCACGAGCATAAGACCGAGCCGCTGGACGTCGACACCCACTTGGAGCATCGAGGTCGCAAGCACCACGTCGAAAGGCGACTCGGTGCGGTAGGTGACCTTCTGGTCTGCCTTGCGCGCGGCGAGGCGCGCTTGGAAAGCCTCGGTCGAGTCGAAGGCTGGGTCGAACTCCAAGCCGAGCCGGTCCAAGGTCCGACCGATCTCCGCCGACGCGATCCGCGACGTCAGTTCGGCCGTGTGGAGGTTGCCGAAGGCAGCGCCGTACCGCCGAGGGAACCCGGAATCCTTGGCCGGGTTACCCACTCGGTTCGCAACATCGTCGGCCATGTATCGCGCCATGCCCGCCAGCTCACGGGTGGCATTGAAGTACCCGACCAGCGTCATGTAGGGGTCGGCTGCAGCACCGGCACGATCGAACAGCAACTGTCCGGATGACAACAGCACCTCGGACACACGGATTTCGGCACTCGACAGACGCACTCCCTGAGCACTGACTCCGATGTATCGCCGACCCGGGTTGTGCCTGTCGATCGGCACCTCTTGGGAGAAGAAGGTGTCAGCAACGTCGAGCACCTGCGGGGGAAAGATTTCGACTTGGCGTCCGTACAGTCCTCGCACTTGCTCCTGGGCGTTGCGCACGGTTGCGGTCGAGGCGACGATCAGCGGCTTGACCGGCTTCCCGTCCGGGGTCTCCCACGACGACAGCGTCTCGACCGCGACCTCGAAGAGCCCGACGGCCGTGCCCAGAGCGCCCGTGATGAGGTGCAACTCGTCCTGGATGATCAGATCCGGCGGGCGGAGACGACCCACCGGGCGCACCGTTGCCGCAGGCTGCCCGCCATTCGCTGGGTGGGAACCGACCTGGCAGGGGGCATAGTCGGCATGAACGTATCCGTGGCGACCACACCGCTTGCTTACGTAGCCGAACAGTGCGGCCGCCTCGCCCTCGCGAGCGAGACGTGCGAACTTGTCTACCGTGGCGATCACGAACGCCGGCGTGAGCCGGTAGATCTCCTCGTCGACCGTCAGAACCGGAAGTCCCTCGGAGACCGCTCCGCCCTTGGAGAACGGGCAGCGGGCCAGCTCGTCGCCGCAGTGGACGAACACGCGACGCATCGTGGCATCGGCCTTCACGTGTGCAGCGGTGATCGGCGTACCGCACCAAGGGCAACGCTGGATCTGGAGCACAGTCAGCCGGTGCGAGCCGTATTCGTTCGCCTTCTTCAGTTGCTCGTCCGCTTCCTCGAACCGCTTCGGGCTCACATCGGTTCCAACCCACAGGCCAATGCGGAAGGGCTCGATGCCCCACATCGCTTCATCCTCGCGGCGGGCAAGCTCGGCAGCGCACATCAACGTGGTGGCACGCTGGAACTGTTGGGCTGTCAGCAGGCGCAGGGTGTAGCGCATCAACACCGCGATGCCGTCGCTCCCATCGAGCGGACCGTCGACCGACTCCACGACGCCCTGTCGACGCCGGATCGCAAACGTGTACGCCGCTAGACCCAGGTACGCCTCGGTCTTGCCGCCACCGGTCGGGAAGAACAGCAACTCAACGCGGGACTGGTGCTCAGCGCTCCGGAGCGGCGCGGTCGGATCGGTCAGTGCACCGAGTTGCATGAGGATGAACGCCAACTGGAACGGGCGCCACGAAGCCGCGCCGTGGCCTCGCTCGGCGACCTTGGCCTGCGCCTGGTCGATGGTCACCGACGCATCGGATGCTCGCTCAGCAGCTACCTGTGACGCGACGCGCTGGTCGCGCATCACGCGGTTCATGAACTGGAAGCACCGCAGCGCTTCCGGGTCGGTCGCGACATGCTCCAGACCGGCAACAAGCCGGCCATATGCCTGCCGGGCCTCCCACAAGACCAGCTCGGAGGTCTCCCGCCAGTGGGTAGGGAGCCTCGCCGCTTCGGCCTCCTGCTCATCGAGCCACGTGCCGTAGCCGGTCACGAGCGGCTCCAACCCCGCGCGCAGCCCGTCGGGGCTGACCTTGGAGAGCGCGTCCATCGACAGCAACGCGTCCTTGACCGACCGGGCACGCGTCTGCGGGGTCTCCCCGATCGGCAACCACTTCGTCTCAACCGACGTGGCGCGACGCGAGCCTTCCTTGACCGTCCAGTCCACCGAGCACGTCCGGCCGATCGCGAACTCCAGACGGTTGCGGTACTGGAGGTTGAGGCGCTTAACCTCCTCGTCGTGCTCGGGCCAGTCCTGCTCCAACACGTCACGCACCGGCAGGAAGACCTCGGCGCCGCCGGCGTCGACCAGGAGCTTGGTCTGGAACATCCACATGCTCAATGGGATCGGCATCGGCGTCTCGCGGTCGTTGCACAACGCGATCTCCACCAGCACCCGCCCAAACGTCGGGTCGTCGTACCGGTCGACCCGAAGACATGCATCGTCACGCAGCGCAATCGAGGCAGTCTGCCCGGGCACCAGGTTGGCGAGACGGATCGTGCGACGCTCTTCGACCGGATTCCGCTGGAAGTGGCGGATCGGTCGACCGGCCTTCGACACCTTGTCGGTCTCAACGGACTCGTAGATGCCCCACGACGCCGCCACATCGAACGAGTCCAGGTCCATGGGCACCTGGAACCGAAGCCCCATCGACGCCGGAATCATCAGGCCCTGCTTGGGTGCCCGGTCCTCTGCGTCGTCATCATCAGAGTCCGCCTCGGTGTCATCAGCGGCGTACGCCGGAACCCCACGGCCCTCAGAAAGACCGTCGTCGTCCGTGCGCACCTCGACGAGATCCTGCGCTGTGTCGTCGTCACCGAGAGCCGACGACTTCGCACCCGTCAGCTTCACCGGGGCGATGTGGCCGACGAGGTACTGCGACCTCGGGCTGAACGGAAGCAACTCCTCCGGCCCGTTGATCGGGCCGAGCAGCTCGCGCTCCAAGATGTCGACGACGTTCTCGCGCACCGCAAACGACGATCCGTCCAAGTCGAAGTTCAACTCGTACGTCGCCTGCGGCCCGACCGTCTCACTGGTTGCTTCAGTCACAGTGAGCCAGTCTGCCGTAGAGGTCCGACAACACGGGCGCGGCGGGTTCGTTTTCCAGCCGGTGTAAGCAACCCCCTGATGCGGTTGGGAGAATGGCAGCATGTCGAGCTTCTCCTTCCACTCGGACCGGATTCATGGACCTGCGCCACGGGTCAAGGAGTCCGTGCCAGACGAGACCCTCCAGGGACTGGAGTCACTCGTCCGTCGTCGGATCGACAATCACTGGCTTGCTGGCGAGTTCGGGGACCAGTGCCCCGACGGGTACGGAGTCGCCGGAACGGACCATCGGGCACTGGGCGACGAGATCAACGCCCTCATCCCCGGAATCGATTGGCCTGGATGGGCAACCTCGAGAGACCAGGACACGGTGTTTGATCTTGTGGAGTACGTCGCCGCGCACATCGCCTACCCATCGCAGGGCCACTTCCACGACTACTTTCGCCATCACGAGTTGTCGTTCGATCAGGCCGAGGGTCAGCGCCGATTCAGGGAAGATGTAAACCGTCTCTTTGCCCGCGCGGGCACGGTGTTTGAGTTAGCACCGAGCCTCCGTATCGAACGCCGAGGGGCTCCGGAAACACAGCATGCCCTCGATGACCTTCGTCCCTCCACGGGCGACGCCACCCTCGACAACCTGATCGAGGCGGGGAGAAGAGGCTACCTGTCGCGCCGGCCGGAGGAACGCGAGACCGCTGTCGAGAAGTTGTGGGACGCGTTTGAGCGGCTCAAGACGATCGATGATCCGGCGGACAAGAAGCGAAGCGTCACCGTGCTTCTCAGCCACATCGCGGACCGAGCATGGCGGGAGGTCATCGAGGCGGAGATGCGCTCGATGACGAGCCTCGGCAATAGCTTCAGGATTCGCCACTCCGAAGTGGGTAAGCACGAGGTGCCTACAAAAGCCCTCGACTACGTGACGGCGAGGATGGCGAACCTCCTAGTTCAGCTCCTGGGAGCAAGCGGCCGGCTGTCGCAATGAATGACCGCTAGGGGTCCGACACCCCGGGAGCGACTGGAGTCATCACAGCCGGTCAAGGTGGTAGCGTATGACGTAATACGCATCACCATACGCACTACGTAGGTGAATAATGGCGACGATCACGCTCAGGATTGACGACCCGACCCGGGACCAACTTCAGTCAATGGCCGATGGGCGGGGAGTCAGCGTTAGCGAGCTTCTTCGGTCGGCGATCGATGGCCTCTTCGACCGCGATGACCGAGAGTCACCGCGACGCTCTGTCGTACCGGAGAGCCTCAGCGCCGTGGACCGCAGGCAGTTGGCATTGCTGCATCGAATCCTCGCGCGCCTCGTCGAGGACCAGACGGAAGACGAGCGTCTCGGACACGATGGGGACACGAAGTACCAGCTCGACCGAGCCGAGGCGCTCGAAGAGGGCTGGACGATCGAGTACGACACCGAGTTCCACGGAATGGAGCCCGAGCTCTCCCGGCGCGACTGCGGGCTGGTAATGGACATCCTCGACATGTTCCGCGTCATGAAGCACAGCATCGAGGCCGCGACCGAGCCGATCCCCAAGGACATCGCGACGATGCTCTCGTTCTCCGGGTTCGACCTGAACGACGACTTCGAGAGTCGGCTTCTCGGTTATGCGCGGTCCCTCATCGCCGACGGTAAGTGGCAGGAACTCTCCGACGTCTTCTCCGATAAAAAGGACCGCGGCAACTCCCACGAGCCGCTCCTGGGTGCCTACCGGAGGATGCTCGGTGCCTACGAGCCGATCTGGCGTGGCATCGTTCGACGCGATGGCCGGAAGGGATACCTCCTCGCTGTACACGAGCTTCAGCAGGTTGCCGCCGCAGCCGTCCACCCGGAGAACCGAGCGAGACGAGCGGGACGTTGAATGTTGACGAGGGGTGTCTGATCTGCGGAACTACCGACGAACTCACGGTCGAGCACATCATCCCGCAGACTCTCTGGAAGAGGTTCGGTCTCGACCCTGACCACGACGACCTCGCTCGCTACCGCACGACTCTCTGCCAAACCCACAACCAGGCGACGAGTGCACTCCATCGACGTTCAGAAGCGATCCGACTGATCGCCACCGGGGAACCGGTGACAACGAAGACCCTTACCCACCTCGCTGACTGGGCCACGTGGGTCACCCTGCTTCTCGGGCTCGCCAATAGCCACGGAGTGCTGCGCCCCGAAGAGGCCCGCCGTCTGCTGGCCGATCGCTTCGACGGACGCGCCGGTGGCCTCCCAGGAGGGATTCGCGTCTATGTCGCGCGGGTGTCGGAGTACGTCGAGCGCACCGACTTCGTGTCGCACATGGTCGGTGCCGAACACGACGGTGGCATAGTCCTCGATCACGCCGGGCTACCGGTCGGGTTCAGTGCGCCCGCCGGCCCGATCACAGCCTCCGAGGCGATCGGGCTCGGCAAGGTTGCCATCCTCGTGCTTTCGCGAACATTTTCGTCAGGCCCCAACCACTGCGTGCGGTTGGACCAGGCGGCCAGTTCGGTCGGCCTTGAACTCATCCATCCGCTCGAGCGCGACAGACCGGAGATCGTTCCGCGGGCGATCGACATGAAGGCTGTCTCCGAAGTGTTCATGCCACCCCTCTTTGGCGACGACACATCACTGCTGCCCGCAGCCGTGCGCGGCATGGTCGAACTCCTCGTCTCCGAGTGATCGCCGTGTAACGGCGGCAGGGCCGGTAACTACTCGTCGACGCTGTCCGCGAAGAGGCTGGCCTGGCTTTCATCTGCCACTGCGGGCGGCTGACCCTTCGTCTTGTCGCTCGTAGACTCCGCCGCCGCGCGCTTGTGGTTCTCCTCCAGGAGACGGTCGAGGATCTCGACGCGTGCTGGAGGTGAGGCCGTCCAGCGCTCGACCTGGCGGTAGGTATGGAAGCCGTGGCGGAGAGGGACGTCCCCCCAGCCGTACGCCGCCATCATCGCCTCGTCCACCTCGACATGGATCTCGCGCATGCGCGTGACATCCACATCAGCTTGAAGCTCCGGGTCGTTCACCAGGTTGTAGAGCTTCGTCAGGCCGAGGTCGCGGCGGAGCATGATCTCCCGCCGTTCCTCGTCCAGGGTTCTTCCTACGGACTCAAGGCGGACTGTCGGCTTCGGGCGGGGGAATGTATCGAACGCATCGGATTGCGTGTAGATGATTCGAGTTTCGAAGGACGACCCGTTCTTGATCACCCATGACAGATGCAAGCTCGACGAGAGGACAGCCTGCGTCGAATACGAGTCGGTCATGAACGCAACGATGCCGTCGTTGATCACCTGTCCCGTTGGCACCCGCACAACAACAGCGTGCTTGCTGATGCGGGTGACAGCCAGTACCTCGTCAAGGTTGGCGATCGCCTTTCGCATAGCTGGCCGCTTCTCGGCGTACTGCCACCACCTCTCGGGCAACGGCTTCCTCAGCGCGAACTCGCCATTCGGCTTCATTCTCTGCCGTTCGGGACGCACCCGCTCCGCGACTCGTTCATACGGCAATGGGAACTTGCGAGCACGCTCCTCGGGCCAGTCGTTAAAGTCGATCGCCCAGCGTGATCCAGAACCGTCTGGCCGCTGATTGAGGTCTTCGCCGTTCAGATAGGGAAACAAGACTTCGGCGTTCTGGGGATCCTCGGCAATCCAACGCATCGCCTCCTCGGGGTCAAGCACGAACCCCATGCCAAGCACGATGCATCCCTGGAACGCGATCCCGGCATTCTCAATCAAGCGCATCGGGCTTCCCTCGGCACGCCCAGCTGGCTCAAGCAGCGTGCTGATGCGGCGTACCGGAATGCCATCTGCAATGCGAGGCACGGTTTCCGGTACGGAGGCGATAGTCCCCCAGACGGCGGCATATTCCAGGTTCGCACTCGACGCAGGCCAAGAGCGCGACTGGATTGCCCGTGTGATCGTGAAGCCGCGGGCGACCATGGCGTCCAGACCAACTGCACGACTATCACCTTGCGCAACCGTGTTGGTGGCGATTAGGCCCAGTCCACCGCCGTGCGAGAGCAGGCCGACAGCCCGGAGGAAGAAGTAGGCGACAAGGTCCGCACTCCCCCGACGACCATCGGCTAGGACATCCACCAACCAATCGCGAACGGGCGTGCCCATCGCCCCAGAAAGCTTTTGGCCACCGAGGAACGGTGGGTTTCCGACCACCGCGTCGAAACCGCCATTCTCGACCAACACATCGGGCGCCTCGAGGATCCAATGCAGAGGCTGCCATCGCTCATAGTCGGTAGGAACGGTCGGCACCAGCCCTGCATCAATGACAGCCGTAAGGAACGACGAGTCCCCTGCGCCATCCTCCGGGTACGCGGCACGGACGGCAATACGCAGATTCTCGTAGGCCTCGTCTAGGGCCTTCCCGGACTTGCCGCCATAGGGCAGCCCCGCAGCCACGATGCCGTCCGCGAGTTTGCGGAGATCTGAGGTGATCTCACGCAATCGTCGGAGCTGACGACGCTTGGCCGCGCTCGTCCGATTCGGGTCAGCCTCATCGATCTCGCTCAGGAGTCGGCGTCGCAACTCAACAATCCGCTGGATGATCGCGTTCACGTCGATGAGCTGGCCGTGGAACGTTTCGTCGGCACGTGCGTTCTTCGGGTCGATGTGCATGCGTCGGAGTTGATCCAGGCTCGTCAGCCCGAGGAGCGAGTTTCCCAGGAAGACCTTGTCGTCGACGAATGAGAACGGCAGGTCGCGGTCCAACGAGACCAGCCAGAGCGAGAGCTTGCACATCTCGACTGCCATGCCGTTGATGTCGGCGCCATAGAGGCAGTTGGCGACGACCTGTCGGACTGCTCGAGTGTGAAGGTCTTTACGTCCTGCGTTGACCGGGTCTTCGGAGATCCACGCTTCGACTAGGCGATCGGCGAGGTAGCGGGCGGCGGCGACGAGGAAGGCTCCCGAGCCGCAGGCGATGTCGGCGACCTTGAGGTCGAGCAACTCATCGGAGGACTTGAGCTTCCACTCAGTCTCGTCCGCCGTCTGGTGCGGGCCAGGCGAGTAGCAGAGCGGCTGGAGTGCGTGCAGGACGACTTCCTCAGCCAGTGACTTGGGCGTGTAGTGGGCGCCGGCGTTCTTCCGCGACGGCGTCTCTTTGACCATCAGGCCACCGGGCAGGACGACGAAGGGGCGCTTGCGCAGGTCGAGCCGGACGAGGCCGAGCCACGGCAGGACGCGGTCCCTCAGCTCAGGGTCATCGCCGACCGCTTGGGTGAGGGCGCTGAGCACACTCGGGTCGACGGCGGCACCGATCGCCTTGGCAATCGCTGCCGCAGACGACGCCCTCGCCGAAGGTTGGACTTCCTCGATCCACGAGCGGATCGCGGCAGCGAGCTTCTTGGCGTCGGGGTTGGCCTCGGCGAGTTCTTCGAGGATTACCAGCGGAATCTCTGGCTCGACTCCGGTGGTGCCCTTCAGCCCGACATAAGTCTCCCCAACTTTGGCAGCGGTGTAGCCGAGCAGACCCTCGTAGATGTAGCCGATCTGCTCGACGTCGATGTCCCGGAAGGAAATGCGCCGAGCTTCACCCTTGATGTCGGCGATCTGGACCGACCGCAGCACATGCAGCATGACCCGGTCTGAGACGGTCACCGCGAGAGTGCCCCCCTCGTTGGTGGCCGTCAGGAACGGAAACCGCCCGGGCTCGAACAGGGAACCGCCGTAGGCGGGCATGCGCAAGCTCTCGAAGGAAGCGCCGCTGAACAGGGCTTGGCTGGTGGCCAGAAGTCGATGCCAGGTTAGGGAGGTGGCGTCGAGAGCCTCTTCGCTATCTTCGGTCTCACGGGCGATGAGGCGGTCGAGTTCGCGGGCGATGCCGTAGCCCTGGTCGAAGAGCTCGCCCGACGGCAGCAGTCCTCGCTCCTCGGCGAAAAGGAGGAATACTGCGCGCATCATCACGGTGACAGCGGCTTCGTACGTGGCGTGTGTCAGGGTCGGGAGCGGGTCCGGCAGGCCGCGTCTGCTGGCGTCGGCGGCGGACTCGGAGAACGACTGGATGAGCAGTTCGACTGCGCTGCGCACCTGTGACCCGAGGGCTTCGGTGATCTCCTCGGCCGCGGCGACCGATTCCTCAAACAGCACCGGGATCCGCTCGGCTGGGTCGCCGCCGATGATGTGCTGGCGTCCGATCAGGGCGAGGAAGGCGTCGCGGGTGCGGGGCTCCTCGATCCAGGTCAGGGCGTCGACCACACCGGAGGCGGCCATCGCGCCGTCGCGGGCGCAGACCAAGCCCCACCAGCGTCCGTCGGTGACGATGCCGAGCTGGATCCTGTTCTCGCGTAGTAGCGCCTCGGTGCGGTCGACGGGCGTTGCGGCCCACAGGTCGTTGGGCGTCTGGCGCAGGGAGTCGGTCGGGTCAATGACATGCACGAGCGCGCCGATCCCGTCGGCGCCGCCAAGTGAGGCCTGGGCTGTGACCGTGACGGCGTGGTTGGGCGATCGAGCCTGGACGCCGGGCAATTCGCCCCACGACAAGGATTCGGCCCAGCCCGCGACGTCGCGCAGGACTGTCTCGACCCACTTGTCGCGGGCGACGCGGTAGGCGTCGAGGACGGCGTCGTTGTCGGGAGCGCGGTCGAGCTTCTCCCATGCCGCCTCGAATTCCTTACGGGCATCGGCCAGCGCTCCTTTACGGTCGTCGCTGAGGCTGGGCATGCCTTGCGGCCAGACCCGCTTGAGCGGCGGGATCGCGAGGAAGGGGCCTTCGGTGTCGACGAGTTCAAGCCAGGCGCGGTGCAGTTCGGTCGCGCTCGGAGCGATGAACCCGGCTCGGGCTCGGGTGGTGGCGCGGGCCATCAGTCGATCCACCCGTCGGCGTCGGAGCGGGTCAGCGCAAACACGACCGCTGCGGCAGTGGTGTGTGGCTTCACCCCGGCATACCGGTCGGTGATGGCGGCGATCTCGCGTGCTTCTTCGTCGTCAAGCTCTTCGAGACGCCGGGTCATCGCCTCGACGTCACGCCTCCACTGGCGCTGCTGGTCGGGGTCGGAGAACAACTGCCCTTGGGCCTCGTCTTCGGCGGCCTTGAGCGCCGCGAGCGACTCGCGGAGGTTGGTGCGGAAGGCGGCGAAGATCTCGTGGGCGCGTTGGGTGTCGGCCTCTTGCCGCTTGGTGAGCTGTTCCATGACGAGCTCGTGGCGACGTCCTGCGCGAGCCTGCATCGACTCTTCCAAGCGAAGTCGCAGCGGTGCGTCGGGCACGTTCCATAGGTCGCAGAGTTGGTCGCGCACCTGCGAGTCGGCCAGTGCCAGCCGCTCGCGGTCGAGTGCGTCGTCGAGCGCGGCCTCGGCCTTTTCCTCGGCCATCGCACGGCGTCCCCTCACACGAACGCCGGCGAGGAACACTTCTTCGTGGAGGCGGATGCCGCCTCGCCCAACGAGGACCATGCGGGTGACGGCCGCGACGAAGGACTCCTCCAGGTCATCGACCACAACGGCAGTGACGCGACTTAGTGGCGAATCGACGCTCCAAAGGGATCGGCGCAGCAGGCGCTGCGCCTTCTGGACGATCGGGTGCCCGAGGTGAACGTAAACAAGATCGTCGCGGCCCTCGGCTGCGTTGGCGTCAAACGTGATCGGGCGTTGCACACCGGGCTTGAGTCGAGTGTCGAGCCCTCGCAGCGTGTCATGCCAGCCCGTGGTCAGGGTCGGGAGGTCGTACACCTCGGCGTCGGTGTCTTGGGCGAACTTGTGGTTGGGCACGAGCGGGGACTGGTGGTTGATCCGCAGGGCGGTGTCGACCACGCGACGAAGGTTGGCGGGGTCGAGGTGCATCTCGGTGCGGGAGGCGTCGTACCCCACCTCCAACTGGGTCAGCCGAGTGTTCAGCTCCAACCCGCCGGCAAGCGCGGCGTTGATGACCTCGTTGGTGTCGACTCCCTTGGCCTTCGCCTTGGCAGGGGTGCGGCGGGCGAAGTGCGTCTGGATCTCCTCGCCGACGACTTGGTTGGCCGAGCCGAGGTCGTATTGGACCTGGGCAATCTTGCGGGCGATGCGCGACATGAAGTCCACGTCCGCCGCATAGGTAGAGGCGCCTGCGACGGGGACGAAGTGGAAGACCTGGGGTTCATCGGTCTGGCCGTAGCGGTCGATGCGGCCGATGCGCTGCTCCAACCGGGACGGGTTGAACGGGATGTCGAAGTTCACCAGCCGATGGCAGTGGGTCTGGAGGTCAATGCCCTCACCGGCGGCGTCGGTGGCGAGCAGGACGCGGACCAGCTCCTTGGCCGGATCGGCGGTGAACTGCGAGCGAATGTATTCGCGGTCCTCAGGCTTGGTCGAGCCCTGGATCACGGCCAGTCGGTCCTCGACGTAGCCGCGCTGGCGCAGGACGCGGGTAAGCCAGTCGACGGTGTGGGCGTACTCGGTGAAGATCACGACGCGCTCGTTGGACCAGCTCTTGCCGTCCGGGCGGCACACCGCGTCGAGGAATCCGATGAGGCGGTCGAGGCGGGAGTCGGCGCGGCTCTCGTAGCTCAACCCCCACTCCATAAGTGATTCGAGCTGGCCGGGCTCCGCGGCGACCAACGGGTCAGAGCCCTTGGACTCGCGGAGTCGCTCGGCCTCGTCCTGCTCCCACAGGCCTTCTTCCTCGTCGGCCTGACCCTCACCGAAGACGTCGTCGTAGTCGTCCTCGGACAGGCCACGCCCGGCCCTCGAGGACAAGTAGTGGCTCAGGGTCATGCCGAACGCGAAGGGGCTGGACAAGAACCTCTTCTTCAACAACATCGTCACGATGTCGCCGGTCGGCTTGGTGCCGTTCTGCTTGGCGCTCTTGGTAACGATCTCGTCCAGCAGAGAGAACTTCTCCTGCTCACTGTCCGACGGGGTGAAGTCGAGGGCGTCGACCTTGCGCTTCTTGAAGCCCTTGCCGGACAGGTCGGTCTTGAGCCGTCGGACGGTGACGTCCTTGAGTGCCTTGGAGTCCAGCAGCGCGCCACGGGAGAATCGGCGCGGGTCGATCATCTCCATCAGCGCGGTGAACGACTCGGGGTGGCCGTTGTGAGGAGTCGCGCTTAGCCTCGATCCGTGGAACCACGGGGGGTGAGCGGCGTCGGTGCGGCGCGGCGGACGTAGAAGTGCCTTCTGGGGCAGAAGAATCGGAATTGTCTAGGTTCCTGTTCGTTCCGCACCGAGAAGGCACTCGAAGTGAATCTATCCGATGGTTGGTCTCGGGCCACCGTGTTGTTCGATGACGAGCGCTTGGTGTCGTCGGTGGGGCTGGTGCCGGTGATGGCGCTGGCCGAGCAGGCCGGCCTCTCCGAGCTGGTCGCCGACCGGGTCACCTTGGCCTCGCTCTCGCCGCGGGTGGCCTCGGCGGGGGTGAACCCGGCCGGGAAGGTGACCTCGATCATCGCGGGGATGGCCGCGGGCGCGGACAACATCGACGAGTTGCAGGTGATCCGCTCCGGCGGGATGAAGCGACTCTTCGACCAGGTGTACGCGCCGGCCACGCTGGGCCAGTTCCTGCGCGAGTTCACCCACGGCCACACCTTGCAGCTGGCCTCGGTCGCCCGGGCCCACCTGGTCCACCTGGCGGCCCGGACCAACCTGCTGCCCGGCATCGAGTCCCAGGCCTACGTCGACATCGACTCGCTGCTGCGCCCGGTCTACGGGCACGCCAAACAGGGCGCCAGCTTCGGGCACACCAAGATCGCCGGCAAGCAGGTGCTCCGTAAGGGTCTCTCGCCGCTGGCGACCACGATCAGCACCGCCCAAGGGGCTCCGGTGCTGGCCGGGATCCGGCTGCGTGGCGGGAAGACCGGCTCTGGCAAGGGCGCGGCCTCGATGGTCCGCGAGGCGATCAAGACTGCTCGCGACTGCGGTGCCACCGGCGAGATCCTGGTGCGTGGTGACTCCGCCTACGGCAACAGCGCAGTCGTGGCCGCGTGCCTGAAGGCAGGCGTCCGGTTCTCGCTCGTGCTCACCAAGAACCCGGCGGTGTCCGCCGCAATCGGCTCCATCCCCGAGGACGCCTGGACCCCGGTCACCTACCCCGGAGCCGTGATCGATCCGGACACCGGGGAGCTGATCAGCGACGCGCAGGTCGCCGAGGTCGAGTTCACCGCGTTCGCCTCCACCGAGCACCCGGTCACCGCCAGGCTGGTGGTGCGGCGGGTCCGCGACCGCGCCAAGCTCGACGAGCTGTTCCCGGTCTGGCGATACCACCCGTTCCTCACCAACAGCACGCAGCCGACCGTGCAGGCCGACCTGATCCACCGGCGGCACGCGATCATCGAGACCGTCTTCGCCGACCTGATCGACGGGCCCCTGGCGCACATGCCCTCGGGACGGTTCGCGTCCAACAGTGCATGGGCGATCTGCGCGATGATCACCCACAACCTGCTCCGCGCCGCCGACACCCTCGACCCCCACGCCGCTGCACCCGCGCGAGGCGCGACGCTGCGCCGCCAGATCATCCACGTCCCAGCCCGGCTCGCCCGCCCGCAACGCCGCCATGTGCTGCACCTGCCCGCGCACTGGCCCTGGGCGAACCGCTGGCTGCGGATCTGGACCGGCGTGTTCAGCCCCGCCCAAGCGCCACCACGCGCGGCCTGACCCGTCCACCGCCGATAGGCCCGAGGAAACCGCCACGTGGAAAGGCTGGGCAGACCAGCACCACTGTCACGTCCTCATGCCCCCGACCCCACTCGAGCCGACTCACGCGCCGCCAGCCCAGTCGTTCCACGGATCGAGGCTTAGGAACAGGCGGTGCTCGCACTTGTCGGCCAGTTGGCGCACGGCAACCGTGCGCTGCGTGTCCACGGCGTACCCGCGTCCGCTCGCAATGGTCGACGGACTCGACGGGGCGACGTGGTGTGCCTCATCGACGACGAGGATGTCGAGGGCGAACCGTCGGCCGGTCTTCGGGTTGGTGGCCTGTGCGTAGACGTCGCGGAGCAGCCGTTGGGCGCGGACCTGGGGCAGCCACGCCATGCTCACAATCACTCGCGGGAACAACTGGAATGGGTTGGCGTGGAGGCCGTGAGTGCGGCGCACCTGTGCCATCAGCTCACTGTTGACGATCGTGAAGTCCAGACCGAACTTCTCGCGCATCTCGTCCTGCCACTTCAACGCCAGGCTCGGCGGGCAGACGATCACGGCAGTCCTAGCGCGGTGCCGCAGGAACAGCTCCTGGATCACCAGCCCAGCCTCGATGGTCTTGCCAAGCCCCACATCGTCAGCCAGCAGCAGGTTCGTGCGCGGGGCGACAAGGGCGCGGCGGAGCGGTTCGAGCTGATACGCCTCGACGTTCGCGCCTGACCAGAACGGCGCCTGGTACCGGTTGGGGTCAGCGGAGGTGACGGCACCCCAGCGCATCGCATCGACGAATCCCGCGAGCGTCGTCGGGTCGTCGAAACCGTCGGCGTAGATCAAGTCAGGCAGACCCTGAGCCGGCGTGACCGTGTGGCCGACTTCCAACTCCCACACAACTGAGAGCTGCTCACCGAGGCGGTCCTCGTCGAGGGACTGAAGATCAACAACGTGCGAGAGCTGCGCCGATGACTCGTCGGCGGGGCTGCGCGGCAGACCCTGAGCCTGGACGTTCGCCACCGCCCACGTCGAACCGCGCACCTCGACCACCTGGCCGGGCTCGGGCAGCGTCGGCAGCTTTCTGCCCTTCGGCTGCCCATCGGCACGCTCATCCGCCAGCGTGGCAGTCTCGACCCTAGTCACACGTCTGACCCTATCGACGGGGTCCGACATTGGGCCGGTACGCGCCGACTTGCTTCGCAGGCCGGCCCTAGTCGGTGGCGAGGTAGACGGCCTTACCCTGGTCGTTGACGTCGAATGACGTGTCGCTGTCGCATGCGAACGTGCCCGCGTCGACGAGTTGCGCAACACGCAAATCGCGCGCGCCGGTGATGTCCAGGCCGGTCCCATCCGGCAGATCCGTCACGCTGAGCTCGAGCACAGGACCAGCGAGTGCGACGTACGAGTCCCAAGCAGGCGGATGCCCCGGCAGCTCGCATGAACTGCTGGCGAAGCCGCTATCGACCAGGCGCCCATCGCGTCGACGGGGCTGCCGCGCCGAGGGGAGCCGGTGTATGGCGGGCCGGGCTGGGCGCGTAGGACTCGTCGACCTGCGCCGACCGTGCCGCGGTCGCCGCCGGCCGACCGATGAGGTCGTTGAGGATCTCCGGGGCGTTCGTGACCATGCTTGCCTCGCCCAGGCGGATCAGCTGGTGCACGCCGGCGGACGCCACGCTGGTGACCGGGCCGGGCAGGGCCAGGACCGGCCGGTGAAGGTTGGTCGTCCAGTGGGCGGTGTTCATCGCCCCGCTGCGGACGGCGCCCTCGACGAGCACGGTCCCCTCCGCGAGCCCCGCCACGATCCGGTTTCTGGCCAGGAGCGAGTGCGAGTCGGGGCCATGCCGGGCGGTCCCTCGGAGACGACCAAGCCGCGTTGCGCGATGGTGTCGAGGAGTTGGGCGTGCGCGGCCGGGTAGGCGCGGTCAGCCCCGCACGGAAGCACGGCGATGGTGGTCCCGCCGGCGGCCAGAGCACCGTGGTGGGCGGCCTGGTCGATGCCGTACGCCGCGCCGCTGATGATGGTCTTTCCCATGGATGCGAGTTCTCGGCCGAGATTGCTCGCCTGCTCCAGGCCGTAGCTCGTAGCGGCTCGTGACCCGACCACCGCCAACGAGGCGGCGGTCGCCTGGCGGAGACCACCGTCTCCCCTGATCCACAGCCCGACCGGCTCGCCGCCCCGCTCGTGCAGGGCGCCGGCATCGCGAAGTGCTCCGAGCCGGTCGGGCCATTCGGCGTCGCCCGGGGCTAGGAAGCGGATGCCGCGGTCTGCTGCCTGCTCGAGGACTCGACCGTGGTCGAGGTGGGCGAGCTCTTGGCCGATCGTGAAGGCCCAGTGGGCGTCGACGTCGGCCGCCGCCTCGAGGTAGCCCAGGACCGTGCCGGCGCCGAGCTCGCTGACCAGCCCGGTGACGCGTAGGTCGCCGGGTTCGATGATGCAGCTGAGCTTGACGCGGGCGAGCCGGTCGGCCTCGTCGACGTCGTTGCGCGCGGTGCTCATTCTGGATCTCCCCACAGCAGCCCGAGGTCGGGTGCGTGGATGACGTCGATGCGCTTACTGGGGTCGTACGCGGCGAGCGCCGGCACGACCAGGCGGCGCAGCTGCCGCTCGGTGACGCTATGCGGCTGCGGCGCGGTGGTGTCGTCGTGCTCGTCCATCGAGATGTCCTCCTCAGCGGCCGGGAGCCGGCCGGTCAGTGGTGGGCTGGCTGCGCGGGACGTCCCGCTGGCTGTGGCGGTGGGGTGGCTTGGGCACGAACGACTCGTCGAGTTCGCTGGTGATCTCGCGAAGCTGCGCCTGGTGGCGCTCCCACTCCCTGGGGTGCAGACCGTTCTGCAGCGCGGAGGCGACGATGGCGGCCATGGAGTAGGGCCGGTCGGCGGGCACCTGGTCGAGTGCGCACCAGGCCCGGGCTCCGTCTCCGCGCAGCCAGCTGGCGAAGCCGAGCATGGACGCCGGGGCGGCGCGGACCTCGTCGGGTGCGCGGCGGGTGAGGTCGGTCCACAGCGCGATGTGCGAGGGGGTGTTCTGGGTGCTCATGTCCTCCCAGAGCGCGTCGCGGGTGCCGATCGTCTCCAGAGCCACGAGCATCCGGGCGCCGTCGACGTCGGAGAAGCGGTTGCCGTCGGCGTGGAACTGCTCGAGGCGGTCCAGAGCCCAGTCGCGCTCGGCGCCCGGAGTACTTGAGGCCGCCTCTGCCCGGGCCGTCTCGAGGACCTGGGCGATCGGCTCACGGCCTCCGACCAGCGAGGCCGCCAGGGAAGCCCGGCTGGCCGCCGGCTGGACGGCGCCGGTAAGGACCGTCGTGGTGGCGATCCGCTCGGCGGCCTCCTGGGTCTGCAGACCGGTGGCACCGCTGTTGAACTCGCGCCAGCGCTCCCCGTCGGCCCACAGCCGAAGGTGGGTGGTGATGCCGACGGTCTCCAGCCGGTTTGACAAATGCTGACTGGCGAGCTCGGCGTTGCGACGGTCCTCGGTGATGCAGACGATGCCGACGCGGGCACCTGGGCGGGCGTGCCTGCTGTATGGGCCGCTCAGCGCGTCCCAGACCTCCTCTCGGTCCCGTGCCGACTTGGGTAGGTCGACGCGGGTGAAGGGGAGGCCTGGCCCGAACGGGACCAGGACGATCGACTCCTCCGGCCATGTTGACCGGACTACCAGCGGGGGCCGGCTGATAGATGTATGCGCCCATGATGGTCGTCGTACGGGAGTCCTGGCTTGTCGCGTGATCTCGAACAACTGCAGATTGAGCGCTTGGGTTGCGTTCGCTCCGGTGGCTCCGGTGTTGCCTGGCTGGTCTACGACGACGCGGGCGATGCGGTTCGCCCGATCGCGGAGTTCCTCCGGGACTTCGCAGCGCGGGGCAATAGTCGGGGCAGCGTGCGGTCCTATGCCTATGGGCTGCTTCGGTGGTGGCGCTGGCTCGCGGCGGTCGGCGTGGAGTGGGACCGAGCCACCCAAGCAGAAGTACGTGACCTGACATTGTGGCTGCAGTTGCATCCTAAGCCGCGCCGGTCACAGCGGACCGTCTCAGCAGCGACAGCCGGGACGGTGAACCAGGTGACCGGCAAGCGCTACCTGGACGACCACTACGCGGCACGTACGATCCGGCACAGCAACGCGGTGGTCTCCTCGTTCTACGAGTTCTGGGGCGAGCAGGGGTTGGGTCCGGTGGTGAACCCGGTGGCGCGCGACCATCGCGGCCAGGGACGTTCGAACGCGCATCACAACCCGATGGAGCGGTTCCGTCCCGAGGGTCGGGTCCGGCACAACCCGAAGGTCCCGCGGCGTCAGCCGCGGGCGCTGCCGGACCAAGCCTGGGCAAATCTGTTCGACGCGATGGGCTCGAACCGGGACCGTGCGCTGCTGGCGTTGGCAATCAGCAACGGCGCCCGCGCGGCGGAGGTCCTCGGCCTGCGCGGCTGCGACGTGGACTGGGGCAACCAGCAGGTCCGGGTGATCCGCAAGGGCAGCCGTGCCGAGCAGTGGCTGCCGGGCAGCAACGACGCGTTCGTGTGGCTGCGGCTCTATCTGGCCGAGATCGGTGGCGTCGGCCCGGCTGACCCGCTGTGGGTGACGCTGCGCAGACGACGTGACGCCGACGGCAAGTTGGCCCGGATCCCGTTGAGCTACGAGGCGCTTCGGGCGGTGCTGCGCCGCGCAAACGCGAAGCTGGGCACCAACTGGAGCATGCACGACCTGCGCCACACCTGCGCGTTGCGGATGGCCGCCGACGAGCACGTCTCGCTGCGCGACGTCCAGACGATCCTGGGCCATGCCCACCTGGAAACGACCGCGGAGATCTATCTCGTCGAGGACGAGCGCCACACCGTGGAGCGGGTCGCCGAACACCTGGCCCGTCTGGCCAAGCCGAAGCCAGCCCCGGAGCCTGTCGACCGCGGCTACCGGGCCGCCGACCTGGCGGTGCTGTTCGGTGACGGGGTACTGCCTTGAGGAGCGTGTTGACCAGCGAGCAGCTGAAGGTCGCCGGGCCGTACTACCGCGAGCATCCCGAGCTGGTGGACCAGGTCTTCGCCGGGCCACACGACACCGCGGTGAAGGACGAGGTCTTGCGGCTGGTGGCCAAACTCCCGGACTGGCCGGTGACCGAGTACGCGAGCAATCGGCTGCTGGAAGGGGCAGATTGGGTGCTCGACTGGCTGCTCATCTTCCCCGGGGCCGGTTGGCGCGACCGATGGGTTGCGGCCGGTGCCGACACGAACCCGCTGGGCTGGCTGCCCGAGCGCCACGGCGAGGACCACCGCGACCCGAAGACGGTGCGCCAGATCGCAGTCGCAGGGATGCGCACCCTGATCGTGTCGCGGGTGGTCCTGCCCGGCCACGAGTTCTTCGCGACCTGGAAGACCAAGGGCTATCAACAGGTCCTGGTGCAGCAAGATCCCGCCCTAATCGCCCGGATCGAGGCGTTCGCCGAGCAGCATCAGATCAGCCGTCGCCAACAGCGCGACGTCTGGACGGTACTGGCCAGGATCATGCTCCACACCGGCAAAGACCTCCAGGACGTCAGCGCCGAGGACCTCTTCGAGCTGCGGGCCCACTACCGGGAGAAGCACGGAGTCCCCGCCGCCGGACTGGGACAGACCTGGACCCTGCTGGCCGGGGTCGGCATCTTGCCCAAGGACTCCTCCCTGCGTGCCGCGCTGCGCGTGGGGCAACGCACCCCCGCCGAGCTGGTCGACCGCTACGGGCTCGCTCCCGGGCCCGTGCGTGACCTGCTGGTGCGCTACCTGGCCGAACGGAAGACCAACGTCGACTACACCACCTTGAAGTCGCTCGCGCGGATGCTGGCCGGCAACTTCTGGGCCGACCTGGAGCGCCACCACCCCGAACTCGCCGGGAGCGACACCCTGGCCCTGCCCAAGACGACGGTGACCGCCTGGAAGGAGCGCCTGGCCGTCATCGTCGCCCCCGACGGGTCGAGGAGGCCGCGAGCCGACTTCCTCGACGTGCTGCTCACCGTGCGCTGCCTCTACCTGGACCTACGTGACTGGGCGCTCGATGACGCCACGCTCGCACCATGGGTGGTGGCCTCACCAGTCACCCGCGCCGACGTGGCCGGCAACAAGAAACGGAAGCTGGCCCATCAAGCCCGCATCCACCAGCGCATCCGCGAACGAGTGCCGCTGGTCCCGCGGATGCTCGCCAGGCTGGAACAGGACCGCCGCGACGCCGAGGCGATGCTGGCCCTGGCCAAGCAGACACCTGCCGATGCCTCATTCAACTTCAACGGTCGCACCTATCAGCGGATCAGCACCCGGATCCGTGGCGGCCGCGGCCTACCTCCCGACCTGGCCTACGACGTGGTCTGCGTTGAGACCGGCGAACGCTTCAGCGTCGGCCGGACCGAGGAGGACGCATTCTGGCTGTGGGCGGTCGTGGAGACGCTGCGACACAGCGGTGTGCGCCTGGAGGAACTCCTCGAGCTCACCCACCTTGCGCTGGTGTCTCACCGGCTGTCCACCACCGGCGAGCTCGTCCCGCTGCTGCAGATCGTCCCGTCGAAGACGAACGAGGAACGACTGCTCCTGGTCACCCCCGACCTTGCCCGCGTCCTGGCCGAGATCATCAGCAGACTGCGCAACCGCTACAACGGAGCCGTACCGCTGGTCGCGCGCTACGACAACTACGAAGCCACCACCGGGCCACCACTGCCGCACCTGTTCCAGCGTGACTACGGCTCCGGTCCGACGGCGATGAGCCCAACCATGGTCCGAGTCACCCTGCGGGAGGTGGCCGACCGGATGGGCCTGACCGACACCGCAGGCAACCCCATGCACCTGACCCCGCACGACTTCCGACGGGTCTTCACCACCACTGCCGTCCAAGACGGACTGCCGCTGCACATCGCCTCGCGGATCCTCGGGCACCGCCACCTCAACAGCACCCAGCCCTACACCGCCGTCTTCCAAGACGACCTAATCCGCACCTTCCGAACCTTCGTCGATCGCCGCCGATCAGCGCGACCGGCCGAGGAATACCGCGAGCCCACCCCCGAAGAGTGGGACGAGTTCGAGGAACACTTCGCCCTGCGCCGTGTCGAGCTCGGCTCCTGTGCCCGGCCCTACGGGTCGAGCTGCGAACACGAGCACGCCTGCATCCGCTGCCCCGTCCTGCGTGTCGACCCCGCCCAGCTCGACAGACTCGAAGCCATCGCAGCCAGCCTCCTACAACGCATCACAGAAGCCGAGGAACGCGGTTGGCCCGGTGAGGTCGAACAACTCACGATCAGCCTGCGCGCCGCCCAAGACAAGATCTTGGCCACCGCACCACCTCGCAAGGGCAGCGTGTTCCTGGGAGATCCAGCCATACCCCCGACGAACGCGCCGCAAGCCTGACCCCCGGGCCCGAGCCTGGCCGTAGAAGAAGCAGTTAGCCCCACCAAAGCCAGACGCCGGCGCCGGCGACGACCAGCACGACCGAAAGACCCACGAGCAGGTCGATCGCAAACTGGAACCGGCGCCAGGCGCGCCCTTCCCTGACGATCTGCTCAAGCATGCCCGGCCGCCATGGAGGTGGCTGACCGATCTCTTCCTCAAGCAGGGCGTGCAACCGATCCGGATCGATCGACTCCTGGTACGGGAGTTCCTCTGTCATCAGATCCCCTTTCGAGTGGTCCCGCCGTCGGCCCGCCTCGCGGAAAGCTCCTACAACCTAAGACGTAGCCAGTGGCGGATCCGTTGGCATCGATGCCGAACTTTCCGTGGCTTTTCGGCGAAGGCTCGGCGGACGGCATTGGCAAGCCACGGGCCAAATGTGATGCTGATCACAGCCGCGATCATCGGGAACGCGGCCACATCACCCGCTCGGGAGGGACCAACCATGAAAGCAGTTCGCGCAGCAGTCGTGCTCGGAGTGAGCATGTTCCTCGCCCTCAGTGCCAACCCGGCATGGGCCAACGACTTCCAGGCCACGACCACCGGCGCCCGAGCCAATTGGACCGATGTCCCAGACCGGCTCACCGCTACCGACACTGCCGCGGACGGAGACGCGGCCGTTGCCCAGCTGCGTCGACCCAACGGCACGATCGAGACCGTGATCGCATCCGGGGGATCCGGAACCAGCAACTCGCAGACCTTTTCCGGCATCACTGAAGACGCTGCGATCGAGATCCGGGCATGCCGTCGTAGCGGCGGCGTGATCGTCGGCTGCGGCTCCTGGGTCGGAGGGTTCTCCTGACAGGCCACAGCTTGACGTGAATCGGCACACCCCCTGGCTTGGCGCCTCGACAACGGATCGAGGCGCCAAGTGTTCTCTTCCATACGGTGTCACGGCACGGTCAGTACCATCTGGCGACGACGATGTAGATCGCCTCTGTGACGCGTCGGCGACCAGCGTGCTTGATGCGGCTGGTGCTCCGCGCGCCGCGACTCATGGCGACGTGACCGGAACGCAGGACGACGCCGACCTGACTCCGAGGGCGCGAAGCGCTCGCTCGCAGCGTGCTCCAGAGTCGCTAGTCCAGAAAAGCTTGAAGCCGAGGAGGTGGGGCATCGCTGCGAGCAGCTCGTCTGGGGAATGTACGACGAGATCCATCGGGCCGGCTCCCTACTCAACTGGCCTGCGCCGCGGCGCGATCGGTCCGCTCGATCCGGGCGGAGCGGTACTTGAGCGAGACACCGACCTCGCCGAAGCGGTTGTCGACGACGACATTCTTGGTGCGCTTCTCGTCGGTCTCCTGGTCGTGGGTGTAGAGCAGCTCGGGATCCTCGGCGAGGTTCCCCGCGAAGGTGACGGTGGTTGACATGCGGTTCCTCCTAGGTGACTGCGGAAGCCGCGAATCCGGTCCCGCAGTCACCTAGGTCGGATCGACCCCCGGCAGCGATCACCCCGCCCCAAATCCGGGCGCGGGTCGTCCCGCAGTCACCTAGGTTCGCCGGCAGGCGTGGGGCGACCAGTGATACGGCGGCCTCGTCGACCCGGGCAGCAGAAGGCCCCGATCCGGCTCTCGGGTACCGGATCGGGGCGCGAGCCCGAGCGTAGCCGCGTCCTCCGACACAAAGGACCGCTTTCGGCAGACTCTTGGCGGCGCTGAGGTGCTCGACGAGCGGCGCCGGCCGTGCTTTAGCCCTGGCGCGCTGGCCGGCGCCGGGGTGGTCGGTTGCTGAGCTTCTGCGGGGGCGGCGGCAGCTCTCGACCCAGACGCCGGCGGGCTTTCTCGGAAGCCGCGATCACGGCCTCCTGGGCGAACGCCGATCGAGCGAGGACGCGGCCGAGCTCCTGGCGGTCGTCGACGATCGCGTCCTCGACGGCTTCGATCGTGGACGCGGGCAGGTCGTGCTTCTTGTTGAAGCTCTTCCGGGTGCTCACCTGGGCCGGGTGTCGCTCGGCGGCTGCCGCGAGGTCGGCCCGCTGCTGCGGGGAACGCCGGGCGTGCACCTCGAGCGCCAGGGCGAGCCAGCCGACGAAGGCGCCTGGGGACTCCGGGTCGGTGTCCAGGTCGGCGACGTAGGCGGAGCGGGCGAGATCCCACACGCCGGGCTTCCAGTAGATCCCGACCGGAATCGTGGTCTGGCTCGTCACCTGGTCACACTCCCCTGCCCTCGTCCGCCGGCGTCCAGCTGCGGCTAACACCAACGCCGTTGCACTCCCGGCGTGGGCCCTGTCCAGTTGTTCCCACCGTCCGCGTTCCTTCCGGTCTCCAGCAGCTACTAAGGGAGCAGCCGACGCCGCGCCCTCGCGGGCGAGTTATCCCCACCTTCGGAAGCCGTGCCGACCTTTCCACAGGTCCGGCCCGCAGGCGTGTAGGCGTCGGCCCCCGCTGAGAGGCTTAGCCCTGTCAGTTCTTTCTATTCTACTCGCGGAGGACACTCGCATGACCGACACCATCCAGACCCCCACCGACACGGCCACCGGGGCCGAGGATTTCCTGCACCTCGATCCCGCCGACATCATCATCGGCAGCAACGTCCGCACCGACCTGCGCCCCGACCACAAGGAGTTCCGCAAGTCGATCAAGGAGCGCGGCGTGCTGGAGGCCGTGACGGTCTACCGCAACGAGGACGGCCAGTACGTCCTGCTGCGCGGCCAGCGGCGCACCGTCACTGCTGCCGAAGTCGGCACCCCCACCGGGCTGATCCCGGCCCGAGTCGTCCCCAAGCCCGACGACGCCGACCGCATCGGGGACCAGATGGTCGAGAACATCCACCGCGCCGGGATGCGCGAAACCGAGATCGTCGCGGGCGTCGAGCAGTTGGCCCTGCTCGGCGTGAGCGCCGCGCAGATCGCCAAGCGGACCTCCATCGACCGACCGACCGTAAACGCCGCCATCGCGGTCACCAAGGCCGACCAGACCCGCAACCGCCTGGAGTCCGGCGACCTGACGCTGGATGAGGCGGCGATCTTCGCGGAGTTCGAGCACGAGCCCGACGCCGCCGAGCGCCTGGAGCGCGCCCGGACCACCCGCTGGGGCGACTCGGTCGAGCACGTCGCCCAGAAGCTGCGCGATGAAGCCGCCGAGCGGGAGGCGTACGCCGCCGAGGTCGAGCGGCTGCGGGCCGGGGGCCTGCCGGTCCTGACTGCGCAGGAGGCCGACGAGGCGGATGGGTCGCTGCTGCTGGAGGACATGCGCACCCCCGAGGGCGAGCCGGTGCCCGTCGAGGAGTGGCCGAGCCTGTCCGGCGTCGCGGTGATCATCACCGAGGACTGGGAGTGCCCCGAGCCGGAAGCCACCGAGGCCGATGACGACGCCGACGACGAGGACGAGTACGCCGACCCGGTGAAGGTCTACCGGCAGATGTGGGTGGTCACCGACATCGAAGCCAGCGGACTGATCCACCGGAGCCGGGTCGGGCGCACCGGCGAGGGCCAGGGCGACAACACGGAGGCTCACGACGCGGAGGCCGACGCCGCCGCCGAGACCGAGGCCGAGGCCGAGGCCCGCCGTGAGGAGCGCCGCCGCGTGATCGCCAACAACAAGGCCTGGGCCAGCGCCGAGACCGTGCGCCGGGAGTGGCTGGCCGGGTTCGTGACGCGGAAGAGCGCGCCGAACGGCGCGGAGTCCCTGATCTGCGAGGCCGTCGTCACGGGCCACCACACGCTCAGCAAGGCCATGGAGCACCGGCACCCGATGCTCTTCTCTCTGCTGGGCATCGACACCCCGACCGGCTACTACGGCGCGGGGTACGAGGAGTGCCGCAAGATCGCGACCAAGGCCATCACGCCAAAGGCCGCGACCATGACCACCCTCACCGCCGTCCTCGCCGCGTGGGAGGACTCCACCGGCAAGCACACGTGGCGCAACCCCAGCGCGTGGGACGCCCGCATGCTCGGCGCGCTCATGGAATGGGGCTACAAGCCCAGCGACGTGGAGCGACTGCTGCTCGACGAGGAGCCGATGACCGAGCGCGTCGAGGAGGCCGACGACGCCGAGCCGCAGGCCGAGAGCGACAAGGTCACCGACCCCGCCTGACCGCTACCGGCTGGCGCCAGAGTCCAGGCGGCGCTGTGGTGACGGCGCGTCGCTCACCACAGCGTCAGTTGCTCGCCCAGCAGCTCTTGGAGCCGCGCGAGGTCGTCGGCCACTAGCTGCGGGTCCTCACGAGCGAGGTCGCGCAGTTCCCGAGCCCGCCGACGCGGCCCGCGCGGGTCGGCCAGCGGGCTGTAGGGCAGCCGCCGCTGCGCCGCCCACTCGTGCCGGTTCTGCGCCGCGCTCGAGACCACGACGTGTTCCGGTGCGATCCGCTGGCACAGCGGGTTGTGACATCGGTGCCCAAGCAGCCGCGCCTGCGTGAGCGCGTCCACACCGTTCATCACCGCGAACGCGAACCGGTGCGCGATGATCACGCGCCCCGGCGCGTACCAGAACCGGCCGTGGCCGCCGCCGTCCGTGCGCTCGCGCTCGGACCTGCCCGCAACCGCGCCGGTCCACCACAGGCACTCACTGCCCGGCACCGTGGCCACCTTGGCCCGGTAGCGCGCGAGCACCCTCGGGTCCGCGATCCCGACCGCGACTGCCGCAAGGCCGGCGTCATCCAACCGCCGTACCGGCACCCGCTCCCCCACTCCCGTCAGCGTCCGACGCCTCGTCCCCCTCCATCTCGGCAAAGGCCTTGGCCGCCGCGGGCCGGAAGTCGGGCGTGCTGGCCACCTCGTCGGTCACCTCGGCCAGCCGACGCAGCCGCGTCGCCTCTCGTACGCCGATCTGGTCGCCGCACCACTCGACGGCTTCGCGCAGGGTCACGCCCTCGACCGTCGTCATCTCGCGCAGAGCGTTCCCGGCCCGCTGCTCGGCTGCTGCCACCGCAGCGTCCCGCTCACCGATCGCAGTCATCACCTGCACAGCCAGGTCTTCCAGCCGCTTGGCCCGTTCCAAGAGTGCAGCGCGTCGCTTCGACGTCACGGTTCGCGCGTCACGTCGGGCCTTCTGACGCATCGTCTGCTGGCTCATCTGCTCATCCCTCACTCGTGTCGATAGGACTCTGACGGTCACCTACGACAAGTCCCGGTCCCCGAGCGATCACTACCGCCGAAAAACATTCCAGCCACCCCAGAGTTCTCACCGTCCAACGCCCTCAGACCGACACCGCTGAGCCCCTCCCGAGCGCAGCGTCCCCCCTCGAACTCAGTCGCACCCCAACCTCCACACACCTAGTGCATTCCCGGTATGCCGAATAGAAAGAACAGACGAAGTTTCCGGCGAAATTGATCGTTCCGAGGCCCCGATCGGACGTAGGTGCCCGTGACGATGAGCCTCCACAAGCTGACGGCCGGATCGGGGTACGACTACCTGACCCGCCAGGTCGCAGCGATGGACGCCACTGACAAGGGTCACACCGGGCTCGCGAGCTACTACACCGAGAAGGGCGAGACCCCCGGCGTGTGGGTCGGATCCGGCATGGAGGGCATCGAGGGCCTGGACGCCGGCGACGTCGTCACCGCCGATCACATGCAGAACCTGTTCGGCGCCGGGCACCACCCGCTGGCCACCGCACGCACCAAGGAGCTGGATCTGCGGGTCGGGCGCGCCGGCGTCGGGAGCCCGACCGCGGCCGACTACAAGGCTGCAGCGCGTCTCGGCACCCCGTTCAAGGTCTACGAGAACGACGTCAGCGCCTTCCGGGTGGAGGTCGCCAAACGCCTCGCGGCCGTCAACGAGGCCGCTGGGCTGCCGGGCGACTGGCCGGTCCCAGCCGAGGAGCGGGCACGGATCCGCACCGAGATCGGGCGTGATTTCTTCCGGGCCGAGCACGGCCGCGAGCCTGCCGACGCGCGCGAGCTCGCCGCCACGATCGCCAAGCACTCCCGGCCCAAGACCAACGCCGTGGCCGGCTACGACCTCACCTTCTCGCCGGTGAAGAGCGTCTCCACGCTTTGGGCACTGGCCGACCCCAAGACCGCCGCGGTCATCGAGGGCGCTCACCAGTCGGCGATCAAGGACGCGCTGAACTTCATCGAGACCAAGGCGCTGTTCACCCGCCAGGGCACAAACGGGATCCGCCAGGTCAACGTCCGCGGCCTGCTGGCCACGGCGTTCACCCACCGCGACTCCCGCGCCGGCGACCCGGATCTGCACACCCACGTCGCGGTCGCGAACAAGGTCCAGACCCTCGACGGAAAGTGGCTGGCGATCGACGGCCGGCTGCTCTACAAGGCCAAGGTCTCTGCCTCGGAGACCTACAACACCGCGCTCGAGCGGCACCTGGGCGACGCGCTGGGGGTACGGTTCGCGGAACGGCCGAATCCCGACGCCCGGAAGCGGCCGGTGCGCGAGATCGTCGGCGTCGACCCCGACCTCAACCACCGCTTCTCCAAGCGCCGCGTCAGCGTCGAAGCCCGCCGCAAGGAGCTGGCCGCCCAGTTCCAGGCGACCCACGGCCGCCCGCCGACACCGATCGAGACGCTGCAGCTGGCCCAGCGGGCCACCCTGGAGACCCGCGAGGCCAAGCACGAGCCCCGCTCGCTCAACGACCAGCGGGAGGCCTGGGACCGCGAGGCGGTCGAGGTCCTCGGCTCACCGCGAGGCCTCCAGCAGATGCTCCACGGCACACTCAACCCGACCGCCGCCGGAACCGCCCCGGTCGCCGACGCGGCGTGGTTCGCCAAGACCGGCGACCGGATCGTGACGACGATGGAAGGCGGCCGCGCCACCTGGCAGTACTGGCACGTCTATGCCGAGGCCCAACGCCAGGTGCGGGCCGCCAACGTGCCCACCGACCAGGTCAGCACCGTCGTCGGCTTACTGGTCAGCGAGGTCCTCGACGGCCGCTCGGTCAGCATCACTCGCCCCTTCGACGAGATCTCCGAACCGCCCGAGCTGCGCAAGCTGGACGGCGCCTCGGTCTACACCGTCGGCGGCGTCCACCTGTTCACCTCGAGCAAGGTCCTGGCCGCCGAAGAGCGCCTCGTGGAGGCCGCCGGCCGCCGCGACGGCTACGCGGTCGACGAGCAGAACGTCGCCCTGGCGCTCCTGGAGTCCGAAGCCAACGGGGTCACCCTCAACGCCGGCCAAGCCACCTTGGTCAAGGAGATGGCCACCTCCGGCGCCCGCCTGCAGCTGGCGATCGCGCCCGCCGGCTCGGGCAAGACCACCGCGATGCGGGCGCTCGCCCAGGCCTGGACCGACGGCGGCGGCAGCGTGATCGGCCTCGCCCCCTCAGCCGCGGCCGCGGACGCACTGAGGGTCTCGATGGGCTCCCAGATCGACACCCAGACCGACACCCTCGCCAAACTCACCCACTCGCTCGAGCAGTCCCAGGTCACCGGCGCCGAGGTGCCTGACTGGGTCGCCGGCATCGGCCCCCAGACGCTCGTGGTGATCGACGAGGCCGGCATGGCCGACACGCTCTCCCTCGACATCGCCGTGCAACACGTCCTCGAGCGCGGCGGCAGCGTCCGCCTGGTCGGCGACGACCAGCAGCTCGCCGCGATCGGCGCCGGCGGCGTGCTGCGCGACATCCGCGCCACCCACGGCGCGCTGCAGCTGACCGAGCTCGTCCGGTTCACCGACCCGGCCGAAGGCGCCGCCTCGCTGGCGCTGCGCGAGGGCAAGGGCGAG
This sequence comes from Nocardioides sp. JS614, assembly GCF_000015265.1. Taxonomy (NCBI): domain Bacteria; kingdom Bacillati; phylum Actinomycetota; class Actinomycetes; order Propionibacteriales; family Nocardioidaceae; genus Nocardioides; species Nocardioides sp. JS614. The sequence goes on from NC_008697.1 coordinate 121,169, forward strand.
GCCCTGGGCTTCTACCTCGACCGCGACCGGGTGCACGTGGGCGACCTGGCCACCATGACCGAGGACGTGTTCGCGGCCTGGCAGGCCGACCGTGCCGCGGGCCTGGACGCGATCATGCTCGCCCCGACCCGCGAGCTGGTCAGCGAGCTCAACCAGCAGGCCCGCGCCCACCGACTCGAGGGGGCCGACCCCGCCAGCGTCGGCCCGGCCCGGCGCCTGGCCGACGGCAACGAGGCCAGCATCGGCGAGCTGATCATCACCCGCACCAACGACCGCAAGCTGCGCACCTCGGCCACCGACTGGGTCAAGAACGGCGACCGGTGGACCGTCCTCGGCCTCCACGAGGGCGGCGACCTGACCGTGCAGCACACCCAACACGGCCGCACCGTCCGCCTCCCCCGCGAGTACGTCGAGACCTCCACCGAACTCGGCTACGCCTGCACCGTGCACACCGCCCAGGGCGTCACCACCGACACCATGCACGGCCTGGCCACCGGCAACGAGTCGCGCCAGCAGCTCTACACGATGCTCACCCGAGGCAAGAGCGGCAACCACATCTACCTGCAGGTCGTCGGGGACGGCGACCCACACTCGGTGATCCACCCGACCCTGGTCCGCCCGCTCACCCCCACCGACATCCTCGAGTCGATGCTGGCCCGCGACGACGCCCAGCGGTCCGCGACCAGCCTCATGCGCGAGCAGGCCGACCCCGCCACCCAGCTCGGTGAGGCAGCCCAGCGCTACCTCGACAGCCTCTACGTCGCCGCCGAGAACCACCTCCGAAACACCGCCGGACCCGACGGCTCTAACGTGGTGGAGGCCCTGGACAGCACCGTCGACCAGCTACTTCCCGGCCTGGCCGATGAGGCTGCCTGGCCCACGCTGCGCGCCCATCTGCTGCTGCTTGGCGCCGCGGGTGAGAACCCCGTGGAGGCGATGCGCGCGGCCGCGAGCGACCGAGAACTGGTCTCGGCCGAGGACCGCGCCGCGGTGCTCGACTGGCGGCTAGACGCCTCCGGCATGCGCAACGTCGGCACCGGCCCACTGCCCTGGATTCCCGGCGTACCGGAGCGACTGGCCGACGACCCGCACTGGGGTGCCTACCTCGACCAGCGCGCGCACCTGGTCGACCAGCTCGCCGACGAGGTCCGCGGCCGGGCCGCGGCACAGACGTCGCTGCCGACCTGGGCGCAGAACGGGATCCGACCCGACACCGACACGGTGGCCGACGTCGAGGTCTGGCGAGCGGCCATGCAGGTCCCCCTCGACGACCGTCGCCCGACCGGCGCGCCGCAGCTACAGAAAGCCTCCTCCACCTACCAGCGACGGCTCAACCGGCGCATCACCGGCGACCACACCCCGGCGCTCACGGAATGGCGCCAACTGCTCTACTCGCTGGCCCCGCAGGTCCGCGGCGACGAGTTCACCCCGCTCCTTGCCGAACGGCTCGCGGCCATGTCGCGCGCCGGCGTTGAGGCCCACCAACTGCTCCGCACCGCCACGGCGGCTGACACTGGGGCCGGCCCTCTTCCTGATGAGCACGCCGCGGCGGCGCTGTGGTGGCGCATGGCACGCCACCTCTCGCCCGCCGTGGCCGCCCAGGTCGGGGACGGCTCTCACGGCGAGGGGGTCACCACCAGCTGGGCAGCGCAGTTGCCCGAACTGCTCAGCGATGAGCGGTCCGCCCGCATTCAGGCGAGCGCCTGGTGGCCCGCGCTGGTCTCCAACATCGACCACGGACTGCAGCGCGGCTGGCAGCTCGAAGCCCTGCTGTCGGCCGGGTCCGCCCTGCCCTCCGACGACATCGACGAGTGCCAGGCGCTGGTGTGGCGAACCTCGATCGCGCTCGAACCGATCCCCGACGAGCACGAGCACGACGACCACTTCGACGAGCCGCCGGTGGACATGTGGGACGGCGTCGAGCCCGACCCGGCCACGTTGGTCGACCACCCCGACGACACCGAATGGCCGCTCCCGCACGACCTCGAGGCCGACGGCGACCACCTGGTCGACCACCCCGAGCCGGACGAGGCGATCGACCAGGTCGACGTCGCCCCGGCGGCGGCCGACAACGTCGACGAGCAGCAGTTCGTCGAGGGCGACCTGACGCTGGCCGCGTACATCCGCGACCTCGGCGGCACCCCGCTCGAGCCGACCGCCGCCGATATCCGCCTCATGTACCAGCGGGCCGATGAGTGGTACTCCTTCCCCGTCACGCGCGAACGCATGATCGAGATCAACGAGATCACGCAGACCTTCTTCGAGTCCCGGTTCACCGACTCATGGGGTCGCGACTACCTCACCGGACGGTTCGGGATCGACCTCGCCGGGCACGAGCACTTCCGTCCCGGACAGGCGCCGGCCGGGTGGACCAACCTGGTCGACCACCTGCGCCACCGCGGCGTCAGCGGCGCCGAGATGTTGGCCACCGGGGTCGCCACCACCGCCAGCACCGGCCGACTGATCGACCGGTTCCGGGACCGAGTGATGTTCCCGGTGGTCCACAACGGTGAGGTGCTCGGGTTCGTCGGCCGACGCCGACCTGAACTCACCGACGCCGACCAAGCGAACGGCCGGGGCGGCCCGAAGTACCTGAACACCGCCGACACCCCGCTGTTCCACAAGGGCGCCCAGCTGTACGGCGTCGTCGACGAGCTCCTCGCCGAAGGCGCCGTCCCGGTCATCGTCGAGGGCCCCATGGACGCGATCGCGGTCACGCTGGCCAGCGCCGCTCGCTACGTCGGCGTGGCCCCGCTCGGCACGTCACTGACCGACGAGCAAGCCTCCCAGCTCGGCGGAATCGGCCGAGACCCGATCGTGGCCACCGACGCCGACCTCGCCGGCGAGGTCGCGGCCGAACGCGACTTCTGGATGCTCACCCCGCACGGTCTCGACCCCGGCTACGCCCGCTTCCCCGAGGGCCTGGACCCGGCCGACCTGCTCGCCCAACGCGGCCCCGCGGCCCTCACTGCATCGCTGGCCAGCGGCCAGACGCTGGGTGACCAACTGCTCTCCGAGCGGCTCGACAACCTCGCGCCCGAGCAGGCCCGCGTGGCCGCGATGCGAGTCCTTGCCGCCCGGCCCAGCCGCGCCTGGGCGCCGGGCACCAACCTGGTGCGCGCCCGACTGAAGCTCTCCCAACTGCAGTCGCGGCGGGACCTGCGCGACGCCATCAAGGCGTGGGACGCCGACCCCCGCAGGGCCGCCCGGGCCGAGCTGAACAGCAGCAGCGAGGTCCGCGCCCGCCTTGAGGCCGCGGCCGCGAAGTCGCCGGCGGAACGCTGGGCCCCGCTGGCCCGCGAGGTCGACCCGCGCCTGGCGGAGCAGGACGACTGGCCCGCCACCGCCGCGATGCTGCAACAGGCCCACGAGCAAGGCCACGACGTCAGCGCCGCTACCCGCGCCCTGGTCGCAGCAGCACCCCTGGGCGACGCCCCCGCCCGCGAACTGCGCTACCGGCTGGTTCGGCAGGTTGGATTCGGCGAACACGACGCCGAATCCACCGACCGTGACGCCCCGAAGCGCCGGCGCGACGCGGGTACTGGACATGAGCTCGGCTCTTCGAACCCAGTGCACCGCAGCCGCCGCCGGTAGGCCTGGGCACAGGTTGAGACCTACAACGAGAGGGCTGTCGGACACTCAACGCGAGGTACCCGCGTGCAGACCTGCCACATTGCGGCCCACTGTGGGGCAGCGTCATGGCGCTCAAACGGGCGGGCTCCTTGTCCAGAGGTCTTCAAAGCGCCGGACTGGGCCGCTACGGCTGACGGCTTGAAGGGATTACGGACAGAGGCGCGAGGCCTGTGCGACGAGCCCACGCGTTCGCGGGGAATGTTCGTGGGACGACGAACTGCGGCGCTTCAAAGGGCGCGAGGTCGGGCAGGGGGTAAGTCCAGGCTTCAACCTGCACGAGGGCATTGATGGACGGTCCTGCGGCTAGGCGTGACGTCGGCCGATCGGCTGTCAGAACATTTGGGTTGCCGTGACTCTCGATTGGCCCGGTGTCGGAGACCGAAGGGAAGTACCAAGCCCCGGTGGGGAGCTGAACCACTCCCGCCTCGAGACCCTCGTCTACCCATGCTGCGGCGAGACAGGCGCCGCGATCATTGAAGACTCGCACGATCATTCCGTTCTCAATGGATCGTTCTGCCGCGTCTTGAATACTCAACCTGATCCGCTCGCGCCCTTCTACTTTTGCGTCGACGCTCACAACGCCCTGGTCGTACTGGCTGTGTAGTCGATGCGCCGGCTGGTTGGAGCTCAGATAGAGGGGGAAGCGGGCCGCGATGTCCGCTCCTGGCCATTCCAGAGGCTCCAGCCACATGGGGTGGCCTGGGCAGTCGGCGTAGCCGAACCCGTCGATGGTCGAGGAGAAGATCTCGATGCGTCCCGAGGGTGTGTCGAGGGGGTTGGCATCCGGATCACGGCGTAGCGCCTCGCCGAGTCGTTCACGTTGCCCGGCGCGGTCGAATGGAACCTCGAGCCACCCCTGATCCCAGAACTCGTCGAAGGACGGAATGGTCTTTCCACCGAGGGCAGGGCTGTGCTCGAGTTGCTTATACAGGTAACGGAGCCACTCGGCCTCGTTGCGACCCTCGGTGTACTCGTCGGCGATCCCGACCGCACGCGCGATCTGGGTCAGGATCGCGTAGTCCGACTGGGCCTCGCCCAGTGGCTCTGACATTTGCTTCATTGCGATCAGGTGGGGGTCGAGGTGTGCGCAGCCAAGGTCATTGCGTTCCAGAGCGGTCGTCGCGGGCAACACGATGTCGGCATGGCGTGCGTGGGCGTTCCAGAAGACTTCGTGGGCGATCACAGTCTCGGGTTTCTGCCACGCCTTGATGAGCCGGTTGAGATCCTGGTGGTGGTGGAACGGGTTGCCGCCTGCCCACCAGACAAGTCTGATGTCGGGAAACGTGAGTTCCCGACCGTTGTACTGGTGATGGCCGCCGGGGTTCAACAACATGTCAGCCATCCGGGCTACGGGAATGAAGGTCTTCACCGCGTTGAGTCCCTGAGGCAAGTGGGGCCATGCCGTTGGCGTTTCGTCGTTTCCCACGGGGCTCAGGCTCGCGTATCCGAAGCCGATCCCACGTCCGGGAAGACCAATCTGCCCTAACAGGGCCGCAAGGACGACGGCCATCCACCAGGTCTGTTCCCCGTGCTCTTGTCTCTGCAAGGACATGGCGGCCGTGATGAGTGTCCGCGATCGCGCCATGTCGCGGGCAAGTGCGCGGATCGACCCAGCACTACATCCGCACACACCACTGGCCCACGCCGCGTCCTTGGGGATGCCATCGGAAACGCCCATCAGGTAGGGCAAGAACTCGTCAAACCCAACCGTGCAACGGGCGACGAACTGCTCGTCGAACAGTCCTTCCACGATGATCGTGTGAGCGAGCGCGAGCATCAGCGGCACGTCGGTGCACGGGCGCACAGCGAAGTGGGTCATCTTGTCGAGCGGCGGTGCGTCGTCGCGTGTGAAACTGACATTGACGAAGCGAACGCCCGCATCCGAGATCGACTTGACCGCGCTCGACGCCAGGTGCCGTACCGGACCGCCCGCGCCCACTTGTCGGTTCTTCATCGACATGCCACCGAACGCGACCACGAGCTCTGCGTTCTCCGCCATGTCCTTCCAACTCGGTTGCATCCCGTTGTACATCATGTCCTGAGGGTCGAGCCCGAGCACGTGCGGGAGGATCACTTCACCTGCCGCAACCGAGTACGTGTTGACCGAGCTGGTGTACCCGCCAGCACAGTTCAGGAATCTGTGCAGTTGGCCCTGTGCGTGGTGGAAGCGGCCAGCACTGCTCCAGCCGTACGAACCACCAAAGATCGCCTCGCTGCCGAATGCCTTGGTCACACGCGTGAGCTCGCCCGACACAAGTTCCACCGCGAGCTCCCAAGGCACCTCGACGAAAGGTTCCTTGCCGCGTACCCCAGCGCCGGGTCCGTACTTCAGGTAGCCCTGGCGTACCGCTGGCCGAAGGATCCTGGCTTGGGAATTCCACGCCCCAGCCATAGACCTCCCCAGTGACGACGGATCTGGGTCATTCTCGAATGGCAATGCCTCGGTGGCCCCACCGGGGACGTGCCGCATCCGGTATGCGCCCCAATGAGTGAGTGTCAGCGGAAAGGTCGTCATACCGGTCCCTCTCTGTTCCGCGGCCAGTGGCTTGGGAAGCACGTGGGGTTGTCAGCGAGTCGTCGAGCTGGGCACGTCACCAGGGCGGTGTGACGCCTTGGGTTCCGTTCCTCCAGCATTCGCTGAGCGCTTCATGCGCTTCGTTCATCCGGACCTGTAGCCGGAGCCACCAGGTCATGGTCGGAAGGCCGTAGCGGCGACTGACCGACTAGAGGCGTGACAGCTCAAGGCAGCAGACGGGTAGAACGGGATCTCCCAGAAGAGTTCCCGCTCGTGTGCTGGCTCGCCCCACGCCATCTGTCGACAGCCGGTTTGGCGAGTATGATGCGTCCCAACGGGAGCCCAGGTCGCCTCGTGAACATGGTTGCGCGACCAAGGGCCCTGTCGTGAGGTGACCAGCCATCTGGCGAGTGCCTTTGGGCGGCCATCCCGGGTGCTTTCTGGCATTGTTCCCACCCTCCTTCTGGCGCCGTTCACTCCTGAGGTTAGGTCGAGCCTCACCCCTGCTCACCGTCCCCCGAGGACGAAAAGCGCACGAGAATTTCGACGGCACTCGAAAACTGAACTGTTTGGGCGGTAAAAGTAGAGGCACTCAGCGATTGGAGAGTCATCACTTTTGGTGTCATTTGGAGGACTGGGCGCTGATCAGGAGACTGGCTGCTGAGGGGGTAGCGTGATGTCATGGCTGCCTGCGTGTCGCCCTTGGTAATGCATCACAACGTCGCGAACTCGCATACCGCACACGGGGCACCGCTTGGCCGATCCGGGCAGTGGAATTTCGATCACTCGCGCAGCCGTCGCGAACCCGCGAAGGAAGAGCCCGAGCATGTCATCGCCCCCGATCTTCGTTGGCTCTTCGCAGGGGCTGCAGAGGGTGGACACCGCCTACAGAATGCGCAAGCACGTGGAAGGAGGCGAGATCAAACAACTCGCAATCACGGCGGACTAGCTCTCGGGTCGCATCGTTCAGATCAGGAACGAGTCTTCGACACAGCTCGGCGAACCCGATCGCCGCCTCGAAACGCGCGCGCAAGGCACTAAGCACGTAGTCCGGCTCAAGTGTCGAGAACTCCTGTTCGCCTAGGCGCCCGTCAGTCCGTTGGGTCGTTTGGAGACACGTCAGCCAGCCGGAGATCAGACCTTTCTGAGACCGCATATGTGTCCTGATGTCATCGAGTGAGGCGAAACGAGTTCGCTCGATCTGGTTGACGCCGGGGCTTGTCCCCCGTCCCGGAAGAGTGCGGAGCGAGGGACAATCCCTGCCGATCTCTTCAGGCGTCGACCGTCTCTGCTGCCGGCTTTCCGGCCAGGAACCCAAGAGCTCCAGCCAGCCTGACCGACGCAACGCCGAGCAGGCTTCCGCACACGAGCGACACGAGCGACGAGATGTACACCCATTCGACTGGAGTGGAGAACACGCCACCGAAGGCTCCCGTGCCCGCCGTTTCCGGCTTTCCCAAAGCAGCAATTGAGTTGCCCACCCCGCCGCCGTTGACGGCCCAGCCGTCGAGGCCAGTCGCGAACCACCAGAAGACCACCGCGGCAAACGCGACAAACACGCCGGGAACGTAATACCCATCGCCCGTCACCGTCAGCATGACCGCAGCGAACACCAGGACGCCGATCACGAGCGCGATGCTCCAGAAGTCAGGTAGTTCTGCCAATTTGGGTGAAATCAGCATCAGGAGGAGTGCCGCGGTGGCGCCGACAATCGAACTGACAACCGTCTTGGCCAAGGCGGCAGAGTCCGCTCCGGCCGCGAAGAACACTGCCCACGCAATGAACGCCGCCGGAGTGATCAACTGCAGGTTGCTCGGCAGTTCGAGGCCGACACCCAGATCTCCACTCGTCACCCAGTGAAAAGTGAAGTTCAGCGAGACCTCCACCCAAGCGAACGCGAGCAGGGCAATGGCCAGGCTGAGGGGCAGCGCGCCCCTGATGCGTTGGAGCATGATGTATTTCCTTTGTTCGAGCTGTTGGCCAGTTAGCCCACAGCAGGAGGGTCTTCCAGGCGAGTCGCATCGAGAGACGGCGCGCTCGAGTTGAGCCGTTCGGCGGGGTTGGGCATGGACAAGCCGGTCATGTCAACGCCTTCGCTTTGACGAGACGTCGGCGCTTCACCGTGAATCCGGGCGGCAAGGTGCCTTCTTTCAGCATGCGAATTGGGCAGCGCCTGCACTTGGGCTTGGAGGTGCAGCACTTTGACTTCGGCATCACGCGCTTAGCCACGGCACGTCACCCTCCTCGGCCACGGCCAGCTCACCCTTCGCCGGCGCCAACGTGACAATCCCGTGGACCCCACTCGCGACCAGGGCGAGGCCGGCGGAATTGGAGACATCCAGCCTTTTCGGTCCCGTTGGGGTCGTGGCCACACACGTGCAAATTGACTGATCGTCGTGGAACTCGAACCGGACGGCGAGCGGTCGACATCGATCCGGGATCACGCCTGTCATCACTTTGGGGTGAGGGACGGCCGGAATGAGGACTTTCGTGAACCGCACGTGCCGCCCGTCGTACGACGAGACATCGAGTTCAGTGCGGCCCGGGCCGCACGCCCGGACGTGAGTGATTACGCGCACCGGGCCCAGCGGTCCATCAGCCGACGGGCGAGGATCCGCTGACTCGGGATCCCCTTGGGCGCCAGGTTGCGGAGCGGCAGGCGCCTTGGCGCGCAAAGGCGCTGCGGTGAACGATGCTGTGGTCACTTGGTCCCTCCACGGTGGGTGAGATGTCGGAGCTTCTCGTGCGCTGGCTTACCTGTGCGGCACGGGGTTTGCCGGGTGGATACGACACGGCTTGCGCCCTCAGCCGGAGGGCACGAACCGATCGAAGTGGATATGGCGCGGCTTGCAGCCACTCGATTCCAGAACCTCCACGGCGGCATCGATCATGGGAGGGGGGCCGCAAAGGTAGGCCTCGCGACCAACCGTTGAGGGAAGGTGTCGCGCAAGCACCTCGGTGATCAGCCCCGTCTCGCCCTCCCATGCCGCACCGTCGGCACCCGCATCACTCAGAGCGGGGATGAACGTGAACCAGTCATGCTGGCGAGCGAGCTGCCCCAGTTCCTCGACGAGGAAGAGATCGCCCGCGGTACGTGCGCCGTAGAAGAACGTGACTTCGCGACGGTTTCCCGTGGCCACGAGCTCCCGCAGGATCCCCAGGATCGGAGCCATGCCGGATCCACCTGCGATCATGATCATCGGACGGTGGGACAGCTGGACGCCGAACTGTCCGAGCGGGCCGCGAAGCTGGACCTGGTCTCCGAGTGAGAGCCGCTGGTCCAGTACCGAGGAGAAACAGCCACCGGGCAGCACCTTGACAATGAGGTCCACACGGTCGCTCTCAGTGGGCGAGTTGGCCATCGAGAAGGAGCGCCATTGGTCTGGCATTCCGGGGACGCCGACCTCGACGTATTGCCCAGCGACAAAGGGCATCGTTTCAGGCTCGTTGAGCCGAAGTCCGAGCCAGCGGATGTCATGGGTGAGCGCATCGATCCGATCAACGGTGGCGGCAAATTCCTGGATGTGCTGACCGGCCTGGTACTGCTCTTCGGTGAGGTCGTCCATCGTCTCGGAGACGTCCACGACCAGATGACCGGATTCGGCGAAGGTCGAGCAAAGCAGCACCACTCCGGCGTTCCGGTCCGCGTCACTCAGAGCGAACGAGGTGCTATCGCCGAGTCGGTAGTCGCCGTCCACGACCTCTGCGCGACAGGTGCTGCATCCGCCGTGCTTACACCCGTACTTGACGTATCGGCCCTGTCTGAGGACGGCTTGGAGGATCGACTCCTCGGGTTCGACGTCGAGAGTCTCGTCGAACGGCAAGATTGTGACTTTATTTTCCATGGAGCGTTCGCCATTCTTTGTCGACAAGTTCAGAAGGTCTGCGCTGCCGTCGGGTCGGGAGCCCCAAGCTCCCGACCCGACGGTGATCTCAAACCCTCAGCGGGTCCTTGATCTCGTACTTGAGAGCGCGGATGTCGTCGATGGTCCACATCCGGTCGGCGTTGAGATGGGGCTGTCCCATCAGCGTCTTACCGTCCGGCCGCACGTAGCCGAGGGCCAAGATGACGTCTGCGAGGTCCATCCCGTCGAACCGCTCCCACCAGTTGGCGCAGCCGGTGTAGATCGTCGGGTTGAGCTTGAAGATCCAGTCACAACCCTCACTGCAAACCGCGTAGCGCTTCCCTTCGTGATCGAAGATCCGGGTCTCCGGCGCGTCGATGCGCGGCATCACACAGGGCACGTGGCACACCTGGCAGAACGGCGGAAGAGCCGGCAGCTCCTGCATCAGCAGCCGCCCCGATGAGGGGTCACTCATCTCCCGGTAGGCGTCCCAGAGGCCGCCGTATCGTGCGGTCCAACCCGGGTAGTGGTTCTCAAACCACTCGTAGTCCGCCGGACCCATCGGGTCGATGCGCCAGAAGTTCAGGGGCCAGATGGCGGCCAACGCGATGGCGACGGAATGGTGCATGTCCTCGACGAACCGCGCTACGTCGGGCAGTCGCTCCGGCGGCTTCAGCCCGTACGGGGCCAGGCGGTTCATGTACGAGCCGACGAAGTCGTCGACGACCCACTCCTCCCAGACGTCCTTGTAGGCCCACGGCCGGTTGACTGCGTAGTACTCGGAAACAACGCCGACGAGTGTGTCCATCGACATGTGCTGGTGCCAGAAATGCCGCTCCAGCGATTCCTGCAGGAAGGGGACGTTTTCTGTCGACTCCAGGCAGGCCATCAGCGTGGCGTAGCCGTTGGCCATGTGACGCGATTCGTCCGACTGGATCGACAGGAAGGTGGTGGGCATGGCGTGGTCGCCATTCACCATCGCGACCTGCGGCAGCGCCACCACCAGTGGATTGGTGTACGCCGTCTCCAGGACAACACCGAGGCACATCGCGACCTCGATCGGGTCGCCGGTGTTGAAGGGCTGGAACGACGCCCGGGCCAGCGTTCCGATCGGGTGGTTGCCGAGCGCGATCTGCCCGATGTCGAAGCCGGCGGGGTCGTGGTAGTTCTTCAGGTAGTACTTCCGCAGATTGATCTCGAGCTGGGCGTGACGAACCTCGTCCAGCATCTGACCTGCATAGCCCTGCCGTAGCTCCTGGTTCTTCACGGATGAGATCAGGAAGCCCGCGCCACAGACCGCTTGGTATTCCGCATCGGTGAGCGCGGGTACGGCGAACTTCATCGCCTCCATGAAGCGCGGTTCGGCAAGGTTGGCGTTGCGATAACGCACGTTGGAATCCAGTGCGCCGTAGACCCGGTTGTCCTTCTCATTCTCCATCGCGGCATAGCCACGCATCATCACCCGGAACGGGTCCTTGCCCTTGGGGGGGATGATGTAGCGGGAGGGGAACTTGGGGTCGGGCTTGGCGTAGTCGAACCCCCAGTCGTAGCGCTTGCTCTTCTCGTGGACGGTTTCAAGCTTGGGTGCCACCATCTTCGTCTCCTTCGTGCCTAGTCGCGGAATCGATCGGGGAGGATCTCGGTGTGAATCTCGATGACGCCGTCGTTGACGACGATGCGGCCGTAGTAGGACGTCATGTTCACCAGAAAGTCGTGAACCGAGTAAGGACGGCCTAGCCGCTCGGACAGGTTCTCCATGTCGAACCGGAGCAGACCCTCGCGCTCGATCTTGTAGAAGCAGTCGTTGTCAGTGATCTTCGCGTCGGGAATCTCCTCCTCGACCATGGCCACTGTCTCCGCGGTCTCGGCGCTGCCGATAAGGGAAATGCCGACCGTGTCCCGGACCTTGGTGAAGTCTCTTGTTGACATTGGGATTCCTTCTCTCAGGCCGCGCCGGGGACGGACAGGCCGAGCCCCTCGAGGTAGGTGGACTGCTTCCTCATCACGTCTTCCAAGGCCGCTGGGTATGTCGCTGCCTTCGTCGTGGCTTGGTCGAACACGGGGGCGAACGCGTTGCATGCCTCGAGGGCGTAGGCGTTCCACTTCTCCACCCAGGAGGTGATGACGCTTCGGTTGTGGCCGCCGTGGACCGAGTCGTCCAACACGTGCTCGAGAAGTGCGGTCGTCCAGTTCTCGGTGCGGGCACTGTCGGACTCCGCAGAGGCGATCAGGATTGGAGTCACCATGTCGCCATTCGCTGCTGCGAAGCGGCTGAAGTACTCGATCTTGGCAAGGCCACCGAACAGCTGGTCGAAGCAGACGTTGATCGCTACTACGATCTCCATCCAGTCGTTGAGCGCAATGATGTTCTCAACGGCCTTGCGGGCGCCCTGCCAGATCGGCTCATTCAGCCAGGCCTCCATGAAGCCGGAGTCGTCGAACCAGGGGAACGCCTTCTCCAGCTCGAAGGAGTAGTAGACGACTCCTTGGAGGTGCCGCAACTTGTCCGCGGCCTCGAAGACGATCGGAAAGGTCGCCGTATCCGACAGGGCCTCTCGCTCGGCATAACAGAGCGCCAGGAACAATCCGTACTCGACAAAGGGATAGGTCATGTAGTGCTCGGCCAGCCCCGTCCGGACCCAGCCTTCGTCGGCGTAGGCAAAGAGTCCGGCGGTGTGCGCGCTGGCGAAAGATCGCTGAATCGCGTTTTCTGACTCGTTAACTCCCGTGATGTAGCCCCGGTTCATTGTCTCGTTCGGGTCCCGGAACGTGTACCAGTCCGAGGACCGAATGACTGTCGTGTCTTCGGTGTACGGGTCTCGACCGTCGTCGAACCGGACCGGCCAGCCCTGGAACGCGTATTGGGCGGGGGTGGACTGCTGACCGACGGTCAAGTCCTCGTACTCGGTGGGTCTCTTGCCTGCGGGCGTGAACCAGGTGAAGTTGCGGTTACCCGAGAGATTGGTTCGCTTCGGTGCGGTGTAGACAGCCATTCCTGCGTCTCCGAATCCGTTGTTTTCATCCAGACGAAAAGTGGGGGTGAATCTGTACGCCTGGGGGGTCGGCCCGTGTCTCGTGTGTGGCTTTGCCGACCCCCCGAGGGAACTCAGGCCTGCTGCGCGGTGAGTTCCTTGCGGACGATGGCGGCGCCGTCGGCGAGGGCGCGCAGCTTGCCGGCGGAGATCATGCGGGGCAGGTTGATGAGGCCGCAGTCGGTACTGAGTCCGAGACGCTCGGCGGGCACGAACTCGAGAACCGCGCGGATCCGGTCGGCGACCTCGTCAGCGGTTTCGGTCACGGTGCTCTTGACGTCGATGATGCCGGCGACGAAGTCCTTCTCCCAGTTGTTGTCAACCAGGAGCTTGAGGTCGTCCGGGCCGGTGCGTCCGACCTCGTAGTTCAGGGCGTCGATGTTGGCGCCGAGGACTTCGGGGAAGATCGGAACGGCCGCCTGGGGAGCCGGCGCATCGGTCGGGCGGTGGTCGAGAACCCATGCGCCGAACTCGGTGTCCTCGTCGTCGGGGAAGTAGCCGGGTGTGCCGGAGTAGTTGCCCCAGCAGGTGTGCACCCAGATCTGGGAGCTGACGCCTTCGACCGCAGCGTTCAGCACCTCGATCTCCCAATCGCCCATGCCGTAGGGCCAGACGAACTCGTCGATCTGAATGATGTCGCAGCCGTTGTCAGCGAGCTCCTTGAAGTCCTCGTTGAAGGCCTTGGCGATAGCCATGCCCAGTTCCTTGGTCTCCTTGTAGAACTGGTTGTTGGTCGCCGCGGCCAGCACCTGGATGCCCACATAGGAGATCTTCACGGGCTTCTTGGTTGCCTTGCGGGTGGCGCGCAGGTTGGCCAGGTGGAGCGGGGCTTCGCGGCGCACCTCACCGACGCACGTGGGCGCGTACAGCGTGGAGTAGATCGGCAGGCCGATCGGCGGGCCGGAGTTCTTGTAGCCGGTCATCCGCTCGGTGTAGTGGTAGAGGATCTGACCGTACGGCGAGTCCCCGCCGTACACCTTGCCGTCGCTGATGATGTCGAGGCCGGCGGCCTCCTGGTCATGGACGATGGCGCCGACGGCGTCCTCGAATGCCTCTCGGCTGATCGCGTCGTAGACGAACTCGCCCTTGGGGAACGTCGCGAACCCGCTGCCGTCGTACCAGCGGGGGTTGGGGTAGTTGCCGACCATGGTGGTTGGCAGAAGCACATCTTGAGAGCCGATTCGCATCGGTGACCCCTTTCCAAAGAGCGGCGTATCACCGCAGGCTGTTGTTCTGACGGAGGGACGCTAAGGGAGTCGTGCACTCAGAAACCCCGTGGTGAGAGGGCGAAAGAAATGCCCCGCGGCTGCCCTCCCAGGGCGGACGCCTGTCCTGTCAGGACGACTGGCTGGTCCGAATTCGCCAGTCCACGACAGTGCACCCGTCGTGACGCGCCAGCACGGGGTTGAGATCGACTTCGGTGACGTCCGGGCGGTCCACCAACAGCTCGCCGAGCCGGCAGATAGCGTCTGCGAGTGAGGTCAAGTCCACACGTGGTCCCCGGTTCCCGACGAGTAGGGATGCACCCTTGAGACGCCGCAGCATCCCCTCGGCTTCCTCGAGGCTAAGCGGCGCGAGGGCGAGCACGACGTCGTCCTGAAGCTCGACATTCGTTCCGCCCATTCCAACGAGCACCACGGGGCCAAACTCAGGGTCGCGCACGCCGCCGACGATTACTTCGACGCCTTGCAGTTGGGGCTGGACGAGCAGCTGCACGCCGTCGCGAAGTCCAAAGAGCAGCTCGGCGGCCGACGTAACGAGATCGGGATCGGTCAAGCCAAGGCGGACTCCGTCACCTGCGGCTTTGTGCAGCAAGTCTGGGTGGATTGCCTTGAGTACGACGGGGTATCCCAAGGACTCAGCCGCACGCAACGCTGCAGCGGTGGTCGCGCACAGGGACCAGGGAGCGAGGGGCATCTCGTGTTTGGACAACAAGGTCGCGGCCTCGCGCGGCCCGAGCCACGCGGCGGCGTCGTCCGGGGTCCCAGGCTTGTCAGCCGCGGCAACTTCCGGGGAAACCCGCGCAGCTCCGGACTTGCGCCGTTGGCCATGGCGGGCGGCATGCGCGACGGCCTTTGCCGCGCGCTCGGGCCACTCGAAAACAGCAACGCCAGCCGAACGCAACGGTGCCGCGTTCGCCCGGGCACTCTGGGCCGCGACCCAGCACACATAGACCGGTACGTCGACTCCGGCGGAGCGCAACTGTTGCACGGCCATCGCCACTCCGGTCGCGACCGGTTCGCTCGCCGAGCGTTGGAGCAAAACGGCGATCACGGCGTCCACCTCACCGCTGCGGGCAAGCTGGTCGACAGCGAATGGGTACAGCTCGGGAAAGCGTTGCCAAGCGGTGGTCAGGTCCACCGGGTTGGCCGGACTCGCGAGCTCCGGCAGAGTCTTCTCGAGCGTGGATTGCAGGGTCGGACTGAGGAGCGGAACCTCCAGTCCCTCGTCCGTGAGGAGGTCGGTCAACTCGACGCCGGTGCCTCCGGAGTTTGTTACGATCCCGATCCGGTACCCGGCCGGAGGGCAACTACGGTCGAGCGCACGCGCTGCGTCCAGCATTTCCAGTCCGGTTCTGGTCACAGTGATGCCAGCCTGTGCGAACGCCTCGGACCACACCCGTTGCTGGCCTGCCAGACTGGCGGTGTGCGAGCGTGCTGCGCGACTCCCGTCTGCGGAGCGTCCGGTTCGGCATACGATCACGGGTCGGGTCCGCGTGACACGGCGTGCCATATCCACAAACGCCCGACCATCGGGCAGAGACTCCAAGAAGAAGCAGATCGGCCCGCTGCCACCATCGGAGGCCAGGTAGTCGAGCAGTTCGGTGTCGGTGAAGTCCGCCTTGTTACCCGTGGCGTAGACCTTGTCGAAGCACAGGTTCTCGTCCTCCGCGAGCGAGTGCAGAGCCATCCCGTACGCACCCGACTGGGTAACCAGGCTCAGCGAGCCGGATCCGCCGGTCATCGCAGGCGAGAGGGAGGCGTTGAGACCGACCGCGGCGTTCTGGACTCCGAAGCAGTTGGGCCCGACGATTCGTACGCCCCCCACGCGGGCGATCTTCATTACCTCGGCCTGCAAGCGCTCACCGCCTGGTCCCGCCTCGGCGAATCCAGCGGTGATGACTACACATGCCGGGATGCCCCTCGCCGCGGCATCCTGAACGACGGCTGGGACTGCCGTGGCGGGCACAACCAAGACGGCGAGATCGATGGGGTAGGGGATCTCCAGCAGCGTGGTGTAGGCGCGGACCCCATCAACGGGTCGTCCAGACCCGTTGACGGGGTACACATCGCCGACGAATCCGCGGAGGTTCTCCCACAACAGGGCGCCGGTACTGCCCGGACGGTCCGACGCGCCGACCAAGGCGACCCGGCTCGGGCGGAAAACACTTGCGAGCGGATCGCTCAGCAGGCGCACGAGGCTCCCGACCCATGCTCAAAGACGCGTTTGAGCTCGGTGGAGGAGAACTCCTGTCGGCGCACGCCCAACGGATCGACGGATCGGAGAGCCGCAAGCTCGGCCGCGCTTGGGAAAGGCACGTGCTTCAGGTCGCCCGCGACTTCGAAGGAGAACCCGGTGGCGTCAGTCACTTGATCGAGGGTCACGTCAGGGTACGTCTGACGAAGGCGCGCCCGCCCCTGTGGGAAGTCGAAGACTCCTAGTTCAGTGACGAGCCACTCCGGCCCTCCACCGGTGAAGCCCAGCTCAGTGCGGGTGCCTTCTTTGGTTCGGTGACCCATGTCCGTTACGAAGTCGCACTGCTCAACGAGGGTCCGTCCGGAGCCGTGCCTGGTTGTCCACAAGGTCAGGTTCTTGATCGTGGCCGCGAGGTTGCAGCCGCCACCTCCTCCTCCGAGCTTCACCTTGGGGCGCTCAATAGGTCCCACTGCAGTCACATTGGTGTTGCCCCAAGCGTCGATCTGCCCGCCGGAGAGGAACATTCGGTCGATGTCGCCGCGGATCGCGGCATCGAAGAACTCCTCAAACCGAAGTTGGTAGACGGCCCGGTGCTGCAGCGCCAGGTCGTTGCCGGTTGGCGGAATGAACTCGGGCTCAGGATTGACCGCGTACGTCGCTCCTTCGACAAGCAGCATGTCCCGGGCGTGGGTGTGTCGCGCCACGTGCATGGCTACCTGCGCGCAGGGGCTGCCGAAGCCGTGGAACACCGCCTCCCTATCTTTGATCGTGCGCGCGAGAGTTACCACGAACCATTCGTCAATCGTGAAAGTCATGCGAAGAGCTCCTTCCAGGCATGCGTGGATTTGTCCCAGCCGGTCAACCGTTCGAGGTTCTCCTCGCCGACGAGCTTGCGGTATGCCAACTCGGTCGGCGCGCCTGTGACGTAATGCGCCAGATACTCCGAGGCACCCTCCGCGGTGGCCGCCGCCGCGACGTAATCGCGCAGGTGGTTCCGGTCGTAGGCATACTCCGGGTAGCACGAGGTCGGATGGGCGCCGAATGGTGCTTCGGCGACAGCTGTGACCAGATGGGCGGGGACGGTGACTCCGGCTTCGGCAACCTCCTCGGTCGAGACCATCCGCTCGACGGTGGCGATCACCAACTGGGAGGCGGAGGCGAACCGTTCGTCGAGAACGTAAGGCTTGTCGAAGTGCAGGTTGCCTCGGCGATCGCCCAGACTGGCGTGGATCAAGGCCACATCGGGGCTAAGGGCAGGTACTGCGATGAGCACCTCTCCGGTGAACGGGCACGTGATCTCGGCGTACTCGGGATGCAGTCGGCGGATGTCGGACCCCTTGACCCCGCGGACGGGAAGGAATGGGACGCCGGCTTCGGCGGCCCGGAGCTGGGTGAGCATCGTCACGCAGCAACTTTCGGCAAGACGGATATCTCCGCCCTCCGCGGCCCGCCGATACGCCGGAGCGAGACCAAGGTCTTGTTCAAAACCGACGTAGCTTTCCTCGCAGACCGACACTGCTCCCGCCGCAACCAGCAGGTCTACGTCGATCCCATGCGCCGAGCCGACGAGGTGGAGGTCGCGACGGCCTTGACGGACGAGTTCCCGCACCAGGGCCATGGGCAACCTTGCGGAAAGCCCACCCCCGAGCGCGACGACGTCGCCGTCGCGCACGCGTCCCGCTGCCTCCTCGAGGGTGACGAGTTTGTCGGTGTCCATGAAGAACGGCATCAGGTCTCCTCCTACTGCGCTGTCATTCCGCCATCGGCGGCGATGACGGAACCGGTCAGGAAGGAGGAATCGTCGGACGCGAGGAACGCTGCAACCCGAGCGATTTCCTCGGGAGTGCCCAGCCGTCCGATGGGGTACTTCACGAGTGTCTTGGCCAGACCGGCCTCGAGATCACCATCGCCTCGTGCCCGAAGCATCGGCTCCATCAGCGGGGTAAAGACGGTCCCCGGGCAGATCACGTTGACCCGGATCTTGACTGGCGCCAAGTCGACGGCCATCGACCGAGTGAGCGCAACGACAGCTCCCTTGGCGGCGCAGTACGCGGCGAAGTTGGGCACGCCTACGAGGGCGGCCACCGATCCCTGGTTGACGATGGCACCGCCTCCCGAGGCGGCCATGTGGGGGACTGCCGCGCGCGAGCAGACGAAAGTGCCCTTGGCGTTGACCGCCATCGCGCGCTCCCAGTCGGCATCGCTGGCGTCCGCGACCGACCCCTTGGAGTCGCAGCCGGCGTTGTTATAGAGCACGTGCAAACCGCCGTACTCCGCCACGACCTTGGCGACGGCCGCTTCGACTTCAGCGGTGTCGGCCACGTTGGCGGCGAGGGCAATTGCACGGCCTCCAGCGGCGGTGATGGCCGCGACAGTCTCCTCCGCGGCCTCGATGCGCAGGTCAAGTACGCCTATGGCGCCGCCTTCGGTGGCGAGCAGTTCGGCGGTCGCCCGTCCGATCCCGGAGCCTGCCCCAGTGACGATCGCGACCTTGCCTTCGAACCTTGTGCTCATGCTGGTGTCCTTATCTGCGCGGTTGATGTTCGACTCGCCACGCGGCGGTCCATCCGCCGTCGAGTACGAGGGTGTGTCTGGTGAGATACGAGAGCTGGTTGTCGGGCAATCAGACTGATCGCGTCGTCGATCTGCGCCTCAATGCGCCAGGTCTTCCATGGGTTTAAGCGACGCGACCGCGGAGTTGGCGGCGAGCAGGATCGGCTCGTAGACAGGCGCGAAAGGAGGTGCGTAGGAAAGATCCAGATCTGCGAGATCTTCGACGCTGAGCCCGGCGTGCAGCGCGACGGCAGCGACGTCGACCCGCTTGGCGACCTCGTCACCGACCCCAACGAACTGGGCGCCGAGCAATCGTCCGTCGCTGTTGTGAACCAGTCGGACGTCGATGGGGGCAGAGCCTGGGAAGTATTTAGCTCTCGACCTGCCAACCGCATCAGTCGCCTGTGCGTCGTACCCAGCCGACAATGCCTCAGCCAGGGTCAACCCAGTCCGTCCAATTCCTAGCCCGAACACCTTCACGATGGCGGTCCCTGCGACACCCGAGAAGCACGCAGTTCCTCCGGCAGCCACCGTTCCGGCAACGCGTCCGGTCTTGTTCGCTGCCGGACCAAGCGGAATGAAGGTCGGACGGCCAGTGACGATGTGGTTGGGAGCTATGCAGTCTCCAGCAGCGAAGACGTTGGGCACCGACGTCCGCATTTGCTCGTCAACCAGGAGTGCGCCGTGTGGACCGGTATTCGCACCGATGCTTGATCCGAGGCCGCTCGCGGGGCGTACTCCGGTGGCCACAACGACGACGTCCGTCTCGATGGTGTCACCGTCAGCAAGGCTGAGAGTAAGCCCCTCGTCAGTGCGGACCAGTGATACCAGCCCTGACGACAGTCTGACCTCGGCGTGGAGACGGACCTCTTCCTCCACACGCCGGGAGAACTCCGGGTCAAGGTTGGCCATGAGGCCCGGAAGCGCCTCAATTAGGGTCACCGATACGCCGCGCTCCGCGAAGGACTCAACGACCTCCAGGCCTATGTATCCACCCCCCACGACGGTCGCGTGGCCGATGTGACCGGCGTCCAGAAGGCAACGCAAACGAACCGACTCAGCCACATTGCGGATTGTGAACACGTGGTCGTCGTCCAGCCCCGGGATCGGTGGCAGCGAAGGTGTTGCACCCGCGGTGAGGATGAGTTTGTCGTAGTGG
This sequence comes from Nocardioides sp. JS614, assembly GCF_000015265.1. Lineage (NCBI taxonomy): Bacteria > Bacillati > Actinomycetota > Actinomycetes > Propionibacteriales > Nocardioidaceae > Nocardioides > Nocardioides sp. JS614. The sequence goes on from NC_008697.1 coordinate 141,323, forward strand.
AGATGTTCGCTCTGCCCTTCGGAGCGAAAGTTCACTAGCTGTCGTTCGGGATCGATACGGACCACTTCCGCACCAAAGCGCAGATTGATGTCTCGCTGTTCCTGGAAGAACGTTGGCGGGTATGCGCGCAGCGAATCGACTTCCGTAACGACGTCTGAGAGGAAGTACGGCAGGCCGCACAACCCGTACGCTGCGTGCGCACCCGACTCGAGGACCACCACCTCAAGTTCGCGGTCCACTCGTCTGGCCGCAGATGCCGCGGACATCCCCGCCGCACCCCCGCCGACCACTACTAGACGTCGTCTCATCACCCGTTCCTCTCTGTCCCGGGGAACGCTAGATGCGCCAGCGGCATGGCTCCCATGTCTCCGCGGGACGAAGCCGCGAGCGGTATTCGCCCGTTCCGGGCAGGGACGTGGACTCGTGTGGGTGCCTAGCCTCGAAGCTCAACCAGCAACGGAGGGTGCCGCCAATGCACGAGAAGCCTGACTTTCTCGACTTGCCCACGAGGGACACAAAGCCACGGATCAGCGGGCTTACCCACGTGCTCGACAAGGGCATGCCGCTGCGGTCTCTGGACGCCCTGCTGGAGCAGGCAGCCGACCTCATCGACGTCTTGAAGGTCGGTTGGGGCATCGCCTACATCGACCCGCAGATCGCAGAGCGTGCGCATCTTTGTCGACAGGCCGGCGTGACCCTCTGTCTTGGAGGGACTCTGCTGGAAGTGTCGGCTGCCAACGGGCGGATTCCCGAGCTGGCTCGTTGGGCGCACCGGGTCGGGATCGGGGCAGTCGAGGTCTCCAATGGCCTCGAGAGGATGTCTTGTGATGAGAAGCGAATCCTGGTCCGTGACCTCTCTGGCGAGTTTGTTGTTCTCGCTGAGACCGGCGCGAAGGACGGCCATACGCCCGTCACTGCTCACCTTTGGGTCGACGAAATGGAGGCCGATCTAGCCGCAGGCGCAACTCTCGTCATTGCCGAAGGACGCGAGAGTGGAACCGTTGGGCTGTATCACCCTGACGGAACACCCCGGGTGGACCTGGCCGAGGCAATTGCGGAGCGCATTTCCCTCGACAGGGTGATCTTTGAGGCGCCTGCCAAATCTCACCAGACTTGGTTCGTCAGCCGGTTCGGGCCCCATGTTGGCCTTGGCAATATCGGATCTGACGAGGTCATCGCATTGGAGACCCTCCGACTGGGGCTGCGGGCCGACACTGCCTTGCTCGCCGGACCGGCGCGGATTGGTGTGCCCTCGTGATCGAAGATCCGGCTCCCAACCTGATCACCCGCCCCTACCGCGGCCTATCAGTGCAGCAAGTCGACGTTGACCTCACTGAGGCAGCCTTGGTCGACCATCTCCTCGGCCGTGAGGCCTACCGACGAACTGACTTCCTGCTACTTCATCGTGACGAAGCGTGGGCGTTGGTCGCCATCGAGAAGTCGTCAACCGACCCTCTGTTCTCACCGATCGTCGACTTGCGCGTGCTTGCTGGTCCTGACCAGGTTGTGATGATCGACTCTCCCGAGACCGACGTTGGGAATGCTTCGGCACTCGCGGCGGTAGCGGACGCGCATCGGCAGGATGGGGCATTGGCCTATGCCGTCCGGGGCCGCTTCGAGCACATCAACTTCATCTGGCAGCCTGCCCCGTTGGTCATCCGGGTGACCGAGGTTGTCCCCCCTTGGCCCGCGAAGTTGCTATCCATGGCACAACAAGTGGTGGATTTTGACGAGGACTTGCCGCCGATTCGCCTCGAACTCGATGCCGTGGACATCACCTCGCTCGCCCAGGAGAACCCAGCAAGCGTCTACCTGTTGCCTTGCCGAGGCTCCGGCGTAGACATCGCCGGCGAGGTCGACTTCCTCGACACCCGGCCGCCAGCGCGACGAGACTGGCTACTCGTGGGGTGCGAACGGTCCCTGCAGTTCCACCGTCACTTCTACGGTGACGAGCCCAGTCGCGTTGACCTGTGCCCGCGTCGCCGTACCGGGGATGGTCCCGGCACCTTGACACTCACGAAGTGTTGCCTGATCGAGCGCGGACTCGAGTTGGAGCCAGGAGTTGCGGTTGTTCCTTGGGGCTCAAATCTTGACGAAGTGCGGTTGGCGCTGCGCCACCTGGTGGGTCTCCCTCCCCCGGGCGCACCCGTCACGGCCGGACCGATGGTTGAGGTACTCGGATGACGGCGCACCCGATCGACTCGCAGCTTTACGGCCACTTGTGGGGAACCGATGAACTACGTCGTCTCTTCGATGACGAAGGCCGGATTCAGAGCTGGCTAGAGATCCTCGCCGCGCTGGCCGAGGCGCAAGCAGAGTTCGGAATCGTGCCCGAGGATGCTGCGAGGTCCATCCGTGAGAACGCCGACGTGCGGCGCCTCGACCTCGTCAGAGTTGGCGAGCTGACCCGGTCGACCGGGCACTCGACGCTTGGTCTGATCCGGTGCTTCCAAGAGATCCTCCCATCCTCCGCGAGAGAGTGGGTCTACTACGGAGCTACGGTCCAGGACGTCTCCGACACCTGGACCTCGATAGTCCTGCAGCACGTCGCTCTCGTGCTCGATCGCGACCTTGCGCGAGCCGAGCGGGCGGCCCGACGGTTGGCCGAGACGTACGCCGACACGGTGATGTGCGGGCGCACCCATGGGCAGCCAGGATTGCCGATCACATTCGGGTTCAAAGCAGCCGTATGGGCCTCTGAGGTGGCCCGTCACCGCGAGCGCGTTGCCCAAGGCGCGGCTCGATGGGGCGTCGCGCAGCTCGGGGGAGCCCTTGGCACGATGGAATTCTGGGGCGAGCAGGCTTTGCCACTCCTTGACTCGTTCGCGTCCCGGCTCGGCCTGAAAGCACCAGACATTGCCTGGCTCACATCCCGCGACCGCATTGCCGAGTTCGTCGGGCTCCTCGGGATGGTCACAGCCACACTAGGAAAGATCGGCCAGGAGGTTTACCAACTCCAGAGACCGGAATTGGGCGAGGTACGCGAAGGACTTCATCGCGGAGTCGTTGGCAGCATCACCATGCCGCACAAGGTCAATCCCGAGATCTCCGAGCACCTCGTAACACTCGCGCGCATCGTTCGCTCAAAGGTCGGCCCGGCACTCGAAGCCATGCTGCACGAGCACGAACGAGACGGACGCGCTTGGAAAGCAGAGTGGATCTTTCTGCCCGAAGCGTGCATCCTCACCGGCGCGACCTTGTCCATGAGCTGTCAGTTACTGGAAGAGTTGGAGATTGACGAAGACCGGATGATGGCCAATTTGGAGGACCGCGGCGGCTACTTGATGTCTGAACCAGTGATGCGCGAGTTGTCTCCGCTGCTGGGCAAGCATGTGGCGCATGAACTGGTTCATTCGATCGCCATTCGTGGACGCGAACAGGGTGTCGGGTTCGAGGAGGTGTTGCTAGCGGAGCGCACGCTCGACGGACTGCTCTCCGCCGACGAAATCCGCAAGGCTCTCGACCCGGTCGCTGCGGTCGGGTCGGCGCCCGAGTTCGTGCGTCGCGTCCTCGCCATTGAGCCGCGCCCGTCATGAACCTTCCCGATCTCCCACGTCTCCCCCTGGTACTCGCGCCGACGCCGCTCGTACCAGCCCCGCGGCTATCCGAAATTCTCGGACTCGACGTGTGGTTCAAGCGGGACGATCTCACTGGTCGAGGCCTTGGCGGGAACAAGGTTCGTCCCCTCGAGTACCTGCTCGGCGATGCAAAGACCAAGGGCTGCGACGCCCTCGTGACAGGCGCCGGACCGCAGTCCAACTGGGCAATGCTGGCAGCCCTGACCGCGCACGGAGCGGGCATCGCCCCCCACCTCGTCTTCTACGGTGACCCACAGCACCCGACAGGTAACCTGCTGCTCGCCCAGCTCGCCGGCGCAGACATCCACTACACCGGCGAACTCGATCGCGGATCTGTCGACCCGGCGCTGTTCAAGGCCGCCGACGAACTCACCGATGCAGGCCACCTGCCTTACGTGGTACCGCGAGGCGGGGCGACGCCCATCGGGTGCCTCGGCTATGTCCGCGCCACAGCGGAACTGCTTGCCCAGCTGGCCGAAACGGGCCTTTCTCCAGCGTCCATATGGCTGGCCACAGGGTCCGGCGGCACCCAAGCTGGACTCGTCGCCGGAGCCCAGTGGTCCGGCTGGGAGATCGATGTCATCGGGATCACGACGAGCCGATCTCCCGAGGAGGCGGCGTCCCGGGTGCGAGACCTGGCCTCAGCGACGCTCGACTTGATCGGAGTCGGCGACACCTCCATTGCAGCACCCCAGGTGCGCGGAGGGTATCTCGGTGAGGGCTATGGCAAGGCCTCCCCGGCGGGAGCTGCTGCAGCCCAGCTCGTCGCTCAGACCGAAGGCGTCTTCCTCGACCCAGCCTTCGGAGCAAAAGCGATGGCAGCCCTGATCGATGCAGCCCGTGATGGCACCGTTGAGGGTCCGGTGGTGTTCCTCGTCACCGGAGGGGCCCCGACCCTCTTCACTCCCGGAGCTCAACTGTGACCACGGAGATCCCGAAGGGATACCTCGGTGCCGAGGCAAGGATCAAGAGTGGTCCCGCCCCAGAGCTGGTAAGTACGGGCTACGCCCTGGAGATCGCGGACGCACCCTTGCTCCACGAAGGGCTTGGACTCGCAGACCTTGCGCATGTCTTGGCACTTACGGAGGACGGCATAATGCCGGAGGTCGCGTCATGCGCGCTAACCGCGGAGCTGCTCGAAATCCTGGCAACACCCGCCGACGAGTTCCCCTACGACGTCGTCTACGGCGATGCATACAACAGCCGTGAGCGAGAGCTCGAACGTCGGCTCGGCGACACCGCCGGGTGGCTACATGCCGGCCGTACGCGGCGCGAGGCGGGTCGCATCGCGTTCCGGATCGCTCTGAGGCGCAGACTGCTCGACTTGCACGACGGCGTTGGCGACTTGGCGCTCGCGTTCGCGACGGCCGCGCGGCTCCACGCCGACACGCTCTGGGCGGACACCACGTACCTCCAGCCCGCGCAACCGTCGACGTTCGGGCACTACCTGGGCGCGTTCGCCGAGGAGACAACGCGGCACCTGAGCCGCATCCAGTCGGCCTACGACTTGGCTAACCGTTCCCCCACGGGCAGTGGCGGGGTTGGTGGGTCGCCCTTGCTGGTCAACCGGGTCCGGGACGCGGTGGCCCTGGGTTTCGACGAGCCCGGCTGGCATACCCGCGACGTAATGTGGTCGGTCGACGGGCTGGTGGATGCGGTGTTCTGCTCGGCTCAGGCAGTCACCACGGTTGACCGGCTCGCCGAGGACCTCGAGATTTTCGCGAGTCCGGCATTCGGCTATGTCCGGCTCGACGCGTCACTGTGTCGGGCTTCGGTACTCCTGCCGCAAAAACGCAACCCATACGCTTTGGCGGTCATCAGAAGCGGCGCCAACGTACTTGTTGGCCGAGCCGCCGGGATGCTGGCCACCCAGCGCACTCCGTCGGCGCGCACCGACAACTGGCTGCATGCCTACGGTGAGGTTGCCGGATCAGTTGACCTGGCTTCGCGGCTGGTGCGCCTTGGTACGGCGGTGGTGAGCTCCCTGGAGGTCGACCGCGATGCCCTGACCCGGGAGGCCGCGGCGCACTTCACCGGAGCCGCCGATCTGGCAGAGTCCATCATGGTCAACCTCGGCCTGGACTATCGCTCGGCCTACCGGGTCGTGGGCCACGCCGTCGGCGTGGCCATCGACGCGGGTCGTACCGCCCTGCTCGCGTCGGACGTCGATCTCGCAGCCAAGGAACTGCTCGGTGAGGCGCTGTCGCCTCGCCCCGACGTCGAGTCGATCACTGACCCGGGCCGCATCGTCGCAACGCGCGATGTCGCCGGAGGTAGCGCCGCGGGACGAGTCCGCGAGCATGCCCTGCGCGTCGAAGGCCTTGCCGCGCAGGCGTACGCGTGGAGTAGCGCCTCGCGCCAAAGGGTATTGGCGGCTGAGAAGGACGTCGTAGATCGTGCCCGGACGCTAGCTGGCGTGTAGCCCGCACTCGGTCTTGTGTTGGCCCGGCCAGCGTCCCGAGCGGGCGTCTGTTCCGACCGGCAAGGATGTGCAGGGCTCGCAGCCAATCGACGGGTAGCCGAGCTCGGTAAGCCGGTTGCCGGGCAGGGCGTGCTCATGGAGATATGCCGCGAGAGCTTCGTCCGTCCAGGCTGCGAGGGGTGCGACTTTCACTACCTGATTATGCGAATCCCACGACACAACAGGGGTCTGCGACCGACTGGGCGACTCCGCTCGCCTGATCCCGGTCAACCACGCGTCATACCCTGCCAAGGCTTGGCGCAGCGGGACGACTTTCCTGAGCCGGCAGCAATCGTTGGAATCGGTGCTCCATGGCGGAATCTGATTGCCGGGGGCAGGCTTGGATCTGAGATCGACGACACGCACGTCGAAGGCTGCAGCCACCTGGTCGCGGAACGCGAGGGTCTCCGGGAAGTGGTACCCGGTGTCAAGGAACAGCACGTCGAGGCCGGGCGCACACGACGACGCAAGGTGCGTGATCGCTGCGTCACTCATCGATGACGTCGCGCACAACTTGGTGCCGAACGTGTCCCGTGCCCATCGCACTACTGAGTCGGCGGATACACCTTCGAGTTCCTCCGCGTGCTCGAAGACGACAGCCTGGAGTCGTTGGAGGTCCCGCTCTGTCTTGAACATGCTCAGAGACCCACGGGTGTGTCGGTGCCGTGGATCAGGTCCCCCCACTCGGCGATTCCAACTGGTTTCCCGAAGAGCGTCATGTCGTACCTCCTGAAGGTGGCGGAGTTCGCGCGTGGACGAGCCCAGGTCTCCAGAGTCGGCTCGGGACTCTCTGTCAGCGTCGTCCTGAGTAGTCGAACTCCTCGTGTGAGTTGGTCCTCGGGAGCCGGTCCCCCACGGGGGGCGACGGCTGCACAGTTACCGGGTGGGTCGTACGGACGAGCGCCACCAAAGTCGAGGAGAGAACATGTCAGAGGGCAAGAACGAAGAGGCACATCGAGAGGTCGACGCGATCGTTGCGCGAGCACGCGCTGCGCAGGCCGTCATCGCCGACTACACGCAGGAGCAGGTTGACGCTCTGTGTACAGCCGTCGCATGGGCCGTGGCGCGTCCCGAGCGTGCTGAGGGCCTGGCCAAGTTGGCTGTCGACGAAGGGGGCTTCGGCAACTTCGCCGACAAGGTGGTCAAGATCAACAAGCGAGTTCTCGGCGTGCTGGCGGACATGCGCCAAGTCCGCACCGTCGGCGTCGTCGAGGAAGACCCTGACCGAGGCCTGGTCAAGATCGCCAAACCCGTCGGCGTCGTAGCCGCGCTCATCCCCACAACTGGTCCCGATGCCACGCCTCCCCTCAAGGCGCTGCTCGCGCTCAAGGGTCGCAACGCCATTGTGGTCGCGCCCCATCCGCGTACGCAGGAGACCACATCGGCCGTGGTGGAGTTCATGCGTGAGGCCTGCGTACAAGTTGGAGCACCCGCGGACCTCATTCAGACACTCACCGGTGCATCGATCGCCAAGACCCAGCGGCTCATGAGTCAGGCAGACCTGATCGTCGCGACAGGCGGAGCAGCCATGGTCAAGGCGGCCTACAGTTCGGGCACGCCGGCGTATGGAGTGGGGGTAGGCAACTCCGTGCACGTCGTCGACGAGACTGCAGACCTTGCCGACGCGGTGGAAGCGATCGTGGCCGCGAAGACATTCGACTACGCGACAAGTTGTCTCGCAGACAACGCGTTGGTCGCCGAACGGACGATCTACAGGGACTTGCTCGACCGCCTGGTCTCGCGTGGCGGGCACGTCTGCACGGGCGAGGAGAAGGCGCTGCTTCAGCGTGCAATGTGGCCGGACGGCGGTCACATCCCTGCCCTGGATGTCATTGCAAAGCCGGCCGCGACCATTGCCGGGTTGGCCGGCTTCAGCATCGCCAGCGACCGAACCTTCCTGATCGTGGAGGAAAATGGCACTGGCCCCGAGTACCCGTTCTCAGGGGAGAAGCTCTCGGTCGTGCTCGCGGCATACAGCTACGAGGGCGGCATCGACAGGGCCGTCGACCTCGTCAACGACATCACCGGCTACCAGGGACTCGGCCACACCTGTGGGATACATACCCAGCTTGACCAGCATGTTGAAGCGTTGGCGATGGGTACTCGCACTGCTCGCGTCATGGTGAACCAAAATCTCAATGAAGGCGCGGGAAGCCCCCGCAACGGGTTGCCCTTCACGCTCAGCCTCAGCTGCGGCACATGGGGAGGCAACATCACCACGGAGAACGTGAACGCCCGCCACTTCGTGAATCTGACCTGGGTGTCCCGGCCCATGGCTCCACGGGTTGTGACCGAAGACGAGTTGTTCACCGAACACTGGGCGCGCTTCGGTCGCTGATCGCAGAACGTTGGGCCGCAAGGCCTGCAGGCCTCAGGCCTGCAGGCCTTGCAACGTCTGCCAGCCCCGGGTGGCCAGTTGGAGGTTGAACGCGGTGTCTGGATCCGACAGGTCGTGGCCAGAGATCTCGCGGATCCTCTGGAGTCGGTATTTCAGGGTGCTGCGATGGACGGACAGCTCGATCGCCGTTGCGTCGTACTTGCCGCCGCACTCCAAGTATCTACTCAACGTGTGGACGAGGTCGGAGCCCTTCCGAGCGTCGTAGTCCAACAAAGGACTCAGCCAGAGACGAACGAACCGCTCGACGGCGGCCGGGTTCTCAACCTCCGCAAGAATTCGATAGACGCCGAGGTCGGCGTACACCGTCGCCTGATCCTCCGCCTTCGCGACGCCCTGCATCCGCAGCGCCAGTTGAGCCTCCCGGTAGGACTGCGGAAATCCCCCGGGACCCTGGCAGTAGTCGCCGACGCCAATTCGACATCGCCCTCCGCCAAGCTCCTTGATCACAAGGGTGCGGAATTTCTCCCAGTCGAGGTCCGCCTCGGAAAGCACGACCACCGACTCTCCGCGTGCCACCAGCAGGGTTCCAGCGTGCATTTGGCGGGCGGCGCGTCGAACGGCCAGGAAGAAGGCGCCACTGTCGTGGACTCGACCGTTGCCTTCGATCATCACCACACGGTGCGGCTTCTCGAGATCGTGACCGAGCGCCTGCGCTCGTTCCAGCGCGCTTGACTCCTCGGTGCCGCTCAGCAGTTCATCAACAAGGTCCCGTCGCAGCCGAAGCTCAGTCTCAATCAGGCTTCTGAGACGAGCCAGCTCCATGGCGAGCACAGTCGCTCCATGTTCGATGGCGATTTGTTCCTGCTCTCCCGCCCGTTGGGCCGGGTCAATCAGCGCGAGCACGCCGAGTACATCAGCAGCAGGATTCGCAATAGCGACAAGCCGGCCCCCTTCGCGCACGGGCTGGCCCTCACGCAACGCCCGACGGAGCATCTGCTCGCGCCGAGCCTGCGGGTCCTTCGGGTATGGCTCCGGCCGGTGAGGGCCCGCCCAAGCTCGTAGATTCCCGAAGCGGTCCTCGACAGCCACAGGAAACCCCGTCAACTCGTGAAGTGCCTGGGCGATGCCTTCCTGTCCTTCGCTCTTTGCCGCGACCCGCGTAAACCTGACGTGAATCTCCGTAGTTCGCTCAAGTGCTCGAACTGTCTCCGCCAAGGTCTCAACGGCGCCTTGAAGTTCCTGCGCTGTTGCCCGCTCCTTGGCGTGGAGTCGCGCATTGATCAGGGCAATACCGGTCTGCTGGGCCAAGACTTGAAGCAGGAAAAGCTGGTTACCCGTCGGTTGCGCTGCCGCCCCGATCACCAGGTACCCGACCTGGCTCTGCATGCTCCGCAACGGCAGAGCCTTGACCCACGCACGGTCAGGAAGAGTGAGCTCAGCACGGGTCGATGAGAGTCTTGCCAGCTGGCCACTCAGGCTCACCTGCATCTCCGGGCTCAACTTCGCGGAAGCTGCCGGGAGCCACTTCCCGTCTACCTGTGCACCGACGATGTGGCACGGCCCGAACGAAGGGACCGAGGTCTCAGCGAGGTGGAGGATCTTCTGCGGGTCACCGCTCTGGGTCATCAACATCGAAAGCATCAGCAGACCCTGGACGTTCGACAACTGCTCCCGCAGTTCGGCGTCCTCAATGGTCAAAGGGTGCTCGGGTTCGGCGCTCACCATCGGGTCACCGGCTCGCCAGAAACTCTTCCGGCTCCAAGTAGTAGGGATTGTCGAGAACCATGCCGCCAAGCAGAACCTTGGGGTGGGTCTTCAGCACGTCAACCAGAACTTCGCCGTCGAACCTCTCCAGCTCGTACAGGCACAGGACGACCTGGGGGTACCGGGGGAGCAGCCGATTGAGCTTCGCTTCATAGCCGACAAGTTGGTCAACGCCTGGGAGGTTACTCAGCGCCCAGGTCATCTCGCCCGCAACCCGGGCGAACGGGAAGCCTTCGGCGACCGCGGCGCCGACATGGTCCTCCCAGAACTTCAGCATGGCCTCCGTCTCGAAGCTGCCATTGGCCAAGTAGGCGTTCCGGGAACGACGCAGTTCGAGCTGGTTGCCGTCTTTCGGAGATGGAAGGCCCTGGCCTGAGACGGCCTGTCGAATTCCGTCGAGGTCATCGGTGTCGAGAACCGCAATGCACTTCTCGCCGGCGAGCATCCCCTCGCTCAGGTAGGGCAGCAAGATCTCGTCGCGCTCGGCCAGGGTTGGATAAAAGGCGCAGATATGGTCACCCGCCTCGACAGTAACGCCGGGTTCACCGATCTGAATTGACGGGACCTGCTCTGAAGCCTGCACGTCGGGGGACTCCTTCTTGCTCGCTCTTGCTTCCCGATGGTACGTCGGTTGTGATGGCCATCACTAGCCCTGTGAGGACCAATTGCGATGAAGAAACTGCCCTGGCGGGACGATGTGCGTTCGGAACTGCACGGCGCAACCGAGAGCGGCGGCAACACTCGCCAGTCCACGAGTGTTCCTGCTGGTGCTGGCGCCCTTCGGCGTCCATCAGGGATGACAACTCTCCCTCTGACCCCTCACACATTGGGGCGCGTATCGCATGAGGTACGTCCATGGAGGGACCACTGAGGCGTTGCCGTTCGAGCATGACCCGGAGCCGTCGCTGCTGGTCCGCTCGCCCACCTTCTCGCAGTTCGAGCCTGCTGTGGTGCCGTGCATGATGACTTGGCGCAGGGCGCCGTCCGGAACTCGTCCGCCGCTGTCGAAACCCGGGACAAGGGCAGCTCGTGGCCGGTGCGCTTCGAGCCCGAAGCGTGCGAACGGACCGCACGAATCACCCCTCGGATTGCGATGCCCCGATCCACATCGATCACGGGGATGCCGACAATGCCGCAGCCCATTTCAAGGCGCGCCTCAGATCGCGCAGGGCGGGGACACTTCCGGTGCCGGGATAGATCCGGCAGGCGATCGACGCTGGGCTCTCGGGTTCCGGGAAGAGGTCCACACCGTCGACGCAGATCGTCGGTGAGCCGATGAAGTGGCGAAGATCGGCATCGACCTGCGTCTCGATCAACGTGATATCGAAGCCAACAGATCCGAGTCCAACATCCTCCAGCGCCGTCGTGAGAGATTCAACGGCCGCTGCCTCATGGGGGCATTCCGGGATAACCAGCAACTCAATCCTCATGCAGCCCATAGTGCGCTCGAGGGAGCGCTTTCGGTACGCGGCCGAGGTCGGAGGCGGGAATGACCCGCTGCTCGGATCGCGACTCGACATAGGAGGTGTCGTCTCACCAGGCGCGGCCGAAGGGTCCTGCGCTTGGGCAGCCTGCTCGATTCGACACCTCATCGGAGAGCCAGGAGCTGAGCAGTTGGCCAGGCACGAGTCGAAGACCCCGAAGTCGGCAGCGGGCTGCTTCAGCTGACTGAGCTCACGATTCTTCGCAACGCGGGCAGCAGACCACGTTCTGGTGGCTGATTGGCATCGTCTACCACGCCGACGTCCTCACCCTCAAAGGCGCCAGCTGCCGACTCCGTGGTCGCGGCATCGACCGCATTCCCAACATCCGCACCACCATGTCGGACTCCCCCGTTCCGCTCGCTGGGCGGGCGGCTTTGCGGCTCGTCGATGGGCTGTCCGTTCGCGACGAATGTGTCGGCTCAGCCGCGGCTCATGTGTCCTGAGGATGGCAACGAGTCGTTCATGTTCGCCCTATCAGGTCGTGGAGATCGCGACATTTCGTTCCTACCGTTGCTCCGAGCAGGGCTCATGGCGACCGGATCTTCTTCGCTGCGTTTCTCGAGAATCCATTTCGTCGACTGGTCGTCGCCGGAAACCTGACAACAGATTGGAGATCCGTTATGCGCTCGGCAGCTCCCCTGATAGACGGGTTCCGTCGCGCCATCTCCCGGTTCCCCGGCGCCTGGGGAACGTGCGTCGTCGACGACCGCGAGGCCGTGTGTGCCCGGCTCGAGGGAGGTAGGAACGTCATCGGACCGGACTCAAGTGACGGGGACAGCTGGTTCCACCTGAAGCGCACCCCCTACAGGCGGTTCCTGCGCCGCAAAGTGACGAGTCGGGGCCAGCGCGGGGATCGGGGTGTCCGGTCATGACATGGCACACCGTCACGGTGGCCGAGGACGGTCTGGAGGAGCTCCTTTTATCGATCCGTCGCGCCGGCGGATCGATCACTCACAGCTTTCCCGGCTCGGCCGGGTACACCGTCATCTACGCGACGGTCGAGAACTAGACGGTGTATCACGAGGTTCTCAATGCGGAGCAGGCAGCGGAAACCTCCGCGTGGTGGCAGAGGGCCATGGAGGTCCCAAGCGATCAGGACGTCTGATCTCTAGAACGCCGCCTCTGCTGCGAGGGGGCGTTGCTCGGGTGAGAGGTCGACCGGCCGTGGTGCTCCAGCCCCGATGCCTGGGGCGCCCTCGAAGTGACGAGCTCCGTTGCGTCGACACCTTGAATTTACTCAGGGAGTCGTGGGCGCCATCAGCGCACCGGCACGTGGAACCCTGGACAGTCCGGAGAGGTTTCGCGGAAGATGTCGGCCCTCGCGGATGGGGGCAGGCTCGCGACCTAAGCCCGGGCATGGCCGCGCCAACAGCGGGCCAGGTTCACCGAGCTCGTTCGAGGGTGCGGCAGGGCAGGGAGACGACGCTTTGGTCGACATCGTCGACGTCCGCTGGCGCTCCTTTGCGCGAGGCGTTGTCGGTCACATTGGTTGACGACGACTGCCCAGGGCTGCAAGGTCCAACCCGTTCCCCCAACGGGACTCGAGTGGGTGGCCTCATGGGTCATCCCATTGCGGGAATCAACTTCGAAGCAGCGAATGAACCAACTGGAGCGCGAGGTGTGCGCCAGGGCTCGGTCTCCGATTGCCCAACACGCGGTGCCGCCTGCGCGACCGCAAGACGTACACCTCCTCCTAGATGCAACTCGCGGAGACGTTGGATCCCGCCGGACGACGGCCAAGACACGCGGCCAACGCCTGAGTCTGGCCCCGCCCGGGGCGGCGGGGCCAGACTCACTGGGCTTCAGCCCCGGTAGGTCGGGGCGCCGCCCCATCGCAGCGCCCCCGGACCAAGTGTCGAGCCTTGACGCCGAGCCACCCATGCGTCGCTACAGAGCGATCCACCCACCGTCGACGACGAGTGCGTGACCTGTCATGTAGGCCAGCTTGTCGGAGGCAAGCGCTACCACCGCATCGGCGATATCCTCAGGTTTCGCCACACGCCCAAGTGGGATCTTCGACTCAACTTGTGCGCGAAGTTCTGGAACATCAAGTCGCCATTGGGTCATCGGGGTCTCGACCATGCCGGGGCAGATGGCGTTGGCGCGGACGCCCGCTGCTGCGTAGTCGACGGCGAGCGACCTGGTGAACGCGATCGCCGCCCCCTTCGACGCGGTGTAGGCACATCGCCCTGGAAATGCGACTAGGCCGGCAACCGAAGCCACGGTGATCACGTGGCCCGACTTCTGGATCAGCATCGTTGGCAGTACGGCGCGGGTACACAGGAACGGGCCCCTGACATTGACCGCATGGACCAGGTCCCATTGCTCAACCGGCGTGTCATGACAGACAGTCGCCTCTGCGGACCCGGTGATGCCGGCGTTGTTGACCAACAGGTCGACCCGGCCAAAGGCATCGAGGATCGCCTCGACCGCGGATTCCACTCCGGCGGGATCGGTCACGTCGGCTTCGAGCGAGAGATCGGCATCCGGTGCGAAGCCCAGGTCGATGACGGCGACACGGTAGCCGTCGCTCGCCAGGCGCTCCGCCGTCATCTGGCCGATCCCCGAGCAACCACCCGTGACGACCGCGACGGGAACTGCTTCACCTTCCTTGACACTCATCGGCTCGCTCACAGGTCCGTGAGGTGCTGTTGGCCTGCCCTGAGTCGAGACAGCTGGATGAAGTGGTCGGGGTTGAGGAACAACTCATTCATCTCGCCCATCTCGTCGACGGTGATCCCCTTGCGGATGAGGTGATCGAGGTACTGGAAGGCGTCCTTGGCGCCGAAACCGACGTGGTGTGCGCCGAGCAGCCGACGAGTCTTCCCGTCGTAGACGGCCTTCTGGAAGCCGGTGAGCTCGGGCCGGGTGAAGGCGTAGAGCATGGACCCCTCGGCGCACGGGAGGGCAAGCTCGTCGTCGCGGATGCCCTTGGGCGGCATCTGGATGACAGCGATGTCGCCGTACTCTGCGCGCGCCTCCTCCTCGGAGAGACCCACCCACGTGACCTCGTACGTGGTGTGGAGGAAGTCCGGGTACTCGGAGAAGTCGAACTCGTAGGGGTCGCCCATGATGTTGCGGGCCGCGGTCATGCCGCACTTGCGGGCCTTGAACATCTCCATCGGCGAGCCGATGAGGTCACCGATCGCGTAGACGCCCGGCACCGAGGTCCGCATGCGCGAGTCGACCTGAACGAACCCCTTCTCATCCACCTCGATACCCAGCGCATCGACGAACGGCTTCGTGTGCGGCCGCTCCCCGGTGCCCATGAAGACGAAGTCGGTGTCGATCGTCTTCTCGCTGCCGTCGGCCAGCCGCACGCGGACACCGGTCACCTTGCCGTTGCCGATCACCTCGATCGGCTCGGCTCCCTCGAGGATCTCCATCCCCCGCTTGCGCATGTTGCCCACGACGTACGTGCGCAGATCCTCGTCGACGTGGTGCAGGCTCGCCGTACGCATCAGCGGGCTGCGGGACACGATCGTCGTCTGGCAACCAGCAGCCTGGTAGAAGGAGCCGTACTCCAGGGCAATCTTGGAGCCACCGATGATCACGCAGCGGGACGGCTCGTAGTCGAGCTCCTCGATGAGACTGGCGAAGTCGAACACCCCGTGCAGCTCGAGGCCGGGGATGCCGTCAGGCACGTAGCTGCGCGCGCCGGTCGCGAGGACGATGTTGCGAGTCGTGTAACGCCTCCCCGACACCTCCACAGTGTTCGCGTCGATGACGGTGGCCTCGGCATTGAGGATGTACTCCATCCCCAGCTGCTCCTTGCTCTGCCAGTTCATGAACGCGTGCGGATTGTTTCGTCCGGCTTTGAACAGGTCGACCAGGTCCCGGATGGAGGCACGCTTGTCGTCGAACTCGGGGAACCAGAGCGTCCCGGCGTTCCAACGCATGTAGTCCATCTCGCGGGCGGCCTCGGAGAACAGGTGGTGCGGCACGCAGGCCTGGTGCGGGCACGAGCCGCCAAGGAAAGGCCACTTGTCGATCACCAACTGCCGGCCGCCACGCGCCTGCAGGTACGCGGACCCGAAGCGCCCGCCGGCCCCGCCGCCGATGAAGATCGCGTCGTAGGGACGCGTGTCGTCGTGGTCGACGTTCTCGAGCGGCTCATTCACCTCTCCGGTTTCGGCACGGTGGATCAGGTCTTCCCACTCGGCCATGCTCAGCACGCTGTTGCGCAGGTCCATCGGTCTCTCCTCGTCGTTGGCCCGTGTGGCCGCCAGCGTCAGGGAGCGAGCGACCACGCCGCCATGTCCTGGTGGGGTGAGGCAACGCCCGGATCTCGCCCGCCTCGGACGTGTCCTTCCAGGACTAGTCGTCCTCATGGATTCAGCCTGGCGGGACTAGAGAGTTCTCTTGGGGTCGCCGTAGCATCGAAGGCAAACATCCATCAGCAAGGGAGGCCACGGTGCAGCCTTCAGAGCACCTGTCGTCGGTACACCTCGGAGTGCCCGGCGTGGACATTGCGCCGGGTGACCACATCTGTGCGTTTTACCCGACCCTGGCTGAGCGTGACGAGATCTTCGTGCCCTATCTAAGGGACGGTCTCCGGACCGGCGACAAGTGCATAGCGGTCCTTGACACGGATGACTTGGACGACCTCGGACAGGCACTGTCGGCCGAGTTCCCGGCGGTGGCCGGCAACAAAGAGCAGCTCGACATGCGTCACTCGCGCAACACCTACTTGGCGGATGGAGCGTTCGCCACGGAGGCCATGCTGAAGTTCTGGGAAGACTCCGTAAGCGGCGCTATGGACGACGGGTTTCAGTTCACTCGGATCGTCGGCGAGATGACCTGGGCGCTGAGCAACCTCCCGGGCGTCGATGAGCTGGTCAGCTACGAAGCGAAGCTCAACCGGTTGCTCCCTCGCTTCCCCCAGGTCGTCCTCTGCCTCTACGAACTGGACAGGTTCGACGGGGACATTCTGGTCGACGTGCTCAAGACCCACCCCAAAGTTCTCCTGGGCGGGATCCTGCTGGACAACCCCTACTACCTGGAGCCGGAAGAGTTTCTGGCGAGTCGGTGACCCATGGTGACTACCGCACCGGAGCACCCCTCGACCACCATGGTTGATGCGGATCTGCGCGAGCAGCTGTCGAACCTCCAAGGCTTGCTCATGCTCTCGATGTTGATGACCCAGAGCGGAGATCCGCAGAAGATCCTGCACCTCGCGGAGACCTCCGTCCCCTCCTTCGGGCGGTGCCACATCGTGGGCGCCAAGGTGGACGACAAGTGGCTGCCCGCAGCCTCCGCAAAGCTCACGCCAGAGGCCCAGATCCACCTGGCCACTCAGTTGACTGCACTCTCGGCGAGCGGTGGTGACCTCAGGATCGCTGGCCGCGGCTGGGTCAAGGCCCTCCCGCTCCGCACCCTGCACAGCCAAGTCGGCTATCTCGTGGTGGGGGCTGCAGAGCCACCACCGGCCAACGTGCAGTTCCTCCTGCAGGTCCTGGCTCAGCAAACAGGTATCGCCCTTGTCAACGAGCAACTCCATGCCAAGGAGCGCGCTACGGCCGAGCAGCTCCAGGGTGCCAACGAGACCTTGGCGTCGACTGTCCGCGCACTCGAGCGCACCACCGAGATCCACGTACGCTTTACTCGGGTCGCAGCAGCCGGTGAGGGACAGGAAGGCATCGCACGCGCTCTTCACGAGCTCACCGGATTCTCGGTGGCGATCGAGGACCGCTACGGAAATCTCCGTGCCTGGGCCGGGCCCAACCAGCCCGAGCCGTACCCCAAGGATCCCCAAGCCAAGCGTGAGCAGATGCTCAGGCGAGCACTGCGAGAAGGCCGGCCGGTGCGCGAAGCGGGCCGGCTGGTCGCGATCGCGAGTCCGGGCCTTACCCCCGGTTCTTGGACACGGGGTTGGATTACGCAGCTGACGGGAGCCTAGCTGCGATGGTGCCGGTCTCGAAGGCGACCGGGGACTGGTAGCGGCACCAGGAGTGCCGGCGGCGGTTGTTGTAGCGGATGAGCCACCGGAACACCTGGCGGCGGCAGGTGGTCTCGTCAGGCCACACGTTGGCGTCTTGGAGGACCTCGCGTTTCAGGGTCGCGTTGAACGACTCCGCGAGTGCATTGTCGGCGCTCGTGCCGACGGCACCCATCGACTGGGTGACGCCCAGGTCGGCGCAGAGCTTGGCGTAGTCCTTCGATGTGTAGACCGACCCGTGGTCGCTGTGAAACACAGCGCCGGCGAGGCTGCCGCGGGTGAGCTGGGCGGCCTTGAGGGCGTCCTGGACGAGCTCGACGCGCATATGGTCCGCGACCGCCCAGCCCGCGACTCGGCGGCTGTAGCAGTCGATCACGGTGGCCAGGTACAGGTTCGTGCCGTCCGCGATCGGTAGGTACGTGATGTCGCCGACGTACTTGAGGTTGGCCGCGTCGGCGGTGAAGTCCCGCTTGAGCAGGTCGGACACCTTCTGCTGCGACGGCTCGGGGATCGTGGTCCGGACCCGTCGTTTGCGTTGGTAGCCGCGGATGTCGTGCTCACGCATCACCCGGGCGACCCGCTTGTGGTTGACCCGTTCGCTCGGCGCGACGCCGTCGTTGAGCTCGGCGGTCGCCCGTGGTGCTCCGATGGTGTTGTCCTCGGTGTGGATCGTCCGGATCTTCTCGGCGAGCTCGGCGTCGGCCTCGGCCCGCGCCTCCCGGCCTGGCGCGGCAGCCTGCCAGGCGTAGAACGACGAGCGTCCGATCTCGACGAGCTCACACATCCGCTTCACCTCGAAGGCGTGCTGGTGGTCGGCGACGAACTGGAAGCGGGTCACCAGCGCGTCTCCCCAGCGAAATACTTGGCTGCCGACCGGAGAATTTCACGCTCGGTGGTGAGCTTCTGCTCGCTGACCTCCAGTTCGAGGACCCTGGCCTCGAGTCGGGCGATCCGCTGCTCAGGGGTTTCTTCGGCCGCCACCTTCGAGGCGCGCCGTGCAGGCTGGTCGGTCTTGAGGGGGCTGGAGGTCAACGTGCCGTCAGCAGCGGTCTTCTTGCCGGTCCCGAACTGCTCGAGCCAGTGGCGCAGAGTGCCACGCTCGACCCCCAGGTCATCGGCGATGCCACGCACCGTCGCCCCCGGAGTGGACTCGTACAAGTCGACGGCCTGCCGACGGAACTCATCGGAGTAGTTCTTGCGGGCCATGGTGAGGATCATCTCGCTTCCCCAGCGAATGCTGGATTCAGCGTGTCCAAGAACCGGGGTCAGGGCCCTCCCGCGGCCGACGTACTCGGTGTGCTCGCGCTGGTCGATCCCGGCCAGCAAGCCGGTGAGCAGGAACAGATCGCCATAGAACACGGCGCAACAGTGCTCGCCATGGAGCTGGCTCGCCTCCGCAGCTTGGCTGAGACCGAGCTCCGCATCCGACGCGACCTGGTGGACGAGCTGCTCACCGGGACCGAGGAGTCGAGCGCACTGGCGCGCGGGCAGGCGCTGGGACACGACCTGGAGAAGCCGCACCGTGTAGTGGTCGTCGAAGGCCACGGGCGAGCCCACGACAGCAATGCGTTCTTCCTCGCCGTACGACGAGTCTCACGCCAGCTGCACGCCGGGAGCCTTCTTGTAGCCCGAGGGGAGTCGGTCGTTGTCCTGTCCGAGGCCGACCTGGACTGGGAGAAGTTCCGCGGCCTGGTGATGACAGAGCTCGGAGGTGGACGCTGCCGACTCGGCGTCGGCGACTATTGTCACGGCCCCAAAGACTTCCCACGGTCCTACCGAGAGGCTCAGATCGCCCTGCGCATGCAGCGTGTGGCCAAGGCGGAGGACCGCGCAACGTCGTACGCGGATCTCGGCGTCTACCGGATCCTCGCCGAGGTCGAGAACCCGATGGCTGTCGAGCGGTTCGTGCGCCATTGGCTGAACGCGCTCCTTGAGTATGACGCCCGCAAGGGCTCCGAACTCGTCCACACCCTGAGTCGCTACCTCGAGTGCGGCGGGAGCTACGAGGCCACGGCCGCGGCACTGTCGGTCCACCGCAGCACCTTGAAGTACCGGCTCCAGCGGATCCGCGAGATCTCAGGCCACGACCTGACCCACCCCGACACCGCCTTCAACCTCCAGCTGGCCACTCGAGGCTGGCAGACCCTGCAAGGCCTGCAGAGCTGACACCTCGCGTTCCTGCTCACAATTCAGGCGCCATCTGCGCGAGGAGGGCGCGCGTGCGACGCACACTCGCAGCAGCGTCATCGCCAACGGGAAACACGGTCGCCCACAACTCGGTAGCGCCCACGTCGGCGTAGCGCCGGAGCTGCTTCTCCACGACATCCTCGGGACCGACAACGGCCAACGCCCCAGGCGAGGCGACGCCTTCGCGGGCCAGCAGCCGGGTGTAGTTCTCCAGAGTGCCGTAGCGCGCGAAGGTCCGCTCCGCCTCCTCCTTGCCGGCCTCGGCATCGTCACAGACTGCGATCTGCACGGCCGCCACAACACGTGGCTTCGAACGCCCGGCTGCGGCAGCGGCTCCGTGCAGCCCCGGCACGATGTCGCCTTCCAGTGTTCTCAGCCCGGCCATCCAAGTCACCACGCCGTCGGCGAACTCCCCCGCGACGCGCACCATCTGAGGGGCCAGTGCGCCGACCACGACCGAGACCGGATGCGTCCCGGGCACCGTGAAGCCGCCGTTTACCCGAAAGAAGTCTCCGCCGTAGGTGACCTCACCGTCGCGAAGCAGCGGTTCCAGAACCGACAGGTACTCCCGCATGTGCGCCGCGGGGCTCAGGTACGGGATCCCGTGCATGCCTTCGATCACCGGCCGGTGTGAGACACCCACGCCCAGCGTCAGCCGACCCCCGCAGAGGGCCTGCGTCGTTGCCGCCTGCTGAGCCAGGGCCAGCGGATGCCGCGGATAGGTCGGCACGATGCCCACGCCCAGGTCGAGATTGCTGGTCTGCGTGCCGGCAACCGCCATCACGCTCAATGCATCGACCCCACGCGAGAAATGCACGGACCAGGCCGAGGGGAATCCCTCCTCTTCCGCCTGCCGAGCCTCCTCGACGATGGTTCCTGGCGCCATCGGAACCCCGAGGACGTCACCACCGATGCCGATAGCGATACGCATGATCGACCAGCCTCCATTCCGTTTGATGCGACCTCGCCCGCTCAGCGACCGAAGCGCGCCCAGTGGTCGGCGAACAGGTCGTCCTCTGTCACGACCTTGGGCGCCACGGGCCGCGACACCCAGGTCAGGTTGATGAAGTGGCGGGCGTTGACGTTCTCCGTGGTGATGTTGCCTCCCCAGGTGCCGCAGCTGAGGCTAAGCGTGAAGGGCAACCCGTTGCGGGCGCTGCCGGCGCCCTCGTTGAGGTTCTGGTTCACCATCACACGAGCAGTGCGGGTCCCCAACGCCAGAGCCTCAACATGGTCGTCGACGGTGGTATGGATGCCGCAGGTGTGGCCGAGCCCCTGGTAGCCGGTGATCGCGTTCACGAGGTCGACGGCCTTGTCGATGCCGCCCGTGTAGCGGTACGCCGCCAGCACGACGGAGAGCTTCTCGCCGGAGAACGGATGCTCGGGGCCGACGCCGTCCTCCTCGACGATCAGGAACGTTCGGTCGTCGGCGATGCTGAAGCCGGCGAGACCAGCGATGGTGCCGGCCGGCTTGGCGATCACGTCAATACTGGGGATGTGCCCGCCGTCGGGCCACATGGCGTGCTGGAGCGCCGCCTTCTCATCCGGCGAGCAGAGGTGCCCGCCCCGGGCCTCAAGCCGGTCGAGCAGGTCGGCGTAGACCGAGCTCTCCACCACCACGGCGTTGTCCGCAAGGCAGCTGGTGGCGTAGTCGAACGTCTTGGCCACGACGATGGTCTCGGTTGCATCGGCCAGGTCTGCGGTCTCGTCGACCACATGGACGGAGTTGCCGACGCCCACGCCGTAGGCCGGAGTGCCCGAGCTGTACGCGGCCTTGACCATTCCGGCTCCCCCTGTGGCGACGACCAGGTCTGCCTGCTCCATGAGCCGCTGGGTCTTGGCGATCGAGGCCGCGGAGAGTGTCTGGACCAGGTCAGCCGGTGCGCCTACCTGAACGCAGGCCTCGCGCATGTAGTCCACCACCGCTGAAGTGGTCTCCTGGGTACGCGGATGGGGCGCGACCACGATGGCGTTGCGACCCTTGAGGGCCAGCAGCGCCTTGAGCGGCGGTGTGGCGTCGGGGCCGGTCGTTGGGATGAGGGCCGCGACGACACCGACGGGCTTGGCGATCTTCACCAGCCCACGGGTCGGGTCCTCTTCGACAACCCCGACCGTGACGACGGACCGCATGTCGGCCAGCACGCCCAGGACCCGCTTGTTGATCTTGACGACCTTGTCCTCGAAGTTGCCGAAGCCGCCCTCGTCCACAGCTAGCTTCGCCAGGCCCTCGGCACGATCCGGCCGCGCGACAGCCCAAGCGACAGCGGTGCACAAGGCATCGACCTGCTCCTGTGTGTAGTCGGCGATGGCTTCCTGTGCTGCACGAGCGCGGCGGACGATCTCGTCCACCTCTTGCTGAGCTTGTGCCTGCTTGTCCTCTGACATTCCAACTCCTCGACCTTGGCGGTATTCGTCCTGCGACGCCAGGCAACTGTGCATTCCCGACGACCACCTGGGGACCGGCCCGCGAGGGCCAACTCGGACGCGGAGTTCGACCGCCGAGGACGTCGCTACTCGCGCGTCGCCGTCCGACGCTTGAGCGATGAAGACACCCTCCGAGATCAGCAGGCTTCGCTCGCTGGTGGCACAGCGCGCGCGCGATCTGGAAGGCGCCTCCGCTGAGGCCGTGATCAGCTGGGCGCAGGAGACCTTCGGAGCCCGGCTGTGCGCGACGTCCTCGATGGGCGACGTCGTCATCGTGCACCAGGTGTCTCGGTACGCACCGGGTCTGGATGTGCTCTTCCTGGATACCGGCTACCACTTCGCGGAGACGCTGGCCTTTCGTGAGCTCGTGTCGTCGTCGTACGACGTGAACGTGGTCGACCTCCGACCGGAACGCAGCGTCGAAGAGCAGTTGCAGCTCTGGGACCGCGACCTGTTCGACTCCGATCCGGACGGTTGCTGCCGGCTTCGGAAGGTCCTTCCCCTGCGGCGCGCACTGACGGGGTATGACGCGTGGGTCACCGGGATCAGGAGGGCGGACTCCCCGCGGCGGGCGGAGACTCCAGTGCTGGCGTGGGACGAGGTCAACCAGGTCGTGAAGGTGGCGCCTTTGGCGACCTGGACCCGCGAGATGGTGGAGGGCTACCTCGAGGACCACGCACTCCCCCGCAACCGGCTAACGGAGCTCGGTTACACGTCGATCGGATGCCAACCCTGCACCTCTCTGCCCACCGGGCTGGACCCGCGGTCTGGCCGGTGGCCCGGGCTGCAGAAGACCGAGTGCGGACTCCATCGGACCTAGGAAAGCGTGAGCGCCTCTGCGCGTCGTACGACGGCGTGCTCCGCGATCTCCGCTGCCGTGCGGGTGTCGCGTGCCCACTGCTGAGCGTGACCTGCCAGCTGCTCGATCCTCTCCGCGTGTTCGCGTACGCGGTTGGGCGCGCTGCCGCCGAGGACATCTCGTGTGGACACGATTGTGGCCGGGTCCGTGATCGACTCGACGTCGGGGAGGTCGGACAGTCCGTGGCCGAAGAGGTCCCACGCCGCGATGTCGAGGTGTGACCGATCCAGGACGGTCCGCTCGCCTTCCACTGCAGCCGCCACGGCGCGTCCCACGACTCGATAGGCGGACCGGTAGTCCAAGCCCTGATGGAGCACCATCGACTCGGCCAGGTCCGCGGCACCGGTGAAGTGCGCACCCGCTGCCCTGGCCAGAGCTTCCTCGTCGACCTCGAGCGACCTGACGACCGCGGTCCCGAGTCTCACCAGCCGGGTCGCGAGGTCGACGGACGACGCAACCTCCCCATAGGCGTGCAGCCAGTTGTCGGTGCGGGCCGATGGTGTCCGCTGAGTCGCCATCAGGCCGGAAGTACGTCCCAGAAGGACACCGGCACCGGCCCGGATGACGGCGAGTGCGTAGGGATTCCGCTTCTGGGGCATGAGCACGGACGCCCGGCACAACGATGCATCGAGCCTCACGTAGCCGAAGGCCGGGCTGGCGAAGATCTCGAGGTCCTCCGCAAGACGGTCCACCGTGGCTGCCGTCTGCGTCGCGGACACGACCGCATCGACTAGTCCGTCGACCGACCACATGATGTCGCGGGTGTGCCAGCCGGGCTCATCGAACCCCAACGTGGCCGCGTCCCGTTTCCGGTTCACCAGCACGGGCGAACCACCCACGCCGCCGGAACCGGCTGGGGAGCGGTTGGCCCAGCGGTGGGCCGCCTGGATGCGGTCGAAATGCCGGGTCGTCTCTTCCGCGAACGCGCCGAGGTAGTGCCCGAAGGTCGAGGGCTGAGCGGGCTGCAGGTAGGTCGTATCCGCCCAGAGAGTCTCGGCGTGGAGTCGCGCTGCGGACGCCAAGGCGAGGGCGAGGTCGCCCACCGCGTCGTGCAGGTCCAGCAGCTTGCGTCTCAGGGCGATCCGAAAGGCGATGCGTCCAGCCTCACGGCGGGTCCGCCCGGTGTGGAGCCAGCCGGCTGCGTCACCGATGCGGCTCTCGAGCTCACGTTCCCTGCTGTTGTAGGCATCGCCATACACGGGGTCGTACGGGAACTCCTCGGGGGGCGTGGACAGGATCTGCAACAACTCCCGGGCCAGGTCCTTGGCCGCCGACGCCGGAACGACTCCGGCCTCCACGAGTGCCAGGACGTGGGCCAGGTCGGCGAGTCCAAGGCCTTCATGCAGCAGCGGTGCATCGGCAGTTTCCAAGGTGTAGCCGCTAGCGATGAGCTCAGGGGCGGGCCCGCTCGTGATCCTCGCCTCGGCTCCCAGGTATCCCGCGGGGACCTCGATGCTCACAGTTCCGTGCCCTTCATGAAGAGGGTGGGTGCGCCTCCGGTGACCAGGAAGATCACCGGCCCTCGGACGGTTCCATGCCGGACTTCAGCCAAGAGAGCCGCCATCGCCTTGGCGCCGAACACCGGGTCGAGGAAGATGCCCTCGGTCCGCGCGACGAGCTCGGCCGCCGCGGTACCCGCTGGCGAGACTTCGCCATAGCCGTCGCCGAGGAACCCGCCGAGGACGTGCGGCGCTGCTCGAGCCGTGTCATCGGCGTCGAGCAGCTCGAGAGTGGCCGAGGCGAGCTCGCCAACGCGGACCTGGGCCTCTTCAGGAGTCCGGCTGGTGGCGACCCCGACCACCGCAACGTCCCATCCCAACCAGTGCGCCCCGGCGAGAAGTCCTGCCTGGGTGCCGCCGGATCCGGTCGGCACCCAGAGCGTTGCGGGGTCGACACCCACCTCCGGCAGTTGCCGCACGAGCTCCACAGCGGCCCGGAGATAGCCCAGGCACCCCAACGGGGTGGCCCCGCCTCTCGGCACGACATAGGGAAAGCGACCGGCCGCGACGAGCTCGTCGGCGACCTTGCCCAGCATGGAGTCGACAGAGCAGCGGTCGAGCTCACCGGTGTAGCGGATGTCTGTACACGTCACCTGGGTGAGCAACAGGTTGCCGCTCGCCTCAGGTGGGTCACCATAGAAGACAAGGTGCGGCGAGAACCCGGCGGTGCGGGCGGACAGTGCCGCGAGCATCGCCCAGTTGGACTGCGGGCCGGCCCCGGTCACCAGTGCGTCGCATCCCTTGGCCACAGCGTCCCCGAGGAGGTACTCCAGGGTGCGGACTTTGTTGCCACCGAGGCCTCGGCCGGTCAGGTCGTCTCGCTTGAACCACACCTCAACACCGACGGCCTCGGACAGGCGGGGCGCGTGGACGAGCGGCGTCGGCGCCAGCACCAGGTGCAGACGGGGCAGGTCCGGCAGGTTCATCACTTATGGGCCCCTGCCTCGAGGACGCGTCGAACGAACTCCGGGGCCGCCCCGATGGCACCGGCTGGGTCGAGTGCGGCGCGGATGGCCTCTTCGGACAGCACGCTGCGGATAGCCGGCTCGACGAGCAGCACTTCCTCGAAGCACAGGCCCTCCTCCCTGCCGCGCATCGCGGTCTGGTAGACGAGCTCATGCGCGGCGTGCTTCCCCAGCTGAGGAGACAGCTCGCGCATGACCGGTTCCGACATCACATAGCCGCCGCGGTCCGCAAGGTTGCGGGCCATCCGTGGCTCGTCCACCTCCAGCTCTTCCAGCAGCTGACAGCTCATCGCAACGGCGGTGCCGGTCAGGATGCAGGCCTCAGGCAGGAAGATCCACTCTGTCTTCCAGGCACGGCCATCCCGCTCATGCTCGTGGAGCATCGCCTCGAGTGCGAGCCCGACGTGCGAGCGGACGACGCGCGCGAGTGTCACCAGGTGCTCGGAGATCTCGGGGTTGACCTTGTGGGGCATGGTGATGCTGCCGACGACGCCCTGATGGGCTCCCTCGCGCACCTCCCCCAGCTCTGGTCGTTGCAGCTGGTAGATCTCCTGTCCGATCTTCCCGAGCGTGGACGTAAGCATGCCCAGCAGCCCGACGAACTCGGCGATCCGGTCCCGTGCCGTGAGCCAGGCGATGTCCGGCGCCTGCAGCCCCAGCCGCGCAGCGAACGCGTCGAGAAGCGGCAGTGCCTGCTCCCCCCAGAACTCCATGGTCCCCAGAGCACCGCCGAGTTGCACCACGCTCCATCGGGCCGTCCCTTCGGCCAGTCGCTCACGGTGCCGGGCGAGCTCGGAGGCCCAGACGGCAGCCTTGAACCCGAAGGTGACCGGCAACCCGGCCTGTCCGTGGGTCCGACCGCACATCACCGTCCCGGCGTGCGTCTCGGCCAGGCGCCGGGTCGCTTGCTCCACCCGGGCAAGGTCTCGGTCGAGCACGATGGCGACCTGCTTGAGCATCAGCGAGGTCCAGGTGTCGGAGACGTCCTGGACGGTCGCCCCGTAGTACACCCACTCCTGCGCCGAGGGCGGCAGGATCTCCTGCAGGCAGCGGATGAGGCCCAGAGTGGAATGGCCGGTCGATCGGGTCAGCTCTGCGACCCGCGTGAGGTCTAGCCGCTTCACGTCCGCATGGGCACGGATGGACCGTGCTGCCTCATGCGGAACCAGACCCACTTCGGCCTGGGCCTCCGCCAGGGCGGCGAGGATCTCGAGCCAGCTCTGGATCCTGCCTTCGTCGTTGAAGAGCTGACGTAGCTCATCGGTCCCCCAGAGGTGTCCGTACAGTCCGGAGTCGATCGGGTGCGCAGTCATGCGTTCACCGTCGTCGACTCGGCGATGACGGGCGCGCCGGGCGCGGGGAGTCCGACCAGCCGGCGCAGCGCGACTCGCACCTCGTCGAGGTTCGAGCCCCAGGGCACGATCGCCGTGCCGGGTTCGACCTCGACGCCACGCTCGAGTAGACAGCACTTCGAGAGCGTGAGCGTCCCTTGTCCGTCGGTGTCAACGCGACGGCGCGGGCACAGGTCCACCCGGGCAGGCTCGTCGCCGTAGAAGTGGCGGTGAAACTGCAGGGAGCGCTCACATCCCAGCATCAGCCAGTCCCGCCGTGTTGGTGGCCGGGTGTCGAGGAAGTCGACCTCCCCCGGCAGGTCCACGCCGGAGCCTCGGCATGGCAGGAGGTATCTCTCGGCCGGGTTCGCCTCAGCCAGCGAACCGATGTCCACGGCGTCGAGCTCGAGCCGGATCGGGGGCAGGTCCTCGTCGAAGTCCACGACCTGCTGGGCCATGGTCAGCAGCTTGGCCGGCCACGGAGGCACGACCTCGGTCACCCGGATGACAACGGGCTCTGGCTGCCAGATGAAGTTGATGTGCTCGAAGCGACCCCGTACGGCGTACGCGAGCACCCCTTCACGCAGATGCTCGGCCGCGACCGCGGCGAGGGCGGAAGCGTTGCCGACATCGGTTCCGGGCGAGTCAATCATCAGCACCTGCTCCGGACCTGCCAGCAACCGCACGCCCACGACCGGCGAGAACAACGGGACAGTTGAGACCTTCTCGACTGCGAGCAGCGCCCATTGGTCACCACGGTGCAGCAGCAGGAACTCGGTGCGCCGGTAGACGTCGCGGCCGAGCAGGAGGTCGCCCAGGGCAGCCTCGCTGAGCTCGACGTCGACTTCCTGGACCGACAGCCCCCGGTATGGCCGGGTGATCAGGTTCGGGAGTGGATCGCTGATCATGCGAGTGCTCCGACCGACGTTGGCGCGCCGAGGAGTGCAGTGTCGGCGCGGAGCCCCAGCCGAAGCGTCTCGAGGGCAAGTACCTCATCGGTCCCGATGTTGCCAAGCCCTACGTCGGAGCCGAACTTGCGCACGAACCAGGTCTGGTGTGACTTCGTCGGCGCCTCGAAGATGACCTTCCCGAGGGGCATCCTCGCGGCGATCGCTTCGGCGAGGCCAACCCGAGGGGTGCCGTCTGAGTGGTAGAGCCCGACCGTTCCGCTCTCTCGACCCTCGGCGATGACATGGCGCGCGCCGGCTTCGAGGTCGGCCTCCATCTCGTCGACCCAGAGGTGGGCGGTGACCGGCGCGTCGCCGTCTTTGGTTCCGGTCTCGGCGAACACGATGAACTCGCCTGAGAGTTCCCGGACCAGGGCCCGTTTGTCGTCCGAGGACATTCGTGCCAGACCGTTGGACACCTCCACGGCTTCGACGCCGATCCGGTGTGCCCAGCGGGTCAGTTCCGGGATCCGCCCCTGGGCCGCGCACACCTCGAGCAGGGTCCCGCCCAGACACAGGGTCACCCCGGCTTGACGACAGAGGACGGCGCGCTCCTTGATGTGCGGGTCGACGTACGCGATGCCCCAGCCGACCTTGAGTACGTCGATGTAGTCGGCCGCCTGCTCGAGCAACGCGTCGAGCGCAGATACGGTCAGCCCCTTGTCGAGCACATGGGTCAGCCCGGTTGTGCGGGGCTTGACTGTGCGCGGCGGCAGATCGAGAAAGTCGGGCTTGTCATGCATCGGTGGCAGCCTCCATTCCTTGGTAGTGCCCCGAGGCTAGGTACTCACCAGGGCACCCGTCGCTGACCGAGCGGGGTGAATACCCCTCCCGGCTTCGTCCTGACAAGACATGGAGCCCACGGCTCCGACGCGCATAACGTTCGCCGGAACCGAGAGGAATGGTCCATGAGACGACGACTGGTGGTGGTAGGCGCTGGTGCGGCAGGCATGTCCGCCGCATCGGCAGCGAGGCGAGTTGACAACCACCTCGAGGTGGTTGTCCTCGAGGCTGGCAACCACGCTGCGTACGGCCTGTGCGGCCTGCCCTATTTCCTCTCCCACGTCGTCGCTGACGTGGACTCCCTGCGCGCCTACCCGCCGACGTACTTCCGAGACCAGCGAGACATCGACCTGCGCTTCGGTGCAGAGGTGGTCCGGATCGACGCCGAGCGACAGGTCGTCCACCACCGCACCGCCGGACGCACTGGGCTCCTGCACTACGACAAACTCATCCTGACCGCGGGCGCCACCGCCTTCCTCCCCGCGGTCCCCGGCCTCGACGACGACCACGTGTTCACAGTCCGCGATGTCGCAGAGTCAGTCCGGCTACGAGGCCTCCTCGATGCCGGTCATGTCGGGCACGCCACGGTTGTGGGTGGTGGTTACATCGGCCTCGAGGTGGCCGAGTCGCTCGCGGAACGGGGCATCTCTGTGACCCTGGTCGAGGCGCTACCCCGGCTGATGGCCAACCTCGACCCGGAGCTCTCGCAGCGTGTCCAAGACGAGGTCGAGCAGCACGTCGTGGTCCGGCTCAACTCAGCCCTGAGCTCGCTGGTGCGCACCGACCGGGGGCTCACCCTCCGGCTCGCCGACGGCAGCGCGATCGAGACCGACGTCGTCATTGTCGCCACCGGCGTACGACCGGCGAGCACCCTCGGCTCGAGCATCGGCGCCAACACCGGCCCCGGCGGCGCCCTCCTGGTCGATGAGCACATGCGAACTTCGGTGCCCAACGTCTACGCTGCCGGCGACTGCATCGCGCCCAACCACATCGCCACCGGGCGACCCGCCTTCATCCCGCTGGGCCCGACGGCCAACAAGACGGGCCGGGTGGCTGGCACCGTAGCCGCCGGCGGAAGCGCTTGCTTTGCCGGGATCGCTGGGACCGCGATCGTCAAGGTGTTCGGTATCGGCGTCGGCCGTACCGGCCTGACGTTGGTCGAAGCGCTATCGGAAGGCTTCGACGCCCAGGCCACAGATGCGGTGGGGAGATCCCGGGCCAAGTACTTCCCCGGATCAGCCCAGGTCGACGTCCGGCTCGTCCATACCGGCGACGGACGGCTGCTCGGCGCGCAGTTCGTCGGCCAGGGGGACGACGTCGCCAAACGAGTCGACGTCACCGCAGTCGCCCTGCACGCCGGGCTCGGCGTCGAGGACCTGGCCGACCTCGACCTGTCCTACGCCCCGCCCTTCGCACCGGTCTACGAGCCGGTCCTGCTGGCCGCCAACGCCGCGGTCGCCGCGCTGAAACCCCTGCGGCTAGCAGCGGGCGAGTAGAGACCACACCACAAGAAGGGAACAGCATGAAAAGCACGAGGTTCGACAACAAGGTGGCCGTCATCACCGGCGCCGGATCCGGGATCGGCCGCGCCGCGGCCGAGCTCCTCGCCTCCGAGGGTGCCGCCGTCGGCGTACTCGACCTGCGCGCAGAATCCGCAGAGGAGACCGTCGCGGCGATCGTCGACTCAGGAGGACGCGCCATCGCCCTGGCCGCGAACGTCGCGGATTCCGCCGAGGTCGAGGCAGCCATTGCCAAGGTCGTCGCCGAGTACGGCGGCCTGAACGTGCTCTACAACAACGCTGGCTGCGACTCTCGCGGGTCGGTCGCCGACGCCACCGATGAGGACTGGGAACGGGCCTTCTCGGTCAACGCCAAGGGCACTTTTGTCTGCTCCCGTGCGGCCGTCCCCCATCTGACCGCATCCGGCGGAGGAGCCATCGTCAACCAAGGATCGGTTGCTGCGCTTGTCGGAGTGCCCAACTTCGCCGCCTACTGCGCCGCGAAGGGTGCCGTGGTCGCGCTGACCAGGTCAATGGCGATCGACCTAGCGCCGCGCAAGATCCGGGTGAACGTGATCTGCCCCGGCACCGTGTTCACCCCCTTGATGGAGCCGATGCTGCGAGCCCGCGGCGACGGAGACCTTGAGGCCGGTCTGGCCAAGACCCTGGTGAAGTACCCCATCGGACGGCTCGGCACCCCCGAGGAGATCGCCCGCGTGGCCGCCTTCCTAGCCTCGGACGACTCCTCGTTCCTCACCGGCTCGGTGATCGCCGCCGACGGCGGCATGACGGCTCAGTGAAGGAGATCTGATGCCGTTCTTCATGGACCCCGACAAGCTCGTGACGCTCGAGCAGGCGGCAGCGAAAGTGAGCGACGGCGATGTCGTTGCCCTAGGGGGAGGACTGTCCGCCAGGCTGCCGATGGCCCTGGTGCGCGAGCTCATCCGGCAGGGGCGTCGCGACCTGCATCTAGTGGGCTCCGCACACGGGATCGACGTCGACTTGCTTGTGGCGGCGAAGGCGGTGTCGATCTGCGAGGAGAGCTACGTCGGCTTCGAACAAGACCTCGGCCTGGCCCCGTCGTACCGCCGCGCCGCCGAGGGCGGGGAGATCCGCATCGCCGAAAGCTGCTGCATCACGATCCTCACCCAGCTCCGAGCAGCCGAAGCCGGCGTGCCGTTCCTCCCGGTCCGCGGAGTCAAAGGCTCCGACATTCGCAGCCTGCATCCGGAGTACGCGGAGATCACGTGCCCGTTCACCGGAGAAGTGCTCGTTGCCGTCCCCGCATTGAGCCCCGACGTGGCGTTGATACACGCAAGCCTGGGCGACCGGCGCGGCAACCTCCACTTCGACAAGCCTTACGTCCTGGACGAAAGATTCGCGTCAGCCTCCAAACTAGTCGTCGCGACTGTCGAGCGGATGGCCTCGACCGCGGAGGTAACGGCGGCCGGCATCACCGTGCCCGCCCACCTCGTCGCAGCCGTCGCGGAGGCGCCCTTCGGCGCCCATCCGAGCTCGTGTTACCCGCACTACGCGTACGACCGCAAGCACCTGCGTGAGTACGTCGAAGCCGCCGCCACCGCGAAGGGGGCGACGGAGTACCTCGAGCGATTCGTCATTGGAACGCCGACCGAGGAGGGCTACCGCAAGCTTCTGGGCGAGGAGAGCCTCGAACGGTTACGCGGCTGGAACACATCGACGCAGGCTTGGAAGGAGCTCTTCGAATGACCCTCACCGCAGGCGCGAGAGACGCCACGCTGACCTTCACTATCGACGAATGGTTCGTCGTGACGCTCGCACGCACTATCAAGGACAGGGAAGCGGTCTTCCATGGCTTCGGCAGCCCCTGCGCGCAGGTGGCCATGCACGTTGCCCGGCACACCCACGCGCGCGACATGTTGCTCGTCGAGGGGGCGACCTATGCGGTCAACCCCGAGCCCGCGTTCATCCCACCCACCGGCAACGACCTTGCGCTGCAGCACCGGGCTGTCTACCAACTCCGGTTCGAAGAGTTCTTCGATGCCGCGACCCGAGGGGACATCGACCGGATGTTCCTTTCCGGTGGTCAGATCGACGCGTGGGGCAACACCAACGTCACCGCAGTCGGCCCTATCGATCGACCCAAGGTCAAGCTCGGTGGAGGTGGCGGTGGCTGTAACCTCGCCGCGACCATCAAGAACCTGACCCTGTGGACGACCAGGCACCGCTCCGGGCGGACCCTGGTCGAGGAGTGTGACTTCGTTACCGACATGGGGCACCGAATGAAGGCTGGCACGCGCAAGGAGCTGGGCTTCACCGGAGGAGGCCCGGAGTGGCTGGTCACTGAGCTAGGAGTCTTCGACTACCCGGACGGGCGTGCACGCCTACGCCAGACCTTCCCCGACGTGACGCTCGAGCAGGTCCGGGACGCAACCGGGTTTGCGTTCGATGTCGCGGGCGACCTGAGGCAGGTTTCGCTGCCCAGCCTGGCCGAGTTGACTGTGATCCGGTCCGTGGACCCCCTCGGCGTACGCCGTCAGGAGTTCTCTCCCGCCGAGCTCCAACGCGTCTTCGAGCACGGAGCGGGGACTGGATGCGCCTGCTGAACCACCCCCTCAGCGCGGTGTTCCGACCGCGCCGGGTCGCCCTCGTCGGCGCCTCCGACCGGCCGGGAAGCGCGGGTGCGCTGTTCTGGGAGAACCTCTCCGGATTCACCGGAGAGGTTCTCCCAGTCAACGGATCTGGACGCGCAGTGGCAGGCGTCCGGGCCTATCGAAGCCTCACCGAGATCCCGGGGTCGATCGACCTCGCCGTGCTGGTCGTGCCCGCGTCTGCCGTCGCCGCGGTCGTGCGAGATGCCGGTGCAAAGGGCATCCCGGCTTGTGTAGTCATCACCTCGGGTTTCGCCGAGGCCGGGCCGGAGGGTGAGCGGCTGCAGGCCGAGGTCATGGCCATCGCCCGTGCCGGCGGTGTCCGCATCGTCGGACCCAACTGCTTCGGCGTCCAGAACGCTGAGGTCGGCTTCAATGCCTCCCTGTCACCGCGTCTGACGGCGAGCGCCGGCTCGCTGAGCCTGGTCACCCAATCGGGCGCCTACGGTATGGCGCTGCATTCCTTGGCCCAGGACGAGAACCTGCGCTTCAACAAGGTGTACGCCACCGGGAACAAGGCGGACCTCACCGACACAGAGCTCCTTGACTACCTGGACTCCGAGGGCGGCTCCGGGCCGATCTGCTTCTTCCTGGAGTCCCTGCCGGACGGTCGGGCCTTCTTCGAAGCGGCACGTCGGGTCACGCGCAACAGGCCCGTGATCGTCTGCCGGACTGGGAGGTCCACTGCCGGTAGCCGCGCCGCCTGCTCACACACAGCGAGCCTCGCAGGCCAGCAACGCGTCTGGTCCGCGGCGTTCGCGCAGGCCGGCGTGATCGTGACCAAGTCCGGTCTGGAGATGCTCGACGCGGCCCGTGCACTCGACGGTGGCCATCATCCGGCGGGGCTCCGGGTCGGGATCGTGACGAACTCCGGCGGCACAGGAGTCGAACTGACCGACCTCCTCGCGGACGAAGGACTGGACGTTCCGCTGCTCAGCGCACCGTTGCAAACCAAGCTCGCAGAGACGCTTCCCGACCTCGCCAGCCCCAGCAACCCCGTCGACCTGACCACAGCCTGGCAACGCTTCACCGAGCTCTACCCATTCGCCATCGAACAACTCGTCCGAAGCGGCGAGATCGACGCGGTGATCGCCGTACTGCTGCAGCGCTCGGCCGATGAAGGCGTCGCAACCGCCGTAGCTGAGAAGGTGCAGCAACTGCGCGCCGAGGGCGTCACCGTGCCCGTCTACGTCTGCTGGGTCGCCGCCCACGACGACCGCGCGAACGCGGCGCCACTGCGCTGCGCGGGCGTTCCCGTCTTCGAGTGGCCCGAACGAACCGCGCGTGCGGTCGGGCACGCCGCGCGCTATGGAGCCTGGCTGCGGCCGGAAGGCTCGTGGCTGACGCTCGACCGCAGGGTAAGTGTCGAGCCAGGGCTCGGGGAACAAGCCACAGGGTGGCTCCCGGTCGGCGAGTCCGCGTTCTTGTTGGCCGAGCACGGACTTCCGCTGGTCCCGTGGTCCCTGTGCGGGAGCGTCGCCGATGCGGTGCAGGTAGCGGAGTCGTTCGGTTACCCGGTGGTCCTCAAGGCCATCCATGCAGACTTGCTGCACAAGTCTGATGCCGACGGAGTTCGCCTTGGACTCACTGGACCCGACGAAGTCGCTGCTGCAGGCGAATTCCTCCTGAAGTTCCGCGAGGGCACAGAACTGCTCGTGCAGCAGCAACACAGCGGCGTCGAGGTCATCGTGGGCGGAGTGCGCGACGCTGAGTTCGGCCCGGTCGTGCTCGTCGGCATGGGGGGTGTCGACGTGGAAGTCCAGGACGATGTTGTCCTCGCCCTTGCCCCTCTTCTGCTCCCCGAAGCCGAGGCGATGGTGCGGCGACTCAGGGGTGCGGCGGCACTGCTCGGGGCGCGAAGGCCGGCAATCGACCTGACCTCCCTGGCTGATGTCGTGTGCCGTCTAGGCCGGCTCATGGTCGAGCATCCGGACATCGAGGAGGTTGATCTCAACCCCGTTCTCGCGCGCCCCGACGGGTGCACGGTCGTCGACTGGCGAGTTCGGGTGCGTTCTTCGTCCTGACAGGACTAGCACCCGACCCGAGGGGTCAGTCCGCAGACGAGTGTTTCGCCCTGCCACCACGGGGCCTCAGAACCCCTCCCGCACGTCCCCGATGCGAATCGGCTCCCAGGACGTGCTCCTCCCGACCACCATGGTCGGCAACTACCCCAACCCCCGCTGGTACGACGGCAGCGCCTTCGCCACCTTCCCCAAGGGCGAGTTCGTCTACGACGCCATCAGCCGGGAGGCCTTCGAGGACGCCGTCGGCGCGATCGTGCACGACCAAGAGGCCGCCGGTATGGACATCATCAGCGACGGCAGGGTGTACGGCGGCGACTCGCCGTACGGTCAGATCCTCTACCACTACACCGAGCGGATGACCGGCTACAAGCAGTCCGGCCCCCCCATCGGTCTGCCGATCTACTCCACACTGTTCGCGCCCAGCTGCGTCGGCGAGGTGCGCCGCGAAGCCCCGTTCCACCTCGCGAACCTGCGCGCAACGCGGAAGGCGACCAAGAAGCCCGTCAAGATCTCCTACGTCGGCATCCAGGTACTCGCCGCCGCCACCAGTACTACAAGGAGACGCGCGAGCTCGCCATGGCCATCGCCAAGGCCTTCAACGAGGACTTCAAGGAGCTCGCGGACAACGGCTGCGACATCATCCAGATCGACGAGTTCGTCTGGCCCTACGGCATGGGCGACTGGGAGATCGAGGTCCTCAACGCCGCCGTCGAGGGCGTCAGCAGCCAGATCTGGGTGCACACCTGCTGGGGCAACTACTCGGGCACTCCGGGGTACTTCCCCAACGAGGAGGAGAAGGAGTTCGGCGCCTGGGTGCTCGACCACCGTTCCAATGACGCGCCCGCTCCCCAGAAGGCCGTGCCGATCTTCCCGCAGGTACTCGGCGCCAACATCGACGCCCTCAACTACGAGGTCGGTCGCACCGGCCCGGACGACCTGAAGCCCCTCCTCGACAACAACTGGGAGAAGGACTTCGTGGCCGGCATCATCGATGTCAAGAGCACCGTCACCGAGACGGCCGACGAGGTCGCGGACCGGATTCGCGCGGTTCTCGAGTTCGTCCCCGCCGAGCGCCTGGGGCTCAGCACGGACTGCGGGCTCATCAACCTGCCCCGCATGATCTCCGCGGGCAAGCTGCGCGCCCTGGCAGATGGCGCCGCCATCGTGCGCGCGGAGCTGCTGCAGAAGAAGCAGGCCGCCTGAAAGTCCCTTGGGGGTCGGCAAGGCCACACCGGCGAGCACCGGCCCCCAAGGCACCACCCTCTTCGGCTGAGTTCCAGCCCTTTCGCATCCGCAACCCCAACAAAGGAATTGTCATGCTCAAACGCGTCAAAGGCGTGCTACCTCTCAGCGCTGCCATCGCCCTCCTGGCCTTCGCATGGGTTGAGGTCTCACTGAACTTCACCTTCCATTGGGTGACCAGCGGAGACCTCGGCATCGGGCTCTCCTTGCCAAGCAACTTCCAACTGGTCACTCCCGCCGCCTTCATCTCATGGGCAGTCTTCTTTGCCGCTGGCGCGGACGCGTCTGCTCTCAAGAAGACCGCCGCCAGCTCGATTGTCGGTGCCACGGCGGCACTCGCACTGATGCTTGTGTCGCCACACGTTGCGGGTCTGCCTGACTTCTGGGGCATCGCCCTCGTGCTCGCCGTCCTCGTCTTCGTTGCTGTCGTGCTTACCGTGGCGGGCGACTGGTACTACGTTCCCGGAGTGTTCGTCGCCTTCGCCGCAGTCGTCTTCTGGTGGTTCGCGACTGGCCTGGACGGCTGGGCTGAGAACGGCGGCGGTATCGGCAACTCTGTTGCCGCGCTCGGTAAGCCCGAGACAGCAGGCACCGGAGCGTTCGGAGGCGTGATCTCCACCCCTGCCGAGTGGGTCTACATCTCGTCTCTGGCGTCCCTCATCTGCGGCAGCTTCCTGGGCGTCGCGTCTGTGAAGCTCTCGTCCGCGCTGGGGCTCATGGCCGGAAGGAAGCCGAGTCTGGAAATGGCCGACGCCTGACCAGACGAGAGGGCTGTCCCTCGGTCCGGCTTGTTCCGGATCCGAGGGACAGCCCTGACGTTGTGCGCTCTTCGGTCACAGCAGGATCCGGGGACTGGGGCGCGTCCCCTCGTGAGGCTTGCGAGTCGTTGCCCGCCACCGCAAGACAGCAGGCCTCGCAGTTGTGGTTCGTCGACCGTGTGAACGGCATGTCCCAGAAGAGCTTCCACTCGATTGCCGGCTGGCCACAGGCAGTCCAGCCGGAACCGACTTGGCGGGCATGACGAACCCCGAAGGGGGCCCAGCGGAAGTCGCCCGGCTCTGTCCGCTCAAACCGGCCGTTGCGTGATGTGACGAGCCACTTGGGGAACCGCATCTTGCGAACTGCCTTCGTGACATCAGACATTGATCCCTCACTCTCAGCGTTGGCGGGGACTCCGCCGTGGCCGCTGACGTTAGATCGAGGCTCCCTTCTGTTTCACGGTCCTAGCGGGGCCAAGAACGAGCCGGTCTTCGACCTGACGTGCCGCCAAGCGAGGGCGCCTCCGTGGTCCCCTCCTGGTCCCGCGAACTTGTCCTCCCAGGCCCAATAACTGCCGCATGTTGACTCCACCGGGTCGTGTCGAGAGCTCGCATCGAAGCGCACCATCGACTCATCAGAACTTCCAAGAAGTAGGTGAACGAAGTGAGTGAGCACGAGCCAACAACAGCAGGGTCGCGGTGCCTCCGAACTTCCCCACGCGAGCGACGGCGTTGTGGATCGAGGCCTACCCACCGCCTCCCGACGCGAGTCGTCCGGAGCTCGTCAGGGTGTTCCATCTCCGGACACCGAGGACACGCCTCAGCAAGGGGGTGGCTCGGATGTTCACATCGGATGGGTCGCTGAACGAGGTTGCGCCCGATCTCCTGGCGGCCGTGCGTCGGGAACTGCTCAGGCTCGCGGACCAAGAAGACCACTTCGCATCCACGGAAGCAGCAAAGGTTCCCTACTGGAGCCCCTGCCCGGCGTCAGTGGCCGGGCGCCGAGAGGCCGCTCGGGCACTGCGGGAGGACGCCGACCGCCTGCTCGGACGAGTCGCGTGATCGTCTGTTGAAGACGTAGGCCCAGGGCACCTTTAGCCCTCGAGCGGACAAGCCACGTCTTGCGATATATGCGTCCCCATTAGGGGCAGCCGATTAGAGGTGAAAGAGATGTTCGAAGTCCTTCCTCAGAACCAGAAGTACTTGCACGACGCGTTCGGCTCGCCGATCACCGAGGGCTCCTGCGTCATGGACTACGACCACCAGGTCGGCTACGTCCGCCTCAACCTCGGTCACCACTGCTCGGGACCCGGCTCCGCCCACTGGGACGGTTGGTTCAACGTCACCCCTACCCGCAACGGAAACCCACTGCGCGGCAAGGTCATGAACGGCGAACTCGTCCATGTCCTCTCCGGAGCCCGATCATGACCTGGCACATCGAGGTCGTCGACGCCAGCCACCTACAGGTCCTGCTCGGCACCATCCGCAACGGCGGAGGAACCATCACCAGCAGCCGCCCCTGCCCCGACGGCTACTCCATCACATACGTCACGCTCGACGAGTGAGGCGAGGGCGAAGCCTTCGCCGGGTCAAACGACCCTTCGCGCCACTTGGAGTTGAAGGCCGGCCCACAACCAGAGCCCCTTCGCGGCGAACGCCGAGCACAACGAGGGAGCCACGGCCGCTCCGACCGTCTTTTGATCTGGCCGTCGACTTCCGTACGAGCACGAGCGTGGTCGGCGTCTTCCACACAGCCACCGTTGTAAACCACACCGTCCGCGCCGAGGATCGTGCCAGGCGGGCCGAACGAACATTCTTCGGCAGGATTGTCGTTTCCGTCGGACGCGGCCGATTGACACCTGGCCTGCTCGTCCGGCACTGAAGACCCCCTTCAGGCGGTGGCTCAGCATCGCCATCACCATCAGGCACGCGCTAGGTTGTTACAAGCCTGGTACAATTGGCCGGGGATCATCGACGTTTGCGCAGGTCAGAGTGGGTCAGTCAGCAGTACTACGACCTGTAGTCACTTGTGCGCATAGAACCTCGAACTGGAGGGCTCAACTATGAGGGCCTCGCTGGTACCGGGGCCTTTGTCGTGTCTACGGCACGTTGAGCCTGCAGCGCAGGACATCGTGTCGTCTGAGAGTGCCGCTGACAGCCGATCGAACTGTGCCAGGTGTTCGGCTCGGTTCGGCTAGCGCCTGGTGCAGGCGCCCAGGATAAGTCATGTGGCGATGCTGACCGAGCCGTGGTGGTGGAGTGTGAGGAACCGTTCAGGGTCAGGGAGCTCGGTGCCGCCGGAGTCGATCCATTGAAGGCTTGATCTGCGGGCGCGTGTGATGAGTTCCTTGGCGTGGCTGAAGTCGGCTGCTGAAACTGCCAGTGGGCACAGTGGCGGGAGGAGCTTGATTGTGGTCGCGGCCTGCGTTGCGGCGATTTCGTGGATGAGCCGCTGCTCGATCAACAGGGTGAGCGAGTGGAGCGCCACTCCGGCCGCGGTTCGCGGCGCTCGAGACAGTGCGCAGGCGGCGCCGGTGGGAAGGACGTAGACAACTGAGGCGCCCAGGTCGACGGCTTGGGTAATGCCGGTGTGAGGCGCGAGCGCCCCGTCGATGAGGTGCGCCCCGGCATGTTCCACTGGCGGTAGCACGCCGGGGATGGCGGAGCTTGCGAGGACACCGGTTGCGAGGTCGCCGGTTGAGATCAGCACGTCGCGGCCGCTGAGCAGGTCGGCGGCGACGAGGTAGGTCGGCACATTCGCCTGGGAGAGGTCGGTGATGCTCGAATGGGTCTCGATGAATTGGCGAAGCTTGCGATTCGTGGTCACGGCAGGGCTGAAGCCGAGGAGTCCGCGCAGTACCTGACGGGCATCGACGGGGAAGATGTCGCTTCGTCGCAGACTGGTCCACACCGCGGCGAGCTCGGTCAGCGAGTCACTCGACATTCCGTGTCCGGCCACCCATGCGGCGTTGAGCGCGCCGCAGGATGTACCCATCAGCAGGTCAGGCTTGACACCTCGCTCGGCAAGAGCCTGCAGCATGCCGACCTGGACGGCACCGAGGCTTCCGCCACCGGTAAGAACGAACGCCGTGGTCATCGCGTGGTCCCCTTCACTTTTCATCGCACCGACTCGTCTTTCAGCCGACTCGGTGCCCGGTTCACGCCGGGAGGGGCCTCGAGGTCGGCAAGGGGGATGCCGGGTTTCGGAGGTCGTCGTCGGCTTCGCGGCCGATCCATGAACGGATCGGGCCGATGGCGTCCCAGTCATTGGTGTGCATGCCGGCCACGACGTGCTCGTCCTTGATCCAGAAGGCGGTGGTGACGCGGCTGGCGAAGTCGCCGCGGATCACGAGCTCGTCGTACCCGCTCGGGCCGACGTGTCCGACGTACTCCATGCCGAGGTCGTACTGGTCGGTGAAGAAGTAGGGCTGCCGGGTGTAGGGCTCGTCGTCGCCGAGCATGCTGCGGGCGGCGTGGCGTCCTTGGTGGATGGCGGTGTCCCAGTGCTCGACTCGGATCCGTCCGAGGAGCGGGTGGTCGTGGTTGGCGAGGTCGCCGGCGGCGTAGACATGCGGGTCGCTGGCGCGCAACCTGGCGTCGACCAGGACGCCGTGGTCGGTGGCCAGCCCGGCCGCTGCCGCGAGGTGGTCGCTGGGTTCGGCGCCGATGCCGACCAGGATCAGGTCAGGGGACAGCTCGTCACCGTCGGAGAGCCCGACGGTGGTCTGTCCCCGGTTGTGGTTGATCGCCGCGACCGAGGTCTTCAGCCGGAGGTCGACGCCGTGCTCGCGGTGCAGGTCGGCGAAGAGGAGACCGAGCTCGTCGCCCAGCACGTGAGCCAGGGGGAGGGCGGCGGGCTCGACGACAGTGACGGTGCCACCTGCCTCGCGTGCGGCCGCGGCGACTTCAAGTCCGATCCAGCCTGCGCCGATGATGAGAAGCCGTTCCGTGAGCCTGGCGTTGAGGGCGCGCGAGTCGTCGAGGGTGCGGAGGTAGACGACGTCTGCTCCGGAACTGTCAGCCAGCGGTAGGCGGCGCGGTTGGGCACCGGTGGCGAGGAGCAGGCGGTCGTAGGACAGCTGTCGATCACCCAAGGCCACGTGGCCGGTGTCCAGGCCGATGCCGGTGACCGTGGTGCCGGTGAGAAGGTCGACCTGCTGGTCGGCGTACCAGTGCGTGTCGTGGACGAAGACCGAGTCGGGGTCGGCGGTGCCGAGCAGGAGTCCCTTGGAGAGTGGCGGCCGTTCGTAGGGCGGGTGAGGTTCGGCTCCGATCAGGGTGATGTCGCCGGTGTATCCCTGAGTGCGGAGCTCTTCAACTGCGTTGGCGCCGGCGAGTCCGGCGCCGATCACGACGATGTTCATGGCGTGCTCCTGGTGAGGGCGAGGAACTCAGCGCGGCTGCGGGGGTCGTCGCGGAGCCGGCCGAACAGTGCCGATGTCGTGGTGCGGGCGCCTGCTGCTCGGGCGCCGCGCAGGCTCATGCAGGTGTGCTCGGCCTCGATGACGACACCGACGCCGTGCGGCTGCAGCGCCTCTTGGAGGTGGTCGGCGATGCGTTTGGTGAGCCGTTCCTGCGTCTGGGGTCGGCGTGCGTGGAGGTCGACCATCCGGGCGAACTTCGACAGTCCCAAGATGCGGTCACCGGGAAGATAGCCGATGTGGGCGATGCCGACGAAGGGCAGCATGTGGTGCTCGCACACCGACTGCAGAGGGATGTCCCTGACGAGGACGAGCTCGTCGTAGCCCTCGTCGTTGGGGAACGTGGTCAGCGCGAAGTCCGCTCCGCTGGTCATCTCGATCAGCGCCTGGGCCATGCGCCGCGGTGTCTCGGTGAGGTTCTCGTCGGTCAGGTCCAGCCCCAGGGCGGTGAGCAGGTCGGCGGCGGCCTGCTCCGCCGCGCCGGCGTCGATCTCGGGCCCCGGGTGCGTGACACGTGGCCGCCACCGCCGCGCCGCGACCTGGTCGACAGCGGGGCCGGTTGCCCGGTCGGTGGAGATGGCGGCGGTGCTGGTCACGCCGCGGCCTTGCCGCGGTCGAAGGCAAGGACAGCGAGGGCCAGGGCGCCGACGAGAAGACCGAAGTCGCGCAGGGCAATGTCGTAGTACTCGCCCATGGTCACCAGGTTCACGATGATCCCGGCCAGCCACCCCGCGACCAAGAGGGCGCCGTAGCGCGGCGCGATGGCGACGGCGAGGCCGGCCACGATCTCGATGACGCCCACGCTCAACATCGCCTGATGGGCACTGCCGGGGACGATGTCGTTGATCCACGGCGCAAGGTACTGCTCCCAGTCGGTGAGAATCTCGGCGAACTTGTCCAGTCCGAACGCGATCGGGGCGATCGTGAAGACCGTGCGCAGCAGCATGAAGGCCCGCTCGGCACCCACGCCGGTGGGACCGGCGCTCACGGGGGTTCCGGCGGGATTGGTGGTGGTGGCCATGAGAGAGTCCTTTCTAAAACAGAAGATACTTTGAATTAGATCCCTGGAAGCCTCTTGTGTCAAGAGAATTCTGTTTTAGACTTCCGATATGGACTTGAGCACGCAGGCCGCCGGCATCGGGACCCTCGCCGATGAAACCCGCAGGGCGCTGTATGAGTACGTGTCCGGGCAGCCCGAGCCGGTAGGCCGCGAGCAGGCTGCGGCTGCGCTCGGGCTGGCCTCGCACAACGTGAACTTCCACCTTGACCGGCTGGTGACCGAGGGCCTGCTGGAGGTGGAGTACCGGCGCCTGAGCGGAAAGACGGGGCCCGGCGCGGGTCGGCCGAGCAAGCTCTACCGCCGCGCCTCCCGGGAGTTCGCCGTCTCCCTGCCACCGCGACGCTACGACCTGGTCGGCGACATCTTGGCGGCCGCGGTGACCCGCGCCGCCGAGGGCGCACCCTTGGACCAAGCGCTGCACGAGTGTGCCCGCCGCCAGGGGCTGTCGCTGGGACAGGACGCAGAAGGTCTCGATCGCTCCGAGTCGCTCCATGCCTTGGCCGAGGTGTTGCGCAGCCAGGACTTCGAGCCACAAGTCCGAGACGACGAGCTGGTGCTCTCCAACTGCCCATTCGACACCTTGGCTCAGAAGCACACCGCGCTGGTGTGTGGACTCAACCAGGCGTTCGTGCAGGGAGTGGCTGACAGCCTCGACTCCGACATCACTGCGCACCTG
This sequence comes from Nocardioides sp. JS614, assembly GCF_000015265.1. Classification (NCBI taxonomy): domain Bacteria; kingdom Bacillati; phylum Actinomycetota; class Actinomycetes; order Propionibacteriales; family Nocardioidaceae; genus Nocardioides; species Nocardioides sp. JS614. The sequence continues at coordinate 184,191 of NC_008697.1, forward strand.
GAGCCCGAGCCCGGCAAATGTTGTGTCAAGGCGCGGCCAGCATCGGCGTCCGTGCGCCGAGTCGTCGAGGACCCCGACCTCCCGTCATGACCGACACGCGCGACAACCCGGCAGAGGTGGTCCGCCGGTGGGAGGCCTCCGGCGGCCACTGGCGTGTACTGCGTCGATCCGACACGTCGATCGTGCTGGGCCTGTTCAGCTGCGACGGTGGGGAGGAGATGCAGCGCCTCACCGCGACCACCGCGGACCTGGACGCTTTCCTTGCCTGCCGGACCCGCAGTGACGACTAACTGTGTGCTCCACAGCAGCGCCTCAGGAGGGTGTCAGCCAGAGTCCTCGGCCAGCAGTTCCAGGAGCGTTTCAGCTTCCTCCGCGCAGGCGCCACAACCGGTCAGGTGCGCGCGCATGGCCGCGTCTTGATAGTGCGGATCACCCAAACGCCGCTCGACGTATTGGTCGAGGCGGGCGAAGCAGTCGTCGCAGGACAGGTAGGGGCTGGTGTCAGCCAGGAGCCCGGCGATCGACTGGGCCGACAGCCCCGAGGCAGCGTTGTTCATGGGGTGCTCCGATTCGAGTTCGTTTCGAGGTGGCCCTGGGCGGTGAGCGCGCTGCGCAACCGCCGGCGGGCGTCGTGCAGCGTCTTGTACAACGCGTTGCGCGTGGTGCCGAGCCGGTCGGCCAGAACGTCGATGGGCACCTCTTCCACCAGTAGTGCCAGGGCCACCCGGCGCTGGTGCGGCGTCAGGGCCGACCCGATGGCTTCGCGCACGGCGCGGGCTAGCTGAGCGGCCTCACTCAGGTCCGCCGGGGTCGGCGAGGTGTCAACCAGCGGGAGGGTGTCGGGCAAGGGGACCTCGCGGTTGCGCCAGGCCTGGCGGCGTACCGCGACCCCGGCGTGGTAGATCCCGAACTTGTACGCCCAGGTCGTGAAACGGCTCCGTCCCTCGAAGCCAGCAAGCTGACGTAGGACCGCCACCAGGGCGTCGTCAGCAGCCTGTTGCGCAAGGTCTTCCAGATCGCCGGGACCGGCACCGGGCAGCAGGTCACGCAGCCGCCATACCTGGTGACGGCTCGCCCGCAGCAGCACGTCGTGCAGACGCCGCAGGGCCAGCTGACCGGCCCGGCCGCCCCCGGTGAGATCGGCTGCCCAAGCCTCCTCCGTCGGCGCCGGCGCCACGTCGGCGGCTGCCGGGTTCACGGTCGTCATGACCGGTCCTCACCGGGCAGCGGGCCCGCGATGCGCACCGCCAGGGCCGGTGGACAGCCCAGGTCGACCAACTCCAGCAGCGCATGCAGATCGAAACGCGGATCGGCTGCCACTGCGGCCGCAAGCGCCGTGGGGAACCCGGCCTCGAGCAGCCGGCAGCGGCGCCATGCCCGCACATCAAGCGGCGGCCCGGTACCGCACCCAGGTGCAGCCTCGTGGGCCTTGTGAAGAGTCATACCTAGTTGGTGTCGCGACGAATCGTCGGTCTTACCCCGGTCTACGCCGTCGGTAAGAACCTCGGCATCAGATGACACCAACATGTCCATGACCCTCTCGACCCCGCCATCATCGGCACCAGCGGCATCTCGGGTCAACGTTGCCGACTCCGACCTGTGTGCCGTTGTGTGCGCGGCCTCGGCCGGCGTGCACGCCGCACTCATCCCTCCGCATGCTCACGAGTCGACCCGACTGGCCGTCGCATTCTCACTGGCGACAGTCGCGTTGGTCGCGGCCGCGGTCGCGTTGTCACGTGAACCCTCCCCCGCTGTCTCGGCAGCCGTCGGTGTGCTGCTTCTCGCAGTGGCGGCGGCCTACTTCCTGTCCCGGACCACCGGTATCCCCGGTCTCACCCAACACCAAGAGCCGTTCGACCCCGTCGGCGTGGTCATCTCCTTGCTGGAGTTGGCCGCGGCCTTCGTGGCAGTGCGGCAACCCAACCCAAGGAGACACTGATGAGTCCATCGATCCTGCTGCACCGCCGCGGCGGATTCCTCGCGCTACTGGCCGGCGTCGCGCTGGCCACCGCGCTGGCGACCGGCCTGTTCGACACCGGCCACTCCTCGTCCGCCGCAAGCGGCAGCGCCGGGCACAGCCACGCCGCGCCAGGTGCGAACAAGGCCCAGGCAGACTTCCAGGACCAGATGCGCAAACTCTGGGAGGACCACGTCACTTGGACCCGGCTCGCGATCGTTACCTTCGCCGACGGCTCCGCCGGCTTCGACGCCACCGCCACTCGGCTGATGCAGAACCAGGACGACATCGGTGACGCCATCAAGCCCTTCTACGGCGAGGCCGCCGGCGAGCAGCTCACGGCCTTACTGAAGGACCACATCGGGATCGCGGTCGAGCTGCTCCAGGCGGCCAAGGACGGTGACAACGCGGCATTCGAGAAGGCCAATGCCGCCTGGTATGGCAACGCCAACGACATCGCTGACTTCCTCGCCGCAGCCAACCCGCGCTACTGGCCGCAGGACACCATGCGAGCGGCGATGAAGGGCCACCTCGACCAGACCCTTGCCGAGGCAAGTCACGAGCTCACCGGCGAGTACGCCAAGAGCGTGGCCGACTACGACGAGATCCACCACCACATCCTGGGCATGGCCGACGTCCTCAGTGCCGGCATCATCGGTGCCTTCCCCAACCGGTTCCACTGATCTGCCCCGGTACGGGTCGGGTCATCCCCTCGCGGGGTGGCCCGACTCGGTTTGTCGGTGGAGCGTCCTAGCGCTTGGGCAGCGAGTTCAAGTGGGACCGACTCGACAGAAATCGCGTTGCCCTCGGATCTCGTGATGCCTAGGCACCGGTGCCAACGGTGAGCAGGACGGCCGAGTCCTCGAGGGCTTCGAGATTGTGTCGGCTGGCAGGGATGACCAGGTAGTCACCCGGCCGGCCTTCCCACGACTCGTCGGCGGTGCTGAGGCGCACATGTCCGCTCAGGACCTGCAGCGTCGCCTCCTCGGGTGCCTCGTGGTCGGCCAACCCATGACCGGCGGCCAACGCCAGCACGGTCTGCCGCAAGGTGTGGTCGCGACCCCCATGGATGGTCCGGGCGCCACGGCCGTTGGTGGCACTGCGCGCCGAGGCGATCAGCTCGTCCGCCAGCGCGGTCAGTGAGTAGGTTTCCATCAGGTGCCTTTCGCGGGAGGTCACTGCGAGATGAGAAGGGTGCCCGTGGCGAGCAGGGCGCTGAGCTTGACCAGCTCGAGCCCGACGTACACGTAGTGGGCATGGGAGCGGGGCACCTCAGCTCCCGCGAGAACCAGGTCTGACCGGCGCGTCAAGCGCGGCCTCACCACAGCGACCTGGACGATCAGAGCGATCACGGCCACCGCCCCGGTGATGCCGATGTCCCGGGGCGGGTGCTCGATCAGTGCAGCGCCAAGAAGCGCGAGCGCCAGCACGATCTCGGCGGTGTTGAGAGCACGGAAGACCAGGCGGCCGATGCCGAGCCCGATCCTGACGGTCACCTCGGGGGCGCGGAACTTCAGGGGCGTTTCGATGAACGAGATGGCTAGCACCATGCCGCACCACACGAACGTCACCGCTACTGCGACACCAGATGCTGCGGTCATCGGCACACCCTCTCAGCCCGCATGGAGGGAGGTCGCCTGATACCGCTTGATCGCCCTGGCTGGTGCGGTCTGATCGACCTGCTCTTGGCGGGCGAGGTGGGCGAGCACGCGCGCGACGATCCAGGGTGGGTCGACCCGGAAGTGCCGACGGAGCGCAGCGCGTGTGTCGGAGAGGCCAAACCCGTCTGTGCCCAACGAGGACCAGTCTGCGTCCACGAACGGGGCGATCTGGTCGGGCACCGCGCGCATCCAGTCCGACACCGCTACGACCGGCCCGCGCTGTCCGAGCAGTCGCCTGGTCACATAGGGGACCCGGCGCGGCCCATCGGGGTGGACGTGGTTCCAGTCGTCGATGGTGAGCGCCCGCCGGCGTAGCTCGTTCCACGAGGTCACCGACCACACGTCGGCGTGCACGTCCCAATCGTCGTGAAGCATCGCTTGTGCCTCCAGCGCCCAGGGAACCGCGATGCCCGACGCGAGGATCTGCGCGCCCGGCCGCTCACTTGCCGGGGCCGGCGAGATGCGGTGCATGCCGGCGAGGATTCCTTCGATGTCCACGTCGTCGGGTTCGGCGGGTTGCACGATCGGCTCGTTGTAGAGGGTGAGGTAGTAGAAGACGTCCGGGTCTTCCCCGAGCGCGGGCTCGCCGTACATCCTTCGTAGCCCGTCGCGGACGATGTGGCCGATCTCGTAGGCGTAGGCGGGGTCGTAGGAGACGCACGCAGGATTGGTTGCAGCAAGAAGTTGGGAGTGTCCGTCCTGATGCTGCAAGCCTTCTCCATTGAGCGTGGTGCGGCCTGCGGTCGCACCGAGCAGGAACCCTCGGGTCAGCTGGTCAGCTGCCGCCCACAACAGGTCGCCGGTGCGCTGAAAGCCGAACATCGAGTAGAAGACATAGATCGGGATCATCGGCTCGTCATGGGTGGCGTGCGACGTTCCCGCGGCGGTCCAAGAGGCAGTGCAGCCTGCTTCGGTCAGTCCCTCGTGCAGCACCACCCCCGCGGTGTCCTCCTGGTAGCTCAGCAGCTGCCCACGGTCGACCGAGAGATAGTGCTGTCCCTGCGGAGAGTAGATCTTCTTGGTGGGGAACAACGCATCCAGTCCGAAGGTGCGGGCCTCGTCGGGGATGATCGGGACGAAGCGATGCCCGATCGCGGGGTCGTTCATCAGGCTGCGGAGCAGGCGGACGAAGGCCATGGTGGTGGCGACCGGCTGGTGGGACCCGAGCGTGGCCACCGCGTACGCCGTGTCGCCCGGCAGCACGAGGGGCCGGCTGCGGACGCGTCGGCTCGGGAGGTGCCCACCGAGGCGGAGTCGGCACTCCTCCAGGTATTCCAGCTCGGGTGAACCCTCGGCAGGTTTGAAGTAGGGCGGAAGGTCATGGTCGAGCTGGTGGTCCGGGATCGGGAGACGCAGACGATCGCGTAGCTCAATGAGGTCCTCGACGGTGAGCTTCTTCATCTGGTGGGTGGAGTTGCGGCTCTCGAAGTGAGAACCGAGACCGTATCCCTTGATGGTCTGGGCCAAGATGACGGTCGGCTGGCCGACGTGACGCAGTGCGGCGTCGTAGGCGGCGAAGACCTTGTGGGTGTCGTGGCCCCCGCGTTTGAGGTCCCAGATCTCCTCGTCCGTCAGGGTCTCGACCAGCCGGAGGGCACGCGGATCCCGTCCGAAGAAGTGCTCGCGCACGAAGTGGCCGGACTCTGCCTTGAAGGTCTGGAAGTCCCCGTCTGGCGTGACGTTCATCAGATCGACCAGGGCGCCCTGGATGTCAGTGTCTAAGAGCCGGTCCCACTCGCGTCCCCAGATGACCTTGATGACGTTCCAACCGGCGCCACGGAAGTAGGACTCGAGCTCTTGGATGATCTTGCCGTTTCCCCGCACCGGGCCGTCCAGCCGTTGCAGGTTGCAGTTGACCACGAACGTCAGGTTGTCCAGCTCTTCCCGAGCGGCCACGCCCAGTGCGCCCAGCGCCTCGGGTTCGTCCATCTCGCCATCCCCGAGGAAGGCCCACACGTGTTGGCGACTGGTGTCCTTGATCCCCCGGTCGCGCAGGTAGCGGTTGAAGCGAGCCTGGTAGATCGCGTTGATCGGGCTCAGCCCCATCGAGACGGTGCTGAACTCCCAGAAGGTGGGCATGAGACGCGGGTGCGGGTAGGACGGAAGGCCAGCTCCTAGGCCGCCGTGGGAGAGTTCCTGGCGAAAGCCGTCCAGCTGGCCCTCGTCCAGGCGGTTCTCGAGGAAGGCGCGCGCGTAAACCCCCGGTGACGCATGGCCCTGGAAGTAGACTTGGTCCCCATCTCCATCCGCGTCCGGGCCGCGAAAGAAGTGGTTGAACCCGACCTCGAACAACGTGGCAGTCGACGCGTACGTCGACAGGTGACCTCCTAGACCGAGCCCCGGGCGTTGCGCACGGTGCACCATCACCGCGGCGTTCCACCGCACGGCCGCACGGATCCGCCGTTCGAGATCCTCATCGCCGGGGTACGCAGGCTCGGCAGCAGTGGGAATCGTGTTGATGTAGTCGGACGGGCCCCACCCGGGCATCAGCACGCCTCGACGCTGAGCCCGCCGCTGCAGGCGCAGCAACAACTCACGAGCCCTCGCCTGACCGGCGTGGTCAACCACCGCGTCGAGCGACTCGACCCATTCCTGGGTCTCGTCGGGGTCGATGTCTCTCGGCTGGACCAGCCGATCGCTGACGTGTCGCCAGCCTTGAAGGTCAGCGGTCACGGTCGGCTCCCCGCGGCTTCCCGGGTCCCCGCACTGGTTCGACGCCAGCCATCTCCTGGGTGTGCTGACATCGCCCGCACCACGTCGACATCGGCAACGCCGTCAACCTTTCCAGCGACATCACGTCTCCACATCTTTGGCAGCGGCCGTAACTGCCCTGCTCGATCCTGCGCAGCGCCCCGTCGATCATGGTCACGACCAATTGGCCGGCCTCTCGCAGCGTCGCATCGATCTCGTCGCGAGCCGCATCGGGTATAGCGACAGATGGCGTTCCGGAGGTGGCGTCGAGCCGGTTGAGCTGGTCGATGCGGAAGGCTCGTTGCTCCAGCAGCCTGTGTCGAGCCTCCTTGACGAACCCGGCCGGCAAAGGATTCGACGACCGCGATCGGGCGGCGCGAGATCGGGGTTGTGGCGAAGCGCCGGACCCGGTGACAATCGATGCGCGCTGGCTCCTCCGGCCTGGTTGGTCGGAGGAACCAGCGCCCGGCCCTTCGTGGCTGCGTGAGTACGAAGGGAGCCTGGGGTTCGGGGCCGTGCCGATGCTCGAAGCGGTCATGCCGATGGACTCCATCTCTCGTGCGACGGACCCACGGACGGTGCCGCCTTTAGCCGTGGATGCGATTTCAACTCTGTCTCGCAGGCGCGGGATCGGGTAGGCAGGGCACCGGTCAAGCTCGGTCGGGGGTTGTTGCCGAAGACCGGCAACAGGAACTGCCGGCTGCCTTGGCGCCGCGACGTCTAGACCCAGGCGCCGACGCTGATGCGCCGCCGGTGCGCAGCCCGGGTCTGGTCACGCTGTCGCTTCCGCGGATCCCACGTGCGCCAGGCACAGATCGGGTTCGGCGAACGGCTCGAGGCGCTCGATGGTGACCGCTGCGCTCATCGCCGCCATGGCACCTTGCATGAGGCCAAGATGAACCGGGCAGATCACGTTCTCGTGCTCGGGGACGAGGTCGAGGAACGGGCAGTGCCTCAGCGCGATCTGGGCCCGGCGTCCCGAGGATCGACGCTGCGGGGAGAAACCGAGTTCTCCCAGCATCTCGACCAGCTGATCGGTCGCCTGGTCGTCGGTGGTGACTGCCGTCGTCGAGCGTGTGCCCGCGGCTAGCCTGTGCCCCCAGGCCCGGCCCGCCTCGACGGCCTTGTCGGTGGACTCGTTGTCGGCGCTGAGGCGGGTCGCCAGGGCGTCGGCGAGGAGCTGGTAATTGCGAGGGCCGGCCGGGTCCATGCCGCGGTGGGCGCGGAACATGAGCGGCGGTCGGCCCGGTGAGCTGCGTGTCGGCTCGACTCGTTCGACCCGGCCGCTGTCGGCGAGAACCTGGAGGTGGAAGCGCACGGTGTTTGCGTGCAGGCCGAGTTGGTGGGCCAGGTCGAGGATGCTCATCGGTGCCTCGGAGGAGCGCAGGGCGTCGAGCACCGCTTCACGTCGCTCAGGCATGGTCGTTCACCTGCAGCGGCAGCCCCGCGACCAATCGGGTGTCAGCACCCAGCGCTCCGAGTTTGGACGCCCCTCCCGGCGAGCCCACGGGTGCGGACCGACCTTCTAGCGTCTCGCTGAAGAACAGCGCGTTATCGGCGAGGTAAGGCGTCAAATGCCCGGGCAGATCGTCTTCGTAGTAGATCGCCTCAACCGGGCAGACCGGCTCGCACGCGCCGCAGTCCACGCACTCGTCCGGATGGATGTAGAGGCTGCGACCGCCTTCGTAGATGCAGTCCACCGGGCATTCGTCCACGCATCCCCGGTCCATCACGTCTACACACGGCTGCCCGATCACGTAGGTCATGCGCTACAGTTTACACAAGCTCTAGTTGTATAAATTCTGAGAGGTTTCCCGATGGTCGACGAGCTCGACGTACGCACCTTGCGCAAGCCGGACAAGCACCCCGCGATCTTCGCGGCCTACCGCGCCCTGCGCCGGGGGGAATCCTTCGTCCTGGTCAACAACCATGACCCCCTGCATCTGCGTGACGAGTTCGAGTCGGAGTATCCCGGCGGTTTCGGCTGGGACTACCTCGAGAGCGGTCCCAGCGTCTGGCGTATTCGTCTGAGCAAGCTCACGGCCGCTGCCTTGCCGCGTCTGCTGTGCGACACCAACATCGAGGTCGATAACGCCGATGCCGCCGGTGCCGTGTGGAAGCTCCAGTGGCGCGAGCGCGACCTGGACTCCAACATCATCCGGTTGCCGCCGGACGGCCGCATCGACGCACACGAGGGACCCGACCTCGACGTCCTCATCCACGTGCTCAGCGGCAGTGGTCGTCTAGGCACGGAGCTCGGGGCGCTCCGGCTCACCACGGGAGCCCTCGTGTGGTTGCCTCGCCGATCGCGTCGTGAGTTCGCCGCCGGACCCGACGGCCTGAGCTACCTGACCGTGCACCAGCGCAGACAGGCACTCACGCTGACCCCCACGACCGCCCCCCGGCACGCAGATCGGGCGACCACCGCCTAACTCTTGGCGCTCAGGCTCGCCAGCGCGAGGGCGAACCGGTCGACTAGCCAGTCCACCTCGTCCCGCTTGATCACCAACGGTGGGGAGAGGCGCACGGTGGAGCCGTGGGTGTCCTTGACCAGCAGACCGAGATGGAGGAGCCGCTCGGCTAGCTGCCGACCACTAGCCAGCGCCGGGTCCACGTCGATACCCACCCACAGGCCGCGCCCTCGCACCGCGAGCACGCCGTCCCCGGTCAGCGACTGGAGTCCATCCAGGAGGCGCGCGCCGAGCATCTGCGCGCGAGCCTGATACTCGCCGGTGACGAGGAGTTGGACCACTGCGTGCCCCACAGCGCAGGCCAAGGGGTTGCCCCCGAAGGTCGACCCGTGACTACCCGGCGTGATCACGTCGAGGACGGCACGGTTCGCGGCGATGGCCGAGACCGGGAGGATCCCGCCTCCGAGGGCCTTGCCGAGCACGTAGACGTCGGGGACGACCTGCTCGCCTTCGCACGCGAACGTCGTGCCGGTGCGTCCCAGCCCGGACTGGATCTCGTCGGCGATGAACAGAACGCCCTGGCCGTCACAGATCGCCCGGACGTCGCGCAGGTATCCCGCGGGTGGGACGATGACGCCAGCCTCGCCCTGGATCGGTTCAAGCAGGACGGCGACCGTGTCCGGCCCGACGGCGGCACGCAGGGCGCCGGTGTCGCCGTACGGGACCACGTCGAAGCCAGGGGTGAAGGGGCCGAAGCCGTCTCGTGCTTCGTCGTCGGAGGAGAACCCCACGATGGTGGTGGTGCGTCCGTGGAAGTTGCTTTCGGCGACGACGATCCGCTGGCGGCCGTCCCGGACTCCCTTCACGCGGTTTCCCCAACGTCGGGCGGTCTTGATCGCGGTTTCGACTGCCTCGGCCCCGGTGTTCATCGGTAAGACGGCGTCCATCCCCGTCAGGTCCGCCAGGGCCGCGCAGAACGGTCCCATCCGGTCGTTGTGGAACGCTCGGCTGGTCATTGTCAGCCTCTTCATCTGCTCACAGGCCGCCGCGATGAGCTCGGGGTGTCGATGGCCGAAGTTCAGGGCCGAGTAGCCGGCCAGGCAGTCCAGGTAGCGGCGGCCCTCGATGTCGGTGACCCAGGCACCTTGGGCGTGGGTGACGACCACCGGCAGCGGGTTGTAGTTGTGCGCTGCGAACCGCTGCGCGAGCTCGATGTGCTGGCTGGTCGTGAGCGTCATGTGGCTTGCTCCGTGTCTTCGGGGTCGTGGACTGGCCGCGCCTACCGCGCTTGCCGACGGACTTCCAGGTTGGCGGTACTTTGGTCGGACGGTTCTGAGTCGAGTGCGTCGAGTGCGTCGAGTGCATGGAGCGCCAGGGTCGAGTGCGCGTAGGCGCCGCCAGCCCGCATCTCGGCTGCGACCCAGATTGACTCCATGATCTCTTCAGGGCTGGCTCCCTCGCGGTGCGCAAGTTTCGTGTGTCCCTCGATGCAGTACGGACACTGCGTGACATGGGCAACCGCGACCGCAATCAGCTGCTTGGTGCGGCGATCCAGGGCGCCGGCGCCGAAAACGGCGCGGCTGAACTCGTTGAATGCGTGATGGGTGTCCGGCGCGAGCTCGCGGCGTCGGGCAGCCAAGGCGGGCGTGGTCTGGTGGTAGACGGTGTCGGTCATGGGTCTCTCCGGTCTCAGTGAGTGGGGTCGGTGGCGCAGTGCGGTGTGGTTCTGTTGTCCGGCTCACCTACCGTCACGTGTCTCGGCGACCGAGCCCGGGTGGGTGGCCTGTTGGTCCGTCTCACGCTGCACGGCTTCCGGGTGGTGTAGGTCGAAGGCGGGCGACTCCGAGCGGATCCGCGGCATCGAGACGAAGTTGTGCCGTGGCGGCGGGCAGGACGTAGCCCACTCGAGCGAGCGGCCCCAACCCCACGGGTCGTCCACGCCCACGGGCGGCGAGCCCGCCGACTTGTAGACGTTGAGCAGGAACGGCAGGGTCGACGCAGCCAGCAGGAACGCGCCGATTGTGGAGACTTGGTTCAGCGTCGTGAAACCATCACCGGGCAGGTAGTCGGCGTAGCGCCGCGGCATGCCCTCCACGCCCAGCCAGTGCTGCACCAGGAACGTGGTATGGAATCCGATGAACAGCAGCCAGAAGTGCAGCTTGCCGAGGCGCTCATCGAGCATTCGACCGGTCATCTTGGGCCACCAGAAGTAGAAGCCGGCGAACATCGCGAACACCACCGTGCCGAACACCACGTAGTGGAAGTGGGCGACCACGAAGTAGGAGTCCGTGACATGGAAGTCCAGCGGGGGCGAGGCGAGGATGACGCCAGTCAGACCACCGAAGAGGAACGTGGTGAGGAACCCGACCGACCACAGCATCGGGGTGTCGAACGAGATCGAGCCTCGCCACATGGTGCCGATCCAGTTGAAGAACTTCACACCAGTTGGAACGGCGATCAGGAAGCTCATTCCCGAGAAGAACGGCAGGCTGACCGCGCCGGTGACGAACATGTGATGCGCCCACACCGACACCGACAAGACGGCGATCGCCAGCGTTGCCCCGACCAGTCCGACGTAGCCGAAGACGGGCTTGCGGCTGAACACCGGGAGGATTTCGGTGACGATGCCGAAGAACGGCAGCGCGATGATGTACACCTCGGGATGCCCGAAGAACCAGAACAGGTGCTGCCACAGGATTGGCCCGCCCGTCGCGGTGTCAAACACGTGGGCGCCGAATGCGCGGTCGGCCTCCAGCAAGAGCAGCGCGCCACCGAGGACCGGGAACGCGATCAGCACCAGCATGCTGGTGACCAGGGTGTTCCACACGAAGATCGGCATCCGGAACATCGTCATGCCCGGGGCACGCATGCAGAAGATCGTGGTGATGAAGTTGACCGCGCCCAGGATGGTGCCCAGGCCAGCCATCCACAGGCCCATGATCCACAGGTCACCACCCACGCCCGGCGATCGGACGGCGTCCGACAGCGGGGTGTAGGCGAACCAGCCGAAGTCGGCGGCACCCGCGGGAGTCAGGAAGCCGGAGGCGGCGATCAGGCCGCCGAAGAGGAACAGCCAGTAGCTGAACATGTTGAGCCGCGGGAACGCGACATCCGGTGAGCCGATCTGCAACGGCATGATCACGTTGGCGAAGCCGAAGAACAGCGGGGTTGCGAACAGCAGCAGCATGATCGTGCCGTGCATCGTGAACAGCTGGTTGTACAGCTCGTCGTTCACGACCTGCTGGCCAGGGTAGGCCAGTTCGGAACGCATGATCATCGCCATGATCCCGCCAATTAGGAACCAGCCGAACGACGTGCCGAGGTAGAGCTTGCCGATTAGCTTGTGGTCGGTCGTGGTCAGAAGCCGGACGATCGCCAGCCCATACGACTGTGGGGAGGCCCGGACGGCGAGGGCGTTGCCGGCGGTGCGTGTCGTGGTCACGCGCGATCCCTCAGACCGGGTTCAGAGGTTTCATGACGTCACCAGTTGGCCGGTGGATCGCTAGCCGGGAACGACTGCAGACCCCACTCGTCCACGATGTCCCAGGCCGGCGTCTTCGCCTCGCTCGGCAGCCGATCGGGGGCGGGAGTTGAGGGTTCGGCCACCTGAGCTGCGAGCGACATCGGGTCTCCTTCAAGGAATGGCCGGATGGGCCACGGGTGACCATCGTGAGCGCCGGGGCTCTGACAGGGCAGCGGGCAAGCCCGGCTAACTCTGCGAGGTGGTCCCTGCTCGACTTCGGCAATCAGGGCCGACGCTCTCCGGTCGGAGGGCCCTGGACGGTGAGCGGCGAGGCAGCTACGTCGACCCAGGGGCTGAGGCCTGCGGGAGCGGCCGTTCGGGCCAGCCGAGCAGCCTCGCGCCGAGGACGGCCGCCTGCAGCGTGAAGCGATGGGCCGGGTCGAGCGCATCGAAACCGGTGAGTGCCTTGACGCGGTCAAGGCGGTAGGTCACTGCCCGGACCGAGAGGTGGAGCGTGGTGGCCGTCGTGGTTGCGACGCAGCCGCAGTTGAAGTAAGCCGCCAAGGTTTCCACCAGCGGCTGGGCGCCTCCCCGGGCCTGATGGAGCGGGTTGAGCACCGAGTGCACCAGGTCGACCAAGGCGGGCTGGTCTCGGGCGAGCACTCGGTAGGTCAGGAGGTCTCGGGTCTCGACGATCGGCCGGTCCAACTGCATGCGGGTGGCCATGGTCATGCCCTCACGAGCCTCTTCGTAGGAGCGGGCGATCCCGTACGCACCGGGGTGAGCGCGACCCACCGCCACCCGCCAGGGACGTCCCCGCCTCAGCCGGGAGAGCTCGCCGTACACGATCTTTCCGAGGTCACCGGTTGTTCCCAGGCCGCCGGACGTCGGTGGGGCGCCGGTGGCGTCGGCCAGGGCGATGACGACAACCCATCCTTCCTTCGTTGCGACCAGGACGTCCCGGTCACCGAAACGGTCCAAGACGACTCGTTCCAGTGAAGTCGTTGCGGCGGCGATCGACGGGAGCCGCTTGCCCGGTTGAGCGAGGGCGACCTGGTGGGCACGAGTCAGGTCGAGTCCAAAGGGTTCCGCCCGCTCCACAAGGTCACTGAGATGAGCATCGCCGCGGAGCAGGTCCTCGATCAGCTCTCGTCGCAGGGTCTCCTCCCGGCGGACCAACTCGCGCCCGGCCTCGGCGTGGCCCTCGGCAAATGCCGCGACCGCGTCGTCAACGACGTGCAGGACCGCCTCAGCGGCCGCGCGGACAGCCGATCTGTCCCGCTCACGAACGACCGCGGGCAGCTCGCTCCACACGCGCCGGGCTGCGGAGAGGTAGAGATCGACGCCTCGACCGACCGGGACTCCTTGCTCCGCAGCGTGACGGCCCTGGCGGCGGACCGCGTCGATCTGGTCCCGGCCAGGAAACTCGCCGTGCGTGGCTGCCTCGGCAAGCATGGGCAGGTAGTCGCCCAGCAGAGCGACCGGTACGCCGGCGTCCTGGCTCGCGCCTTCGGCCGCCCGAACCAGCCACTCCTGGTCGGCCCACTCGGTCCGACGCACCGAACTGCTCGGGTTGCGGTTGGCCCCGGTGTTCTTCATGCGCATCGCCTCACTTGGCCTCGGCCTACCAGTACACGACACGCTGCCGGGGCCCGGCAAACGCGGTTCCGCAGGTGGCGTCACGTCCTGAGGCGACGAGCCTGGGGCGTGGACCGGTCGGCCCCCTGCCTGGGGCATTCAGCCACACTGGCCGGGCATGATCCCCAGAGCTCGAGACCGGGCGTCGGACTGGACGGGCACGCGCACAAGAGCGTGTTCCAGAGTGGCGGTGGAGAGGTCGAGCATGCGTGCTGGCGTCGGCTCGGCGGCGATGATCTCTGCCGGCGTCGGCGTCTGCTCAGGTGGGGTTGTTCGCTCGAGGAAGCGCAGCAGTTCGACGGGGAAGGGCAGCACCAGCGTGGAGTTCTTTTCCGCAGCTACCTCGACCACGGTCTGGAGGAGCCTTAGCTGCAGGGCGGCGGGATGTTCGGCCATGACTTCGGCGGCCTGGGCGAGCTGTTCGGAGGCTTGTAGTTCGCCGTTGGCGGTGATGACTCTGGCTCGGCGTTCACGTTCAGCCTCGGCCTGCCGCGACATCGAGCGCTTCATCGATTCCGGCAGCGCGACATCCTTGATCTCCACGCGCTCGATGTGGATGCCCCACCCGCCGGCGGGACTGTCGATCATCAGCTCCATGCCCTGGTTGAGCTTCTCCCGGTCACACAGCAGGTCGTCCAGATCGCTCTTGCCGATGATGGACCGAAGTGACGTCTGGGCGACTTGGCCGATCGCCGAGAGGTAGTCCTGCACATCCACGCCCGCTCGGATGGGGTCGATCACTCGGAAGTAGACCACCGCATCGACCCGCACCGTGACGTTGTCGCGAGTGATCCCGTCCTGGGCCGGAACGGGCATTGTCACGATCTGCATATTGACCTTCTGCAGGCGATCGACGAACGGGACGATGAACACCAGACCTGGACGCATAGGGTTGCGCAGGACTCGACCGAGTCGATAGATCACTCCGCGTTCGTATTGCTTGACCACACGAGTGCTTGCGATGGCAAGGGCTGCAAGCACCGCCAGGATCGTGAGGGCGACAACTAGGAAAGTCATTTCGGTCTCCGTTTCGATGCCCGCGGTCCGGTCCCGGTGACAGGACGTGGGGCCGACCGCGACGCCATCGGCTTTCCTCGAATGGCTACCCGAGTGACTGACGGTCTACCGCCAACTGTGCGGATGCGGCGGACGGATCGGGAGAGCCGAGACCGGCGACACTGGGCCGAGGGAAGTTGCCGTTCCCCGGCAAAAGCGCAGCCTTTGACCAGCCCCTCCTTCGGTCAGCGGCGCAGCAATCCGGCGAGCACAGCCGCTTGACTCACTTCGAGATCGCGCGTCGCGGTCAGCAGTGTCAACCGACCCCGGGCGGCCATGGCTCTGAGATGTGCCAGCGCCGAGGCGCGTTGGGGGTCCTCGAGCTCATCGAGGTAACGGGCTTCGAACTCGTCGAACCGCTCTGGCACATGGCCGTACCACTTGCGGAGCGCATCGGACGGGGAAACCGCTGAGCACCACTCGTCGAGGTCTGCGCGTACCTTGCTCACACCCCGTGGCCAGCGCCTGTCGACCAGCACGCGCATACCGTCATCATCAGTGGGATCGTCGTAGATCCTCCGCAGCCGGACGTCGGGTCGTCTGGTCACCGCGTACCTCCCAAGCACGTCATGTGGCGCGATCGGCTGGCGGGAACAGAACCGTAGTCGAGCGACATGAAGTGATGATCAACCACAGCGAGGAGATTCGGCACCGCAGGACATCGGACGAGAAGGCCCCGGACTGTCTTCCGTAGGACAGCAACACTCATCCCGGCTTACCCAAGGCGTCCGCTGGAGATCCGACCATAGGGCCGCGCGGCTCCCGAGATGGTGGGTGTCCGGCAAAGACGACACCTACTTGACGGCCGGACAGACACGGTGACTGCCTCGAGCACCCGCGCCATCGTGGAGGCATGAGGCGATTCGAACAGTGCACAGACCGATGAACGCGTATCGAGTCGGGTGGCTCATCGCTGCCGCAGCGCTCGCCCTAGTCGGGATGGTCGCAGCTGCGGCCCTATCTCTGTCCAACCTGCTGGTCCTGTTCACCAGCTTTGCCCTTGTGGGCGCCGTGGTGGTGCTGCTGGTCCGCCAAGCCGACGGCCCACGCGGTCAACGGGGCGGCACCCGAGACACGCTGCTGGGCGCCGGCGTGGCTGGATCGTCCGCCGGCGCCCTCGCAGGCTTGACGCAGATCATCGGCGCGGCGGCCATCCTCCTCCTGCTCGTCGCCGCCGCCACCTCACCCTGGGCCGTGGGCGCCATCCGACGCTGGATGCGCACCGTGCCGAGCCCCCCGGGAACGCAGCTAGACGCCGTGGTGCAGGCCCTTGCCTGTGCGAGCCCAGGATTCGTGCCCGTCCAGCCACTCCCCCAGGGGCCGCCCACGACCGATGCACAGCTCTGCGAGGCATGGTGCGCCAGCCACCGAGCCTTGCAGGTCACCGCCTCGCGCCGGAAGTTCATGCGCATCGTCGAAGAGCGCGGCGGCTACCTCGACGAGCTGGAGAGACGGAACCCTGCAGGCTTCGCGGCCTGGCTCGCATCCGGAGCCACCGCCGCCGACAACCCCCTTCCCTACCTGAGCCTGCCGCACCTCGACCGCGAGGCCATCAACTGGGACGAACTCATTGGCGGACAAGACGCATCATGAGCAGACTGCACCGACTCTTCGACGAACAAGGTCAAAGCCCCTGGCTCGACAACCTCACCCGCCCCCACCTGCGAGACGGCACCCTGGCCGATCTGGTCGCACGAGGAGTGCGCGGAGTGACGGCCAACCCCACCATCGTCGCCAAGGCCATCGAAGCCTCCGACGCGTACGACGACCAGTTCAAGGACCTGCTATCGGCCGGTCACGATATCGAAGATGCCTACTGGGAACTCGCACTCACCGACGTCGCTCATGCGCTCCAGATTCTCCGCCCCACGTTCCATCACAGCGGGGGCCACGACGGCTTCGTCTCGATCGAGGTGGCACCACAGTGGGCCCGCGACATCGAGGCAACGATCGCGGACGCCCGATACCTGCACGAACGAATCCACCAACCGAACCTGCTCGTCAAGGTCCCGGCGACCGCCGAGGGCGTCCATGCGGTCGAGGCCTTGATCGGAGAAGGGCGCAGCATCAACGTCACCCTCGTCTTCTCCCTCACGCGCTACCGCGAGATCCTCGACGCCTACCTCTCTGGCATGGAAGCCTTCGCCCTACACGGCGGTGACCTCACATCAATACGAAGCGTGGCCTCCTTCTTCGTCAGCCGCGTCGACACAGAGGTCGACCGCCGCCTGGAGGAACTGGGTACCGAGGAAGCGTTGGCCCTGCGCGGCCGAGCGGCCATCGCGCAGGCCAAGCTCGCCTACCAGCTATTCCGCAGCACCCACTCCGGTCCGCGATGGGCACGACTGGCTCGACGAGGCGCCCAAGTGCAACGAGCGCTATGGGCCTCCACGTCCACGAAGAACCCGCACTATCCCGACACCCTGTACGTTGACAACCTCATCGGACCCGACACGGTGAACACGTTGCCAGAGCCCACCATCGACGCCTTCGAGGACCACGGCACCGTGGTGCGAACCGTCGACGCCGGCCTCGCGGACGCCAACTTCGTCATGCACGCGCTGTCCAGGGTGGGCATTGACATGGACGATGTCGGCCTGACCCTCGAACGACAAGGTCTCGCCACGTTTGCCGCATCGGTGAACCACGTGCTCGACGCCCTCGACGCCAAGGCACACGTCCGCTCGGCGATCTGAGTAGACCGAGCTGGATGCGCGCTGTTGGGCCCTCCGGGCACCACAGTCCTGACGGCGATGAGGACCATCGGGCAGCTGGGCGGCCTGAGGCGCCTCGAGCTGACCCTGTCTCGCGCACTCTCGTTACCCCGGATGACGACCGGGCTCGTGGCTCTCTAAACCCAACTGGCATCCGCGGAGGTGGAGGTATGGCGCGACGCCACGCCGAGACCTGTCAGGTGATGGTTCACGGCGCTGGAGGTCTCCGCATGGTCGCGTGCCCCGCCGCAGCACGGCACCTCTCCGCTTCGATCCCCCCATCCGCGCCGAGTCTGCGCCATCTCCGTCTCCGCTCCAGAAGTGATCTTGCCGCTGGTCGGCAACGACTCACCACAGACGTTGGCCGATCCGCCGTCTACTCCCCGCAGACCCGACGCGACAGAGTTGAGCTCACAACCAGCCGGGCATGGCAGCCGCCACCGTCCCGCTACAGAACGGATGGAGTCCATCCCGATGCCAGTTTCAAGCCCCGCCCCCAGGCAGTTGCGAACACCTCGTCCGGCCCTACTCAGACGCGGCCTGGTCGGCATCAAACGGCCGCATACCCGCGCTCCGATCTCATCGAGCTGCCCGACTATGAGTCCAAACCGAGGAACCATACTCGTGGGCTACGACGGTTCCCCCGCTGCGGTGGCTGCCCTCCAATGGGCCGCTGAGACAGCCAGTTTGGAGGGATATTCCGTCCGCGCGCTCATCGTGGACCGAGAGGAGCGCTCGCTGCCGGTCCATGACTGGGAGCCTGAAGATGGGATGTCCGCACGTGTGGACGCGGTCTTGGCCGCAGCCGGAGTCAGCGGCGCGGCCGAGCTGCACTCCGGCCGCGTGGTGCCCCTCCTTTTGCGAGAGGCCCTCGATGCGACCATGCTGGTCGTCGGAAGCCAGGGGCACGGATGGGCCGCCGAGACAGTCCAGGGCTCGGTGAGCCAGCATGTGGCCAGACACGCGCCATGCCCGGTGGTCGTCGTGCGTGCCGCGGCACACCCGAACGCAGCCCGCATCGTCGTCGGAGTCGATGGCTCCGAGGAGAGCCGCGCGGCACTCGAGTTCGCCTTCCGCCGGGCCAGCCTCACCAAGGAGTCTGTGGTGGCTGCACACGCCTGGAAGCCCGGACGCGTCGACCTGGATGGGCGCGGCCAGCTCCCCCATACACTCGCCAAACGCTCGCAGGCCGCCGACGCCGCCTTGGCTGAGTACGTGGCGGGCCTGCACACCGACCATCCCGATGTGACGCTCGAGATGGACACGATGGCCCTGTCCCCGGCATTGGCCCTGACCGAGACATCCGCGAACGCATCGCTCGTCGTGATCGGATCGCGAGGACGCGGCCTGTTCACCGGGCTGCTGCTCGGATCGGTCAGCCACCACCTACTGCACCGGGCCCAGTGCCCCGTCGCGGTGGTCCGCTGACGTCGAGCCGGCACCGAGCCGCGCCCTGCATCTGCCGACACGTGCAGCATCTGCTCGAACACGACCGCATCCAGGACCCAGTCCGCGCGCCAGGCCTCGCCGACCGCATCGACCCCAGAATCAGCGCGCATTGCCGGACACATCTGGCATGACGCAATCGAAAGGAAAAACCGTGACAACCACTCGTCCCACCAGCCATGGTGCGGCCGGCAGCACACCGGCCACCCGTAATGTTCTCGACCCCAGCTACCAGGCGCTCTTCTTGCTGCGAACGGTCTTCACTGTGGCTCCCATCGTGTTTGGTCTCGACAAATTCACCAACTACCTCGTCGACTGGGACAACTACCTGGCTCCGTGGGTCAACGACATCGTTCCCGGCACCGGAACACAGGCGATGTACGCCGTTGGCGTCATCGAGATCCTCGCCGGTCTCGTCGTCGCGATCATGCCGCGCTACGGTGGCTGGCTCGTCGCGGCGTGGCTCGGCGGCATCATCGTGAACCTGCTCACGCTGCCTGGATACTACGACGTGGCACTGCGGGACTTCGGGCTGCTCGTCGCCGCTGTCGCACTGGCCCGGCTGGCCCGGGCACACCACTGAGCTCGGCGCAGGGCGCTCGGCTCCCCGTCAACCATGCCCGGAACCGGGTGGACCAGCGCTGACGAGCCTCCGGCACACAGGCCGTGGCGCACCGGGACTACCGACCCCGGTGCGCTCGACCTGACCCACGAACCCCAGCGATGGGAATGGGACGAGCTCGTGCTGGCGCCGGTGCTCGCACAGCGACTGCCCCGGCGTCCACCGCCGCCGACCACCGCCACGCCCGGCGCGCTCAAGGGGCACATCTTCCTTCAACCCTGCACCCGGCCGCGCTAGGTAGCGGGACCAAGCAGCGGCGCGCCATGATCGACGACGGACTCGACCGCTGGCCTGCCCTCACCCGGATCTGCCTGTCGATCGCGCTAAGCGTGGCTCCCGGTGACAGGGCGTGCCCCAGGGCGGGTTGGCGAAGGACGCAGACCAAGCATCGCCCGAACCTCTCGGATCATTTGATTGGTGAAGCCCCACTCGTTGTCGTACCAGGCCATGACCTTGACCAGGGTGCCATCTACGACCCGCGTCAGAGCAGTGTCGAGGACCGCCGCACGAGAGTCCCCAATGATGTCGGCGGAAACAAGCGGGTCCTCCGATACCCCGAGGATGCCTTGATACCGGGAGGTTAGGGCCTCGTGACGGAACACCTCATTGACCTCGTCGGCCGTCGTGGACCGCCCTGCGACGAAGACGATATCGGCGATCGATCCGACTGGGATCGGCACCCGTATCGCGATCCCGTCGAATCGGCCGGCGAGCTGCGGTACGGCGCTGATGGTCGCCCTCGCGGCACCGGTTGAGGCGGGGACCAGGTTGACGGCGCCCGCCCGACCCTGGCGGAAGGTCTTGCTCGGTCCGTCGACCAGATGCTGGGTGGCGGTGTAGGCGTGCACCGTTGTCATGACGGCGCGCTCTGCCGCGAGCCGCCGACGCGCGACCTCCACGATCGGGGTAATGCAGTTGGTGGTACAGCTGGCGCAGGAAATCACCCGTGCGTCGCCGTGTGCCGCGTTCACTCCGTGCACGACGGTGGGAACCGCTTCCGAGGTCGTCGGCGCCGACAAGACGACGAACGACGCTCCCGCCTGGATGTGCCTCCTCAGGTCATCCTCGTGCCTGAACACCCCCGTGCACTCCAATACCAGATCAACATTGAGGTCCCGCCACGGCAGGTTCGCCGGATCTGCTTCCGCGAGGACTCGGATCTCGCGGCCGTCGATAATCAACGCGTCCGCCTCGCAGGCAACCTCGCGGTGGTAGCGGCCGTAGACCGTGTCGTAACGGATCAGGTAAGCAAGGTTCTCAATGTCAGCGAGATCGTTGACGGCGACTACGTCGAGGTCGTCAAACTCCAGCAAGAGCTTGAGGGCGGCACGACCGATTCTTCCGAGCCCGTTGATGGCCACCCTCGACATGTCACTCGCTCCTTCTGTGCGGCCCTTCTGTGTCGGTCGCGCACTCGCCATCGTGGCGCGTGGACAGACCAAGGTGCAGGTCACGAGCCAGCCAGGATGACGGCACCGTGGTTGCCTTCCCTCGGCAACCCGATGGCTTCCAGGTCGCGTCGCAGGGACAGAACCTCCGGCTCAGACCACCGCAGGGGCCGAGTTGCGGTCACGTCATCCTGCTTGCGGGCTGACCCTTTGCCGGTCATCGGCAATGAACGCTCGAACGTCTCAGCCGATCTCCCGCGGCGAAGCCGCGAGGAGAACGCGTCATCATGACGGAATGAGCACCGATGCACACTCGCGAGGCTGTCCACGCGGTGAGCCCGCGTCGACCTCCGAGGAGTGCCCGCCCGGTCGCTCGATCCGGGCTATGTCGATAGCCCCAGCCTCGCCGTCAGGACATGAGCGACCTATGAGCAGGCTGCACCGAATCTGCGACCATGGCCCCGTGGTGCACACAGCCGACACCGGACTGGCAGACGCACGCTTGGTCATGCGCGCCCCGCCTAGGGCGGGCATCGAGCTGGACGACGTCGGCCTGACCCTCGAACGCCAAGGTCTCGCCTCCGTCGAGGCCCCGGTGAATCACGTCCTCAGCGCCCTCGAGGCCAACACACACGTCCACTCGGCGCGCTGAGATGGATTGGGCTGGCTGGGCACTGTTCGGCCTGCTGGCCACCACCGTCCTGACAGCAGTCATGATCATCGCGCAACTGGGCGGTCTGAGTCGGCTAGACCTCCCGTTGATATTGGGCACACTCGTCACCCCGGATCCAGACCGGGCACGCGTAGCGGGGTTCTTCATCCACCTGGCCGCAGGTCAAGCGTTTGCACTCGGCTACGGCGCCTGCTTCGTCGTGCTGGGCGAGGCCACCTGGTGGATCGGTGGCCTACTCGGAGCCCTTCATGGCGGCATCGCCTTGACCGTCCTCGTCCCGATGCTGGTCGGCGTCCACCCGCGGATGGCCACGAACCGAGCCGGCCCCGGATCCACCGCGGTGCTCGAACCCCCGGGACTTGCCGGCCTCAACTACGGCACTCAGACACCGCTGGTCGCCATGGCGGCACATCTGGTCTACGGCATCGCGTTAGGTCTTCTCCTCGATGTCTCCTGACCTGCCAATCGAGGACTACGGCCTGCTCGGAGACACCCGGACCGCCGCGCTGGTGAGCTCGCACGGATCCATTGACTGGATGTGCTTCCCGCGGTTCGATAGCCAGCCCGTCTTCGGCCGACTCATCGGCGGACCCGCCGCGGGCAGCTACCGCCTCGGTCCGGCGGGACCGGCGACGCTGATCAGCCGCCGGTACCACGACCACTCCGCCACCATCGAGACGACCTGGCGAACCACTGCAGGACGACTCACCCTCACCGAAGGCATGGTCGCCGAGGTCAGCGGCCAGCTCCTGCCCTCGACCATGCTCGTGCGACGCGTGACCGCCCCTGATGCCCCGGTCGATGCCGTCATCGAGATCGACCTCCGCCTCGGTGACGGGCACCAGCGCCCGCGCACCCAGTTCCGTGGCAACGCCTTGGTCTGTGACTGGCGCGGGCTCGCCACTGCCCTGACAACCAGCTCGAACATGACCGTCGAACCCAGCGTCCCCCACATCGTGACCGTCACCCCCGGTCGCCCTTTCACCGCCGTACTGAGCTTCGCGGAGCGAGAGCCCTTCGTCCACATCGATCCGGACGCCGCCTACGACGTACTCGAACGTGACGAACTGCGCTGGCAGGCATGGTCGCGCGACATCGACCCCGACCTACCCCACCGCGACGCCGTAGTCCGCAGCCTGCTCACCCTTCGCCTGCTGACCTACTCACCCTCCGGCGCTCCGGTCGCTGCACCGACCGCCTCCCTTCCGGAAGACCTCGGCGGCGTGCGCAACTGGGACTACCGGTACGCGTGGCCGCGAGACGCCAGCATCGGCATCGGCGCGTTCCTGGGAGTCGGCAAACATGACGAGGCGCGTGCCTTCCTGGCCTGGCTGCTCAGCGGCACTCGCCTCGACCGTCCCCGACTACCCGTGCTGCTCACCCTGCACGGCAAAACCCCGACGCACGAACGGACACTTCCGGGCTGGCCCGGATACGCCAGCAGCGCACCCGTCCGGATCGGCAACGCTGCCGCCGACCAACACCAGCTCGACGGGTACGGCTGGGTGATCGACGCCGCGTGGCTGCTCACCCAGGCAGGGCACCGGCTCTACTCCGAGACCTGGCGCACCATGTCCGGATTCGCCGACACCGTCGCGAGCCGGTGGCGCGAACCGGACGCCGGAATCTGGGAGGTGCGCACTGATCCCGCCCACCACGTGCACTCCAAGATGATGGCTTGGCTGGCTCTCGACCGCGCACTCCGTATCGCCGCAAGCCACCGAACGAGCGCGGTGCGACTCACTCGATGGGCCCTCGCCCGTGCGGCCCTGCACCAAGAGATCTCGCAGCGCGGCTTCAACCCCGACACGAGCACCTACACGCGCACCTACGGATCGGCCGATACCGACGCCGCACTGCTGATCCTTCCGCTGCTCAACTTCGACCCACCAGACTCCCCACGTGTCCGCGGAACGATCGACGCCATCACCCGCGACCTCGACGCCGGCACACCTCTCCTGTACCGATACCCACCTGGACAAGACGGGCTTCCTGGTAAGGACGGCGCCTTCCTGCCGTGCTCATTCTGGCTCGTCCAAGCGCTCGCCCGAACCGGACGACAAGAAGAGGCGGAGGAGCTTTTCCAAGAACTCCTGACGCTGGCAAGCCCCCTTGGGCTATACGCAGAAGAGATGGATCCCGTTACGCGTCACCACCTCGGCAACTACCCCCAGTCCCTCACCCACGCAGCCGTGGTTCAGGCGGCGCTCGCCCTCCGAGACGGCGCGGCCGGAATCCCCTAGCGCGAGCGCGCACACGAACGCCTGCACGCGGCCGGGGCCTGGCTAATCGCAGTTGAAATGCGGTGCCCCGTGGCTAACATGACTGGATGGTGGAGCAACTGGCATTCGCTCGGACGGTCACCGTCCGGCCCTGCCACCTGCCTTCACACGTCCCCTCTGGTGCCGCTCTGCTGGCTCTCGAACTCAACGAGGAGGCTCGGGGAATCCGCGGTCTCGATGTGCTGCGTCGCAGCGTCGACCGCGCCCCGCCGGTTCGTCCCTGACTCTGCTTGCCATCGCACGCGCCTTCGTCGGCGCGCGCATCATCTAGCGCGCCCGAAGGCGTCGCGCACCCTTCAACCTGTCAAGGACCTCACATGACCACTTCCGATGCATCATCACTGAACGCATTCACCAACATGCACGACTACCTCGCGACGGTCGAGGACGCGCGCCGCCGCCAGCTCGACGCGCTCCCCACCCGCACTCTCGACCCTGTCGAAGCCGCGCACCGAGCGGCCGTTGAGCAGATCGTCGATGAGGTCGTCACCGCTCGGCACCGCCTCACGGTCGGGCTGTATGGCGTCTGCACCGGCTGCGAGGAACCGATTGCCACGGAACGCTTGGAGTTCCGGCCGTGGGCAACCACGTGCATAAAGTGTTCGCAGCGCTAGCAATGGGGTCAGCGCCGCGATGCATGCGAGGCGATCTGGGAAGTCCACTGTGCGTCCTCTTGGCAGCCGTTCAGGAGTCGACCCAGCCGGACCTACGTCGGCAGGCGACCAACGGCTCCCGATGTGCGCGACACACTGAGTCAGCTCCCAACTCCTCTCCACTCGGACCCCGCAGTCGACGCAGCTGTGGAGACCGCGGCACCAGCAAGCGGCATCCCACCTCACGCGGCTTGACTCTCATCGCAGGCGAACCAAGATTTGAACGCCGAAGGATCGGATGCTCCTATTGCGGGCATTCGAGCACGCTGGGTCGGTCCATCTGTTGCCCAGTGGAACTTTGTCGGACCCATGCGGGGGACTCGGTGGCTCTGTCTGGTGACATGCCTCCGTCCTCAGCCCTCGACCCACCACAGGTAACGGCGGCGAAACTTATCCTTGGTCGCGCCGCCGTGAGCGAAAGCAGCGTCGATAACCTCGTCGATGGTGTGCGCCTGGAACGAGGTGTCGCCGTCAACCAGGAGCTGCGTGTAAGCGAGGGCGGCGTCTCGGAAACTGCCGTTGCGGCTCGGGTATAGCAGGACATAGCGAGTCTGCTTCGTCCACTCGTCCGGCTGCTGGCGCATCGAGAGCGCGAGGAGGTGGTCGCGCCAGATTTGCCGAAGGTCAGTGTTGAGGACCTTCTCCCCCCAGCCCGGCTTAAATACCTCGGAGTGGTCAGCGATGCCGACGAGGAACGCGGTCTGCTCCTCGTAGCGCTTGACAGCGTCCGGCTTGCTCGCGCTGGGCTTCTTCTCCTTGGCCGAGTGCTCGTGGTACTTCGTCTCGATCCCGATTACGGTCCTGGTGCCCGCCGGGTCGCCGAGCCGGAGCGCGATATCGAAGGCCGTGCGGTCCCGCGTGTACTTCGCGCTCCGCCTCGCGGGTGACCACTCGAAGATGATGTCGGACGACGACCCTGCGGCGACTCCGAACAGCTCGGCCAACCGCTCTCTCGAGACGTCGTTCTCGGGCTGAGAGGCCTCGCCGAACAGGTTGAAGGCCATCGGCATCGACGACAACAGGTCGCGATGAAGCCGCCGGTCGTCGAGTGTCTCGTGATCCTGCTTGGCACCTACGCGGTCCTTGGCGGTCTGGTGGATAGCAGGCGTCAGGAAGTTGCTCCCTGCTTCGGCATCGAGGTGGAGCAACTTGGTGCCGTTTTCGATGTCCTCTGGCGGGATGTCCGGGTGGGCACGCCTACCGGGGTGCGTGCCGAACGTTGCGATAGCGAGCTCGTCTACTGCCCAGCGGTGTTGGCGCCAACGCGCCTCGCGCTTGAACGCGGTCATCTCGGTGCCGCCAGCCTTGTCACTGTCGAACCAGCAGGCAGCGTCGATCAGGTCTTGTTGTGTAGAGGTCACGTCTCGGTTCCTAGGTCGAGGACGGCTGCCAACATCCGCGGCATGCTCCGCCCCAAGTCGTCGTACGTCGAAGAGAGAGTCAGCCGGCGCCCGGTCACCGACCATGCGTCGCTGGTCGTGGTCTCGAACGCGACCCGGAGGTTGCTGGTCGCGACGTGCCAGTAGCTGAAACGCGGCTCGACGTCCGTTGAGTCAGTCACGCGGTCGATGCGGGCTCGGATCTCGGGGAAGTCGCGGAGCCAGTCGGCGGGTCCACCTCCGTACCCCGACGTGTCAATGGCTCCCATGCAGATGTCGGCGGGCTCGGCCAGCACCTGGAGGTTCGCGAGTGAGGACAGCGTTCGGTAGACCAACACACGAGGGGTCGATCGAGGCGCCACCTCCACGTAGGCGAGGCCGGCTGCATTCTCAAGAGCTGCCACGACCGCACGATGATCGCGTGGGACCACGTCATCCCACGGCAGCGGCTCCCAGCCGGGGTCTCGTCCGTCCTCGCGACCATGCACCTGCACGGTGCCTTCGCGGTTAAGCATGATCGTGCACCCGCGCCCGGTACGTAGGGCTAGGACGTCGTACTGCCCGCCACCTGGATGCTCGCGTT
This sequence comes from Nocardioides sp. JS614, assembly GCF_000015265.1. Classification (NCBI taxonomy): domain Bacteria; kingdom Bacillati; phylum Actinomycetota; class Actinomycetes; order Propionibacteriales; family Nocardioidaceae; genus Nocardioides; species Nocardioides sp. JS614. The sequence continues at coordinate 210,808 of NC_008697.1, forward strand.
TGATCTCCAACTCGGGGTGTCGCCGGGCGAGCGACGACGCAAGCCTCCAAGAAGCCGCCTCCACCACCGTCCGCTCGAGCACGAGGACAACGGTATGGGAGCCGACCGACAGATCGCGGTGGAACCGTTCAGTCGCGCGCTTCGCGGGCGCTCATCGGTCAGCCGGAACTATCGACACCTGGGTGCGCATCTGCCGAGCCCAGTCCCAAGCTGGGCTCGGGTTTCGCAGCAGGTACCTTCGGCGGTTGTCGCCCTTGGGCAGCTCCGACAACAGGCCGGTCGCGACCAGACTCTTCAGCGCAACTTGGACGTTGCTCGTCGAGAGTTCCAGTGCCCGTGCGAGGTCCGTCAGGGTTACGAGGCCGTCCTCGGCCTCCGCAACGGCCAGCATGATCTCCAGACGATAGGTCTGTCCGAAGGCAGCGCGCGACAAGGTGCGCAGTCCCTCGGTGTCGACCGTCATGGTGCTATCTTACAAGAAACGTGTTACGCGATTCACGTAACGTGACGGGAGGTGCAGGCGATGCGAACCAAGACCGGGATCGAGTGGACAGAGGTCACCTGGAACCCGACCACAGGTTGCGACCGGATCAGCGAAGGCTGCGACAACTGCTACGCGCTCGCCATGGCCAAGCGGCTCAAGGCGATGGGCTCCGAGCGCTACCAAGCGGACGGCGACCCTCGCACTTCCGGGCCAGGATTCGCGCTCACTCTCCACCCCGACGCACTCGCACAGCCGTTCCGCTGGGGCGGCAGTCGATTGGTCTTCGTCAACTCGATGAGCGACCTGTTCCACGCGAAGGTTCCGATCTCGTTCGTCCGCGACGTCTTCGACGTCATCGCACGCACGCCGCAGCACACATATCAGTTGCTGACCAAGCGGTCTGCGCGCCTACCCAAGGTCGCCGACAAGCTGGATTGGCCGCCGAACCTCTGGCTGGGCGTCAGCGTCGAGAACTCCGACCACGTCTACCGCGTAGACCACCTGAGGCAGGTGCCCGCGGCGGTGCGCTTCCTCTCCTGCGAACCGCTCATCGGCCCGCTGCCCGACTTGGATCTAACTGGCATCGGCTGGGTGATCACGGGCGGCGAGTCCGGTCCAAGAGCACGACCACTCGACCCCGACTGGGTACGAGAGATCCGAGACAACTGTGTGACGTCAGGCGTGCCGTTCTTCCACAAGCAATGGGGCGGCCGGACACCAAAGGAACACGGTCGTCACCTCGATGGCACCTTGTGGGATGAGATGCCCAAGCTCGTCACCGCTTAACGATGAACTGCTTCCACAATTCCTTCTTCTTGTCGCGGGGATCAACTGAGCCCGCATCAGCGAGTCGATCCCAGGCCTTCCGAATTGTCGACTCACCAGCTAGCGAGAGGGTATCCCCCAGGATCGGTACCACGTTGCGCCCGACTGCTACCTGAGTCGACTGAACGACTAACACCTGGATGTTCGTGGCGACGGCACTGATGCAGTCACTCTCCAGGTCACGTTCGGCGGCCGCCGATCTGCTCGCGCTGTCCTCGCGGATGATGTCGCCCATGATCGGCAGCATCTCCTGCTCGTCGTGCTTCTCAAAGAAATCGTCGAGGTCCTGGCGGCGATACGCGTCCCGCCACTTTCGCGATGCCCGAGCGGCCGCGTCCGCGAACTTGTATCCGGCTGCATCGTGTCGGTAGAAGAGCGTCAGCAGGAAGAGAGGCGCCCGGTTCGCCCGGCGCCGGATCGGTACAGAGATCGAGAGCGTCCCTGTCTCCTTCGCTATCGCAGCCCGGTATTCGTCGACCACTGCGGCCGCGGCAAGCGCGGCAGAGGATGTTTCGTCGCGCGCATCCAGGAACCGTGCACGCCACCATTTGCCGCCAAAGAAGAGGTCAGCCTTCTCCACGCCTTGGCTGGAGAGCCCCGGCTTGATCTCCGGCGTGCCGCCTGCGCCGCGCTGGAGATACCCGCCGTGGCGGGAGACAGCCTCGACGTTGATATTGAGCAGCACCTCCGACGGTGGCTTGCTCCGCCCAAGCAGGGTGCCGGTCATCATGCCTCGTGCCATCGAGACTCCGAACGGGTCGAGCAGCGTGAGCACCGGGCTGGTGCCAACTTCCTCCCACGCCTTGGGCAGTTGCTCTTGAACCTCACCGCCAAGAACAAGGGCGTGGCAGCCGCGTTCCTGGAACGGCTTGACGTTTGATCGGAGCTTTTTCAGGTAGTTCGGCTTCTGCTCGATGAAGGCGCAGCGGATGTTGCGAGGCGACTTCCACTGCGCCGCCTTCTCCGCGATCTCCAGCGCGACGATCGGCGATCCAGTGACTGTCTCGCCGTCGTCGTCCGCGTCGTACGTGCCGGGGCCGGCGTAGCCATCCACCAGCCAGACGGGACCGGAGAACGAGCCGCCAACCATTGCGCAGAAGACGTTGAAGTACTCGGCCAGGACGGCGTGCTTGAGCACCGCAGCAGGCTTCTTCCTCTGGAAGAAGGAATCATTCGCCGCCATGCTGTGTCTCCGAAGGTCACGCCCGAGCTGTCACGCCGTGTGACCGGGGTTCTATGGTGCCAAGGCATCCGGACAATTGCGGTGTTTGGCGCCGTGTCGGGTACGCCGTCGATGAACGCGAGCGAGTCTCGGGAGAGCTCGGCCCGCCATACTGGCGTCCATGCTGCGGACGCAGGAGCAACTCGATCAGGGCGCACTCCACGTTGCTTTCGCGATCGACATGGCGTGCAGCCTCGTACCGCTGACTGACGATTCGTCCTTGCCGACGGCTGCCTCGATCGCGTGCTTGGAGTCGTACCACTCCCACATGCGGACCTTGGTTGAGTTCCTCCTTCATGATCGCCAGAAGCGGGACATTCATCGTCACGACTACCTTCCGGGCTGGGACCCCGAGGTCGGACTCGAGGGCGCCAGGCTGGAGGAACTCTGGTCTGACGCGAGCCAGAACGTTTCTCACCTAAGCTGGAAGCGAGTGCCCGACGCCAATGGAGTAGTCGTGCTGACGAACGTCGCACCCGCGAACCTCGCTCTGCTCGCCGGACTGATGCTGGCCATCGTCGAGTCCTTCACCCGAGAGCTTGAATCCACGGGACACCCCAATCGCGTGCAGTTTCGCGCTGCTCTAGACCTTGGTCATCAAAGAATGTCTGGAAAGCGACCCGGAGAGTAGCGCTCAGACCAACTCATACAGAGTCCCGTGCTTGCTTGTCATGGTGGACTCGACGGACTTCGCGAGTGCAGCGTCGCGGACTAGCAGGCCGAACTCGACGTTGCGGTTCTCGGCGCTGAACGAGAAGTTGGCGCTGGTCAGCAGCAGGACTTCGTGGTCGATGACGATGAATTTGGCGTGGCTGACGACGCGCTGGCCCGACGGGAGCTCCGCGGATCGGTAGGTCGTTGCTCGCGGGAGTTGGGCCTTGACCTTGGTGGCGTCGGCTTTGTCTCCGTCGACGTAGACGGTCACGACGACACCAGGCTGTTCGGCAGCTTCCTTGAGTACGGTCCACATCTGCGAGGTCTTCTCGAAGTTGTAGGTGGCGCAGGTGACTGAGATCCGTGCGGCCTGAACGAGTCGATGGAATTCGCCGGTGAGGTGACCGACCTTGGCTTCGTTGCCAGGCATCGTCCACACAGGAGTCAGATCGCGGTGGACCGACTTTGCCCCTGTGATCCCCCGCAGCACCGCGGCGGCTCGGGCACGATCGGTGTGGTCGAGCTCGGCCGCTGCCAGCAACTCCTTGGCGTCCTCACGTCGGGCGGAGTTGATCGCGGCCAACGCCTTGATGATGTGCTGGCCGTTGTCGAACTGGACCGCGAGAGCTTCGGCTTCGCTTGCGGTGAGGTACTCACCGAGTGCGACAAACGGATCAGAGGGCATCGACGCTCCCGAAGAACCCGGACACGGAGTCGCCCGTGGCCGTCGGGAGGTTCAACAGGAATCGCCGGTCAACGAACCGGTTGGCCTTCTCGCACGAGGTCTCGGACGCGAACGAGCAGCAGTGGCAGGCTGCGCCGTGCAGGAAGTCCTCGGGGTCGCTCGGCGTTCGCATCGCGCAGACCGGGTCCGAAGAGCACCTGGACGCTCGTCTCAGGGCCGAGATCACGAGCCCCTGCAGCCGAGTCGGCTCCGAGAGCGCGACGAGCCCGCCAAGGGTTCCTTCGCTGTCGGATGCAGTGGTGCAGATCAGGAGTCCGGCAGCTGCCTCACGCTGTGGCGAGGCCGACCACCCGTAGATGCGCTCGGTCAGGCTGGCCGCGCCGTAGCCACTCGACATCGCCATCTCACGGATCAGAGCGTGGGACAGCGAGTGCAGAAGCCAATACCTCGGCGCGGGGAGGCGGGTGTCGGGGTCGACGAGCTTGGCAGTCTCGGAGAACCTTCGGGAGAAATTCCTACGATGTGCGGCCCGGTGCGCATCCCACAGTGGGCTCGCGACGATGCCCCGCTCCCAAGCATCAACAGCCGCGAGGTCGAGCTGGAGGAAAATGCCCTCGCCGCGGTCTTCAGTGGCTGGCACCCAGGCCGGCTTACCCTTCCGGGTGAGCTTGACGAGTCGACTGACGAGGTCGTTGACTCGGTCCATCTCGTCGAGGCGGGTGAATCCGAGGACCGCGTTGATCTTCTTCATCTGGTTGACCGCGACGACACGACTGATCCTCTGGTGCAGTTCCGGGCCGCGCTGCATCTCGGTGACCATGAGTCCGCTGGAGTTCTGCTGCTGCGGGAACAAGGACGGCTTCTGGAGGTATCGCCACTCCGGGACCAGTAGATCGACTGGGTCCGACGCCGTTTGTTTCGACGCACCCCGGACGGGCTGGCGCCGTTGTGGCTGTGGCTCGCCCCGAATGGGTGCCGAAGAAGCCCTACGGGTGGGAAGACACCTTCGATCACGCCAATCACCGCATCGCCCGAGTGTGGGCCAAGACCGTCGGTGACGGGACGGACGCGGACGAGTGCCCGTTGTGGGCGCGGCCGCACATGCTGCGGCACTCGTTCTGCCTGAAGTGGTACTCGATCCTGTCGGCGGTCTGGCGGACCCGGGTCACGGGCCTGTCCGAGGAGGAGACGCGTGATCTGCGCGATCAGCTGGGTGACATCTGGTACCAGCTGGCCGCACTGATGGGCCACGCCCACCCGATGACCACGCGAGACATCTACCTCGAACCATTCGCCGGGCTGGAGATCGACTACCTGATGGCCCTGTTGGACGAGGAGGAGACCGCCGGCGTCGATGCGTTGCTGCGCACCCTTGCCGACGAGGGCGGGCGCACGGTGCAGCCGATCACCCTCACCGGTGAGGTGTCCCGGTGAGCGGCCGCGCGGGGGGAGGACAACCCGCGACCCTGCCACCGGCCGGGTGGGCGCCGCGGCCACGCCTGGGACCCGACGGTGAAAGTGTGTTGTTCCTCGACGAAACCAGTGGACGCAGCACGCTGTTCGAGTTCACCGATCTGCCGGTGGCCGAGCCGATCCGTCGGTGGCTGGCCGAGCGTGTCGCGGGCCAGTTCACCACCCGTTCGACGGTCAAACGATTGCCCACCGCCAGGTCGCTGGTGGACACGGCCCGCCATTTCGCCGTCGTGCTATCCGAGCACCCGGTCACCGTCCGGCGCCCGGAGGACGTCGTCGCCGAGCACCTGCTGGCCTTCCGGCGCCGCTACGAGCACCTGAAACCACGAACCGTGAGCGGCTACGTCGAGAACCTGCGACGGCTGCTGCGCGACGACGAGCGTCTCAGCCCCGACGCGCGGGCCGGGCTGGCGGCGATCCGGGTACGCGCGATGAGTCGCCGCGACATCACCAAGCGGGGCTACACCGAGGTCGAATGGCAGGAGATCCTGACCGCCGTACGACACGACGTGCGGGCGGCCCGCGACCGGATCCACGCTTCGTGGCGACTGCTGGTCCGGTATCGGGCCGGTGAGCTTCCCACCGGTAGCGAGGACGTCACGCTCGGTCGGTTGTTGGATGGCTTCGAACGCACCGGTCAGCTGCCCCGCAAGGTCGATACGAACGGCACCCCGGACGTGCACCGGTGTGGCGGACTGGTCAAGGTCGCCGGCATGCTGTGTCTGTCCCCGGACGAGCTGGCCGCGTTCGCGCTGCTCCTGGTCTCCTTGACCGGGCAGAACTACGGCACGATCGCGGCCTGGCCGGCGGCGCACTTCCGTCCCGACGGCGGGCTGACCGACGAGGGCCTCGCCTTGGTCGAGTCGTGCAAGCCGCGCCGCGGACCCGACCGGGAACACATGGTCATCGCGCTGGAAGACCTCATCACCGGCGGCGACCGGGAGCACCGGTGGTCCCGGTCGCCGCTGCGGGTGTACCGGATGCTGCTCGACCTCGGCGACACCGCCCGCCGCCTGAGCAATAGCCGGGGACTCTTCACCGGCCGGATCGCCAAGAGAACCGTTCATACTCCAAGCCCGTGGATCACCGCGCTGACCAGCCAGCATGTGCAGCGGTGGGCCGCCGCCCGCGGCTTCCCCACCGCCACCTTCGCGGTACCCGGCGGGAAGCCGGTGGTCTCGGTGAGGCGGCTGCGGCTGACCGCGATCGAACGGCGGCGTCGCCCCGTGGCGCACACCGCGGCCACCATGCGCGATACCTACCTGATGCCCCACCCCGCCGTCCAGGCCGAGTCCCACGCCGTCGTCGCGGCCACCCTGGACAGCGAGGTGAGCAAGGCCCGCGACCATGCCCGGGTGCCGGTCTTCACCCAGAACTTCGTAGACCTGGCCCGGAGCGACCCACAGGCCGCCGCCCAGCAGGCCGGCATGAGCACGAAGCAGTTGGCCGGCCTCCTGGATGGCAGCAAGGACACCGTCCTGGCGTCCTGCCAAGACCACCGGGCCAGCCCGTACGACCCGCCCGGGGCCGCCTGTTCGGCGTCGTTCCTGGCCTGCCTGGACTGCGCTAACGCCCGCGCCCTGCCGCACCAGCTACCGATCCAGCTGGCCGCGATCGACGCACTGGAGCAGTTGCGTCCACACCTGCCCCCGGCCCTGTGGGCGCGCCGGTACGCACCCCGCCTGGACCAGCTGCGAGACATCACCGCCGGCTTCCAGCCCGCCGAGATCGACCACGCCAGGGCCGGGATCTCCGACGGGCACCGCCAACGAGTCAGCGACCTCCTGGAGGGCCGATGGGACCTGCACTGACGAGCGACGAGGGCGACCGTGGCCGTGTCGGGGCATCGATCCTGTACCACCGCACCGTGCGGGCCGGCACCACGCCGAGCAAGCTGTCCCGCTTCGAGGACACGGTCTGGCACCTGGCCCCCGCCCACCCCGACGCGCACGCGAAGATCAACGCGATCCGATGGGACCACTGGCCCGCCGAGCTGGTCGAGGTGTTCAAGACCGTCGCCCTGGCCTTCCTGGAACACCCCGTCCCGCGCAGCGTCACCGTCACCAGCGACGGGGAACCGATGAGCATCGGCACCCTGGTCTTCCGGCTGCGCACCCTGCACGTGTTCGCGGCCTGGATGAGCCAGCACCACCTGCCCAGCCTGCACGAGGTCACCGACCAGCATCTGGAACGCTACCGCCGGCACGTGCTCGGGCTGGAGACCAGCAACCGCCGCAAACGTGACCTGTTCATCGCGGTCCGCACCGTCTGGGACTACCGTGCCTACCTTCCCCCGCACTGCCGGCTGGACACCGACAACCCCTGGGACGGCACGCCGCCATCCAGGCTGGCCGCGGCCCCCTGCCGGCCGGCGGGCGCGGAGAACACGACCCCGCGCATCGCCCCGGCCACCATGGAGGCCCTTCTGGGCTGGAGCCTGCGCATGGTCGAGGTGATCGGCCCCGACGTCGTGGCGGCCCGCGCCGAACTGGACCAGTTCGAGGCTGGCACCCACCCCAGCCAGGTGACTCTGGACGGGTTGTCCTCCCGGCAGCGGCTCCGGGCCTTCGCCGCCGACGCGAGCCGGCAGGGCCACGCCCTACCCGGACACCTGAGCCGCGACTCGCAGGAGCAACCACGGATCAACTGGAGCCACCTCGCCAGGATGCTGCAGCTGCCGCAACGCCAAGTCCCTCCCAGCCTGCAGCCCGTCATCCGCGACAGCGGCCTGCCCATCGCCGACGGCTCACCCGTGGGCACCATCACCGGGCGCATCGAGGAGAGACCGTGGCGCGAACGACCCCTGACGACGCAAGAACTCCCCGGCCTGGTCTCTCACCTGTCCGCGGCCTGCTTCGTAGTCATCAGCTACCTGTCGGGCATGCGACCCGGCGAAGTCCTCAACCTACGCCGCGGCTGCACCCGCCAGGACGAGACGACCGGCCAGCTCCTGGTAGCCGGCCGGTGCGGCAAAGGACACGCCCGCACCCCGCGGCCCACCCTCGGGGACGACCCCTGGGAGCGCACCTGGGTCGTTGTGCGTCCCGTCCACCAGGCCATCACCGTGCTCGAGCAGCTGACCGACGCCCCCTTGCTGTTCCCGTCCAGCCTCCACAAGCCGCACGCGATCCGGCCCGCCGACCGGCATGCCCGCCGAAACGGTGAAATCACCCGCGACCTGGGAAGCTTCATCGCCTGGGTCAACGCCACCTTCCACCGACTCGACGGCCAGCCCGCGATCCCCCCTGATCCGGCCGGGCGGATCTACCCCATCCGGTTTCGCCGTACGCTGGCCTACTTCATCGTGCGTCGCCCCCGCGGGCTGATCGCCGCCGCGTTGCAGTACGGGCACGTGTCCACCACCGTCACGCTCAGCTACAGCGGCAAGGCCGACACCGGGTGGCTCGACGACCTGGCCGTCGAACGCCTGGAGGCCCTCCTCGAGCACAACCAGCACGACCATGCCCTGCTGGCCCGAGGGGAGCACGTCAGCGGCCCCGCCGCCACCGACTATCGCGACCGCGTGGAATCCGCTCACCGGTTCGCCGGCCGCACGGTCAACCGCGTCCGCAACGTCGAACGACTCCTGGCACAGGCCGACCCCAGCATCCACCACGGCGACGGGATGACCTGCGTGTACCGGGCCGAGACCGCCGCCTGCCGCACTAGCCGGATCGCTCACGGACTTCCCGCTCCGGACGGCCCCCTCGAGGCGGAATGCCAGTCCGGGTGCGTCAACCTGGCCTACACCGACCGCGACATCGCTCGCCTGCGCGAACGCCTCAACGTCCTGAATGCCGCCGCCGACGACCAGATGACACCAGCCCCACTGCGCGACCGCGCACGCGCCCAAGCCGACCAGGTCCGCGCCGTCCTCACACGACACCAGACAGAGCCCAAAGAAGGCCGCACATCATGACACGCAAGCGACGCGACCTTGACGCCGAACGCCGCGACCTGACCGCCGCCGCGGAACGTCTCCTCGCCGGCACCCCGCTGCGTTCGGCCAGCGGGAAGCTCACCAGCAGCGAACTGATTACCGAGTCCGGCCTACGACGTGACGTCGTCTACGGCGACCACAAGGACCTCGTCGACGACTTCAAGGCCCGCGTCAAAGCCCAGGACGCCACACCCAGCTCGATCGCAGGAATCGCCGAGGAGACCCGCGCGCTCAAGGACGAAAACGCGTCTCTCAGAAAGCAACTCGCCGAAGAACATGAGACCACCAAGACGCTGACCAAGATCGTCGCCGAGCTCTCCCTCGAACTCCACCAAGCACGCGAAGAAGTCACGTCATTGCAACAGGTCCCACGCATCGGCGCGCATGTGCCCCACGACCGGCCACCAGGTACGTTGCGGTAGACCCGCTGGACCAAGCGGCGAAACGGGCCGACGGGGCCAGGCTGCCCACCGGCTCCACCACCCGAGCTGATCGGGGCTGCGCCCCAAATACCGATCCCTCACGGCCACGAGGTCCTTGGGTGGCCCGAGCCCGCGCCGATCCGAGGTCGGGTATTCATTGCCTGGTCTCGTACCTGGTCAGGAGCACGCCGTCGGGAAACGTCCGGGTCTCCACCAGGTTCAGGTTCACCCAGTTGTCCAGGGCCGTGAAGAACGGCGTGCCGCCGCCCACCAGGACCGGGTGGGTGACGATCGCGTACTCGTCGATCAGCCCGGCCCGCATGGCCGCCGCGGCGAGGGTGGCGCCGGCGACGTCCATGGGACCGCCATCCTCAGTCTTGAGCCGGGTGATCTCGGCGACAGCGTCGCCGGTGACCAGGCGGGCGTTCCAGTCGACCGCGCTGGTCGTCGAGGAGAACACCACCTTCGGCATGTCCCGCCAGCGGCGGGCGAACTCGATCTGCGCCGGTGTGGCGCCAGGCTGCTGGTCGGCGGTCGGCCAGTGGGAGCTCATCGTCTCCCACAGTTTGCGCCCGTACAGCGCCAGGCCCGTCGCCGCCACCCGGTCGGACCACCACTGGAACAGCTCGTCGCTCGGCACGCTCCAGCCGAGGTCGTCGCCGGGCGCGGCGATGTAGCCGTCCAGGCTCAGGTTCATGCCGAAGGTCAGTTTCCGCATCGCGTCAGCCTCCCGTGAGTCGGTATTCGGCGTACAGACCAACACGGCGCGGAAGGTTCATCGGTCAGACCACACCGAGGGACGGTTGACCACCGCGCCAAGCGGATGCTGCGTACGGAAGGGAACGGTCACCGGTCGCCGTGGCGGATCACCGGCCTGTTCGGCCCTGCAAGCCCACGACGTCCCGCAGGGGATCCCCAGCGGGACACCGTGGACGGCTGGGTTGGATCGCCCTTTCGTCGCCGTAGCGGGTTGGGCCCGCGGGACGGGGCGTACCTCCCGACGTCGTCTGAGCCAGTCGGCCTTCGGGTCGGTTCGCTGCGGAGCCGCATCAAACCAGAATGACGTGCTCCGTCGCGGCGCTGAATCAGCGCGTAGGACGGCCCGCAGTTCCGCACCTGACGCGCCCGGGCTGTCTGTCGTGGCTTACCTGCGACCCCTCGAGTGGAGGCGCCCTGCGGCCAGGATCTAGCTAGCGAGCATCGGTCATCGCAGGGACACCGGGAGCTTCACGGTCAGGCGAACGCGACCGTCTTTGCCCCGGCCACGACTTCCTCGACGACCTTGGCAGCTCCTACGATGGTGGAGCCCTTCACGAGGTGCTCCTCGGTGATCCCTCGAGGCTTGGCGCACGCGCCACAGAGCCAGACCTGGCCGCCGTTGTCGATGAACTCGGCGTACAAGTCACTGAGCGCCGGAAGACCGGGCTGGGCGACACCGTCGGTTCCACCCTGGGTGCCGAGCCACACGGCCTCGATCGTGCACAGCACGATCGCGTCCTGACCCGCGGCCGCGGCGATGTTCGCGGCGACGAAGGGGAGCGTGGCGCGCTCGGGTTCTTCCTTGCCGTAGGTGCAGTTGAAGATCAGCTTCTCGCTCATCTCATTTTCCCCTTTCCACACTGATGACCAGGCGTCCGTCGCCGGGTGCCTCGATCGAAACAACGACATGGCCCATCAGGCGGGCCAGTGATGGCAAGTCCTCCTTCGCGGCCGGATCGCTCGTGCTGACCACGAGCAGGTCGCCGATCGGAATGCGCTGGATCTGTTGGCGGAAATGCCCGGCGAGCCCGTCGGCGCACCCGAGGTCGCCCGCGTCGAAGCGGTGAACCCGCTGCGACTCCGACTCCGGCTCTTCCGCTGCGATCGTGCGGAAGCCCGAGCACAGGAGATCGATCGCCGTCACCTGATCGTCTGCACCGACGTCGAGCATCAGGTGCTGCTCGATCAGGTACCAGCCGTTCGGCTTGTGCAGCCGGAGCCGATAGGCCACGGCCGCTCGACCCTCGACCTCCTCGGCGCTTGATGCCTCCACCTGGAACGCATCGGCGTCGGTGAACCAGCTGGAGAACCAGCCGATTGCTGCGTCGCCGCCCTCGTCGGTCATGAATCCGGGCGGGACGAGCATCCTCATCGCGAGATCGTCGGCGAGCACCGTGCGTGCCGTGGTGAAGTCCCGCGCAGTCAAGGCGTTGAGGAAGACCGTTGCGACATCGCGTGGTCCCTGTGCCGTGTCGGGAGACTCTTGGGTCTGGGTGGTCGACATGGCGCTCACCCCTGCTCGACCGGGTAGATCTCGTCGGCGACCAGCCCGTGGGCCTCCCGGTGGACCGCATGCGCGGCGTCCGCGTTGGGCGCCTCGACGAGGCAGAAGACCCTGCCGCCCTCCGCGTCCACCCAGTAGTTCAGGTAGCGGACGCCGAAGCGCTGCTGGATCTGGAGGTCGGCCTCGTGGGCACCCGCGACATCGGCCAGCGTGGTGCCGTCCGGAAGCGTGTTGTGCACATCCATGTAGAGCGACATCGGTCCTCACTCCTTTCGTCTTGGGTTCCGTCTTGTGCTGACGCTAGGAAGTGGACCGTTCCGCGAGCGTTCCGATCTGTGGACTGGTCGGAGCCGTGGGCGGCTCATACGATTCGGAAGTGGAAAAGGTGGCGATCCAACTCCTGGGCGGGTTCTCGGTCACGGTCGACGGCACCCCCGTTGCCGGGGACAGCTGGCGGAGCCGGCGCGCGGCCGATGTGCTCAAGTTGCTCGCGCTCTCGCCTGACCGCCGGCTCCACCGGTCGCAGGTGATGGAGGCGTTCTGGCCCGACAGCGATCCGCAGGCGTCCGGCACCAGCCTCCGCAAGGCGCTGCACTTCGCTCGACGCGCCACGGGAGACGAACAGGTGATCGTGAGCGAGCAGGGCTTGCTCGTGCTGTGGCCGCACGCCGAGGTCGACATCGACGCCGAGCGCTTCGAAACCGCGGCACGCCGGGCGCTGGCGACAGATAACTCCGCGGCCTGCCGCGACGTCGTGGACTTGTATGGCGGCGACCTGCTTCCCGATGATCGCTACGAGTCCTGGTTGGCCGAGCCACAACACCGGTTGCGGCAGCGCTACCTGGATTTGCTGCGCGTCGGATCTCTGTGGGCGCGGCTGGCCGAAGAAGACCCCACCGACGAGCAGGCAGCCCGCTCGCTCATGCGCGCCCACCTCGACGCCGGCGAGCGCCGCGAGGCGATCCGGCGCTTCGAAAGGCTCCGCGAGGCCCTGCACGACCAACTCGGCGTCGGGCCGGACCGCGCGACAATCGCGCTCTACGAGGAAGTCCTCGCTGTCGAAGGCGCCCCCAAACCCACGGAGGCCGAACGGGCGCACGCGCTGCTGGCCTGGGCTCTGGTGCACATGAACCGAAACGAGATCGAGGAAGCCGAGCGCGCCGCAGAGGAAGCGCGCGCCATTGCCCTCGACTCTGGCCTGGGCCGCGAACTCGGCGAAGCCGCGGTCATCCTGGCCAAAGTCGCCATGGCTCAAGGCCGATGGCGAGAACGATTCGCCGAGGAACTCGGCGAATCCATGCGGCTGCGGGCCAACATGGAGCCCATCGTGTACGACGCCCACCTGTGCCTCGCCGAGTACTACCTCGCGGCGCCCGACGGCTACGACCTCGCCGCAGACTTCGCCCGCCAGATGATGCAGATCGCCGACGAGGCCGGGTCGGCGACCGGTGCCGCCCTCGCCACGCTCATGCTCGGCGAAGCCGAACTACTCGCCGGCCACCTCATCGAGGCCGAACAACACCTCAAGGAGGCGGCCGAAGCCAACGACCACGAAGGCTGCCTCTCCGGGTCAGCCCTCGCCCGACAACGGCTCGCCGAAGCCGCTGTGATCAACGGCCGCAAGTTCGACGCCAACCGACTGCTCACCCGTGCCCGCTCCATCGCGGTCCGCTCCGACCTCGCCAGCCACCTCATGGTTCGCGTCTTCGGCACCATGATCCAGGCGGCCGACCCAACGCACACCCTCACCGTTCTGCGCACGGCAGAGCGCGAGCTCGCCCAGATGCGATCGTGCGAGCCCTGCTCGATGGGCTACCTGACCAGCGCCGCGGCCGCCTGCGCACGAGCCGGCGAACTGGACCGAGCACGCGCCTTCATCACCGAAGCAGAGCGGATCGCCGGCATGTGGCAAGGCGGCCTGTGGAACGGCGCCGTCTGGGAAGCTCGCGGCGTACTCCGCCACGCCGAAGGCGCGCCCGAACAGGCCCGTGCGATGTACCGAGAAGCCGCACAGGAATACACGCGCGCTGGAAACCAGTCCGATGCTGCCCGGTGCGCGGAAGCCGCCAGCCAGCTGCAGAACCACGCCACCGCGGAGTAGGTGCTCGGACACGGCGCGGCTGTGCACTTCCTCCCCGGGCTTCCTATGCCCGGCGTCAACCAGTTTGGCTGCCGGCGCTTCGACCCGCATGACGCACCGCGCGAGCGAGTCACTTCGCCATTGGCGCGGTTGCCCGGGCCGTCCCACACGGGGATCCGCGTGCGGGACAACTTAGGCTCGGCGCCGGAATCTGTCGTCCCCACGAGCCGTTCGCCTTGCGGGAAGGTGCGACGCGGGTGACCCGAGAACCTGCGTCCTTCCAGAGTGAAGTGCGTTGTGTGCCTGGACTCGCGCCTTGGAAACACGCGGGCGCAAACGACGTACGGGATTTGTGGCCGAGTAGCGGGTGACGCTGGAACGATGGCGAAATGAACCAGGTCTCGACCTTCTACACCGGTCCTGGCGGACTCGTATCGGTGATCAGCTCCGCGCTGGACGCATCCGGCGTGGACCGCGCAACACTGCGGCCGGCCGACCTCGCTCCGGTCGACGAGTTCCACATCCGTGGGCGGGCGGCCACTCTGGAGATCATGGAGGCCCTCGGTGTCGCCGCTGACTCTCGTGTGCTCGACCTCGGCAGCGGATTGGGCGGTCCGGCGCGAACGGTTGCAGAAGAAAGCGGGTGCTCGGTCACCGGCGTCGACCTCACTCCGGAGTTCTGCGAGGTTGCGACGGCGCTCTCGCAGTGGACGGGCATGTCCGACCGGACCAGCTTCCAAGTCGGCGATGCCACCGCCACGGGCCTTCCCCACGAGGGGTTCGACGCAGCGCTGACCGTGCACGTGGCGATGAACATCGCCGACAAGCCCGCGCTCTATGCCGAAGCCTTCCGAGTGCTCCGGCCCGGCGGCAGGTTCGTCATCTACGACGTGTTGCAGGGCGAAGGTGGCCCTGTGCACTTCCCAGTTCCGTGGGCCGCTGATCCGTCGACGAGCTTCCTCGCCACCCCCGAGCGCGTGCGTGAACTGCTCTCCGCCGCCGGATTCGAGGTCATCTCGGAAATCGACTCGTCGGAGGAGAGCCTCGCCTGGTTCCAGCAGATGCGCGCCCGAATCGAGCGAGACGGACCGCCACCGGTCACCTTCGCGACCTTCCTCGGAGATGCGTTCGGTCAGATGGTCGCCAACCAGGTGGCCAACCTCGTCGAGCGACGCATCCGCACCGTCATGTTCTCGAGCGTGCGACGGCGCTGAATGCTCCTGCCCTGCGGCTGCGACACACCGCCGCGTGAGGCCGCGTCGCGCGTTCGGTCAGTCGGTTGGTCTTCGACACCAGACTGACCCATCGGCCCGATCGCGCGTAGGCTCGTGGCGTGTGACGCGGACAGTTCTTCAGCAGGTCCACAATCCGCGCAATCGTGAGTGCGGTTGCGACCCGGATTGCTGGTGTCGCAGAACGGTCGTGGGCCGAGCCGTGAAGTGGTGGTTTCCCGCCAGGCTCGTCGGCCTGCACCACAAGAGCGAGCACTCGGCGGAGTGGAAACGGGCTCGAGAGTAGACGGCCAGGAGCGGACCGCTGCCGCTGCCGGAGGACGCCTTGTTCACGACCAGCCCACCATCGCCGCCCGCGTCTTAGCGCCGCCTGACGGGCAGGTGCGGCGCCGGGAATCGACATCCAGCTACGCCTCGGCTCTTGCGACTCCGGCTTCCGGGGCCACCAAGAGGTTGGTCCGCCAAAGGCGAATGCTGATGGCGACGGTCCAGACCCACATACCCACGAAGGACAGCACCAGGACCAGTCCAAACGGTCCTCCGTCTACCTCGTTCCCTACGATCCCGGCACCGCCGGCGAGGAAGCCGCCGCTGAGAACCACGGCCAAGCGGCAGAGCCAGGCCGAGAACGCCCCGCTGGCCAAGCCCCCCAGCCCCGCGCCCAGCAAGAACACGCCCGCGGGAACGGCCATGCCGAACCCGTCCGGTGCCGGCGGATAGCTCATCCACAGAGCATCACCACGGACCCCGTGCCCCACGGCCCGCACAAAGCTCAGGACGTCACCCTCGCTCGCGAGCCCCATGCTCAGGGTTGCCGCTCCGACACCGCACAACATCCACCAGTCGCCAGATCCGGCACGCTGGAGGCGCACTGCGACGGCGGAGGCAAACACGATGAGCGCGAAGGTCATCAGGGCAGCCAGATAGAGACCGAGCCGGATCCCCAAGGAGTGCTCCTGGGTTCCGCTTGCGATCACGTCGATCGACTCGCTCGGGATCGGAATCGCCGGAGTGAAGCCGATGATCGCCACAAAGAGGGCCACGTGAGCGATGCCGCAAACGGCGCCCACGCGACTGAGAGTGAGTCTGCCTGCCGGAGTTCGCATGATGTCTCCTCGGATCGGACCGGTTTCGTTCGACGGTAGGAGCCGAATCCGGCGTACGCGTCTCCCGTCTGGGCGAAATCGACCTCTGCCATTCGGCAGATGACGGAGTCCCGACAACGGCAGTACCGTGAATCGTGAAGTGGCTGATGACGGTCCGGCGGCTGCCGCGCGACCACCCTCGCGTGGTCGACCTGGTGATCGCCGGTGGCTGTCTGCTGATCCTCACCGTCGCGCTGCTCACGGACGACGGGTACCTCTCCGGTCCGCGCTGGGCCTACCTCACCACATCGTGCTTGATGACAACCCCGCTGGCCTGGCGGCGGAACGCGCCGCTGACGTCACTCACCATCGTGATGACAGGGCTGGCGGTGCAGGAGCTACTCGTCGACCCGGCACCGACGATGGACGACGCGCTCATCCCGTTACTGATCTCTGCCTTCTCGGTGGCTGCATACGGCACCCGAACGACCGCCGGTCTGGGCCTTGGCATCAGTCTCGGCGCCGGAGCGATATGGGTGGGCATCGATGACATCTTCTTTCCCGTGGTCGCGTTCAGCGGAGCGTGGCTGGCCGGTCGCCTGGTTCACCATCTGCAACAGCAGTCACTGATGGCACGGAACTATGCGGAGGCACTCGAGCGCGAGCGGGCAGCGACCACCCGAGCCGCCCTGGCCGAGGAACGCACGCGCATAGCCCGCGAGCTGCACGACGTCGTGTCCCACACCCTTGGCGTCATGGTCGTCCAGGCGGGTGGCGAACGGCTACACGCTGCGCCCGGGTCCGGCGCCCACACGGCGCTGGCATCGATCGAGGAGTCGGGGCGCCTGGCCATGGAACAGATGCGCAGGCTCCTGTCCATGCTGCGCGAGGAGGCCGACACGAGGTCCCTCGTGCCACAACCGGGTCTCACCCAGCTCGACGAGCTGACCGAGAGTGTGCGCGCCACCGGTCTCGACGTGAGCCTCCTGGTGACGGGAGATCCGCACCCGATCGGCCCCGACCTCGACGTCTCAGCCTTCCGGATCGTGCAGGAGGCCCTGACCAACACCGTGCGACACAGCGGAGCGACCCGCGCCGAGATCCACCTGGACTGGGCATCCAACTCGTTACGGATCGAGGTGAGCGACAACGGGCGCGGACCCTCGCCCACCCCGACACCGGAGGGCCATGGCCTGCTCGGTATGCGCGAGCGGGTCAACCTCTTCGGAGGTGTGCTCAGCACCGGCCGGAGCAACCTCGGCGGCTACCGGCTCATGGCCCAACTCCCGACCCCGACGCCATGAGCGTCCTCCGCGTGGTTGTCGTCGACGACCAGCCCCTGGTTCGAGCAGGTCTGGCCCGGATCATCGAGGCGGACCCGAGCATCGAGCTCGTCGGCGAGGCCGGGGACGGGCAGACTGCGATGGCGCTGGTACTCAGGCTTGAGCCAGAAATCGTCCTGATGGATGTCCGGATGCCCCTCCTCGACGGGATCGCCGCGACGCGGAAGCTCCACGAGGCGCAGAGCTCAGCGCGCATCATCGTGCTCACCACGTTCGGGCTCGACGACTACGTCATCGGCGCCCTGAGAGCCGGAGCGCATGGGTTCGTGCTCAAGGACGCGCCGCCCGAGCGGCTGTTGGAGGCCATCCACGAGGTCGGCGCCGGGCGAGGAGTCATCGACCCAGCAGTCACACTCCCGGTGATCAGGGCGCTGGGCACCAGAGAACTGCGCCCCGAGGTCGCCGCCCGACTGGCCGACCTGACCAGCAGGGAGCGCGACGTGCTGGTTCTTCTCGCGCAGGGGCACTCGAACGCCGAGATCGCCGCGAGACTCGTCGTGGGTGAAGGGACTGTGAAGACCCACGTCGCGCACGTGCTGGCCAAGCTCGGGGTCCGCGACCGGCTCCAAGCCGTCGTCTCGGCGTTCAACGCCGGCGTCGTCTGAGCCGCGGCGCCTGGTTCGATGACCTCGCACAAGGTGAATCACTCCGCGTGCCGAACTGCGTCCTGGCAACCAGCACCCAACTTGAAGTCGCCACTTCAACCATCGTTGTGACCTGCGCCAGTCTTCGGTAGACCTGTATCCGACGAGGCGCCCGGAGGTACTCGCTTACGCAGCGAGTGCTCCCGAGAACCTCGTCGATTCGTGTGCACGACGTGCGGTCTTTCCGCCGGGTATGACTGTCAAGCGCGGGCCGCCCCTGCGCTCGACGCTCTACTCCATTCCGTCCGCAAACGGATCCCCCATTGGTGAAGAACGTGTTGTCGACGGCTGCGAGGCCCGGGCGCAGATCCACCACCGTAGACGGTTCGGCTTGCGGAACGATTCGATGCAGGCGACCCGAAGCCCCGCTGCACTTCGGCCCAGAATGACGCTGCGTTCAGCCCCACATGACTAGCATTCAGCGACGTCGACGAGGCGCTCAATCTCGGCCGAGGCCGGCGTCGCGGGCGCGGGCCACGGCCTCAGTGCGGGTGCAGCCGAGCTTGGTGAGGATGCTCGAGACGTGGTTCTTGGCGGTCTTCGGCGATACGACAAGTGATGCGGCGATCTCGGCGTTCGACCGACCCGCGGCGATGAGGTCGAGCACCTCCACCTCGCGAGCGGAGAGCAGCGGGAACGCCGACACGGAGGCGACGGTGGTACGCCGGCCGGCCTGGGCGAGCACGGCGGCCGCGACCTGCTCGCCGAAGACGACCTGACCGCGGGCAACCGCACGCAACGCGCGCTCGATGTCCTCCGGCTCCGAGCCCTTGACCAGATAGCCCGACGCGCCGGCGCGAACGGCTGCGGTGAGCACCGGCGTCTCCTCCGACATGGTCAGCACGAGGATGGCCAACGAAGGGTTCGCTGACTTGAACAGCCCGGTGGCCTCGATGCCGTCGACACCGGGCAGGCCGAGATCGAGCACGACGAGGTCGGCCGAGGTGACGTGGGGCAGCGCCGCCTCCGCGTCGGCGTACGACCCGATCACCTGCCACCCCTCCATCCCGTCGACCAGGGAGGTGACCGCCTGCCGGTAGAGCGGATGGTCCTCGACGACCAGCGCGCGCACGGGCTCAGTCATGGTCGGCCGCCGGGAGCCAGGCGTGGACGGATGTGCCGGTCGGGACCGCCGCGCTCACCATGAGTCGGCCGCCGACCTCGTCGGCACGGTCCGACATGCCGCGCAGACCGACTCCGGGAACACGGTCTTCGGCGATACCCCGGCCGTCATCAGTCACCTGCGCCGTGACGCCGTCGGCGTACCCGAGGTTGACCTGGACGTGCTGGGCATCGGCGTGGCGTACGGCGTTCGTGACCGCCTCCATCACGATCCGGAACGCGGCGACCTCGACTGCCGGGCTCAGTCGTGGAAGCTCTTCGATGATGAGGGTGATCCGTGGGCCGAAGCGCTGCAAGGGCTCGATCGACTCTGTCAGCGCGCCGGCCAGGCCGAGCTCGTTGAGAGCTGCGGGGCGCAGGCCGTCGCAGATCCGGCGTACCTCCGCGACGGCGCGTTGGACCTCGTCGGCCATCTCGCGTACGCCGTCGCCGCCGCCGGTCTTCTGCTCCAGCTGCCGTAGCCCCAGACCGATGGCGGCAAGTGAGGGGCCGAGCCCATCGTGGAGGTCCCGCCGCAGCGCGACCCGCTCCTTCTCGCGCTCGTTGACGATGAGCCGGCGCGAGGTCGAGAGGTCCCGGACCCGCCGGTTGAGCTTCTCGACGTCGGCGCGCTGGTCGAGAAGGGAGTGGCGGATGACGGCGGTGCCGACCGTGACGGGCAGGGCGGTCACGGTGACCAGCCCGAGCAGCGTGATGCCCAGGTCGTCGGTTTCAGGGATGGAAGCGACAACGACGATCAGCGAACCAGCCAGCATGAAGCCACCGATCTGGCCGCGGATGTCACTGCCGGCCGGAGCTCGCCGGAACTTGACGACCAGCGCGGCCACGCCGAGTGCCGCGCCCGACATGAGGAGCACGAAGCCGACACCCCCGGCCGCATCCCAGAAGCCCCGGTTCCCGAAGCCGGCCGGGTTGTCGAACCTCGGGTGGTCCTCGAGCGCACCCGGTCTGAGCGCCGCGGACGCGGTGAGCGCCGCCATACCGGTGAGGCCGATCCCGGCAGCGGGCCACCACCGGGCACCGGGCAGGCGGCCGTCAGGATAGAGCAGCAGCCCGATCCCCAGGAGCGGCGCAGCACCGAGCGACCACACCCAGTTCGAGACCCAGGCCGCAAGCGCATCGCCGGCGACGTCGCTGCGGGCCCAGCCGTGGGCCGGGAGCGCACACGCGGCACCGAGCCCGACCACGGTGTAGAGCACAGCGAGACGGCGTAGGCCAACGGGGTGCGGGCGAGTCGACCAGATCCCGGCCGCGACCGTGGTGAACCCGAAGGCCAGCGGAACGGTTGTCCAGGCCTCACCCTTGATCCAGTTGCCGTCGGGGTCTGTCAGGCCGAGGGCCAGGCCGGCGCCGACGAGGCCCGTCGACAGAGCGGGCAGCGCGAGCCACGGCCACCAGGCGGCGACCGCGGCTCCACGCGTGGTGCTCACCGACTCATTGTCTGGCAGCGGTGCGGCTGTGGTCGGTGTATGCGACATTCGCCGGTGCGATGCTCGTAGGACGCATCGCACTCGCAATGGCCAGGGGAATCGGCCAGAGGACACAGAGCAGGAAGGGGATCGGCAGGTACGCCTCGGGACGCATGATTCCGATGATGCCCGCTGGGATTCCCAGGGCGCCGGCGACGGTTGCCCACCACGCGAGCCAGCGGGGGAACTCGGTGGCGAGCAGCCCGACTCCGGCTGCCAGGAACGCGAGGCCCATCAGGAACCCGGAGACGACGAAGGCCATGTCGTTGAGGAGGATGAGAGTGTGGGCGGTGGCCGCGTCCATGGTGTCGGCCTCGTAGAGCACGACCATCCAGGGCGCCGCCGACCCGACCTTGACGGCGAGCATCGTCGAGCCGGCGGTGGCCGTGGTCATCGCCGCGACGGGTGCGGCGGAGGACAAGCGGACCACGAGGCAGCTGAAGAACACGGCCAGTGCAGCGAAGCTGAGCAGCTCGAGGGGGAACGATACGTAGCCGATGGCGGGGAGTCCGTCATGGAACTCCTTGATGATCGCGTCGCCATCGCTGGAGTCGGCTCCGGCGTACAGGCCGCTACCGACCATCGAGCCCAGGGCATAGACGAGCCCGGAGATGACGAGAGTGTGGTTGCGTGGTGAGTTCATGCCTTCGACGGTCGTCCCCCGGGACGTCCCGGCGCATGAGCGTGCGGTCCCGTCTTGCCGGGACGCCAGCGATGGTCCAGAGGCGACCCCGCAGGAGGTGCCCCATCGCGGCCGCCGACTGTAACGGCGACTTAGCCGCGAAGCGCGCAGCACATCGCCGCGTATCGACGATGATGCTTGTGCGACTACCGCCTGAAGGCGCAGTCGGAAGCTGCGAGGTTCGCTTCCGTCCACCTTCGCGCACTCGAAAGAACGAATGCTCCGAGGCACTTCTCGGGAGCATTCTTGGGCTGTGGGTCATATGTTGGCGATCCAGATCGCGGCCCCGACGAGTACGCCGACAATGCCGAGCGCGGTGCCGGTGAGGGCGAGCCCGCGGCGGTGCTGATCAGGTGTCCGCCGCAGTCCCTCGGTCCCGAGCGTGAGTGCGAGACCACCGAAGATGATCGGCGCGCTGATCCAGAAAGCGACGATGCCAAGCACCGCGAGCACCCCGCAGACCACGCTCACCGTGGCCGGCCGGTTGCGCGGTGCCCGCCAGGCCAGCCGGCCGACAGTCGCGAAGAGGACCACTACGAAAAGCACGATCAGGGGAATGAGGATCGCCGCCTCGCGGTCGAGCTGCCAGATCTTCTGGTCCTCGTGGAGGACCGCGTTGAGCCGGGGGAACAGCACGGCGGCGAACGCGGTCAGTCCGGCGCCCTTCCACACCGTTGATGTGTCGCCTGCCTCACTCGACCGGGTTCGATTGGTGGTGGTGATCATGATGACTCCTCGGGTTCGGATCGGATCCACCCAGAATCGGCTGTCTGGCACGAGGCACGCATCGGTGTTGAGAGTGGATTCACTCGCGCTTGAGAGCGATTCGCCGCGTCGCTCCCGAGAGGGATGCCGCGGCCGTTCAACGGCATTAGCGTGAGCGGGTATGGATGCGTCCGCGATCGCCGGGAGGTACCGCGACCAGATTCTGGCCGCGGGCCTCGCAGCGTTCTACGCGCTCGAGGTGCTGTTCAGTAGCGAAGTCGAGCACCACCGGGGCTCAGCAGCCGCCGTCGCGGTGCTGATGGCCGTCAGCCTCGTCGTACGCCTCACGATGCCCCTGCTGCCGCTGGTGGCCGTGATCGCCGTCATCCAGCTCAACCACACCGTCCTCCCCGGCTTGGCCGAGGGAGGCGCGTTCATGATCGCCTTGATCGTCACGATTTTCTCCGCCGGCCACTACCTGCACGGGCGGATGCTGGCCCTGGGCGGCGTGATCGTCGCGGGCATCATCCCGCTGGCGGCGCTCGACCCCCGCCAGCCGCCAGCGGTCGGCGACTGGATCTTCTTCATCGTGTATCTCGGTACGCCATTCGTGGCGGGAGTCGTGTTCCGCCGCCGCCGCGAACGCGACCGGGAGATGACCGAGATGGCCCGGCGCGCAGAGGAGGAGGGCGAGACGCGGGCCGGTGAGGCTGTCGCCGCGGAGCGCGCCCGAATCGCTCGGGAACTGCACGACGTGGTTGCTCACGCGATCAGCGTCATCGTGGTCCAGGCTCGCGGCGGACGTCGGGTCCTGGCCGACGACACCGGAGGGGCGCGGAGTGCGTTCGACGTCATCGAGCACGCCGGGGAGCAGGCACTGACCGAGATGCGGCGATTGCTGGCGCTCTTACGAGAGACGGAGCCGGAGGCAGCGGCGTTACAGCCGCAGCCGAGCCTGGGCCGCATCGACGTGCTCGCCACCGAAGTGGCGGCGTCCGGTTTGCCGGTTGAGGTCGTCCGCGAGGGCGACCCGGTCGAACTGCCGCCCGGGGTGGATCTCTCGGCGTACCGGATCGTGCAGGAAGCACTGACCAACGCCCTCAAGCACGCCGGGCCGGCTCGCGCCCGAGTGGTGCTGCGCTACCTGCCGCGGGCATTCGAGGTGGAGGTGCTCGACGACGGTCACGGGACCGGCGCGGGCGGCGGTTCGGGGCACGGGCTGACCGGCGTCCGCGAGCGCGTCGAGGTCTACGGCGGTCAGCTCTCGGCGGGCACTCGGCCCGAGGGTGGGTTTGCCGTGCGAGCGCGGCTGCCGATCGAGATACCGTCATGATCCGGGTCCTCCTCGCCGACGACCAGTCCCTGCTACGCACAGGGTTCCGGATGATCCTCGGCGCTGAGCCGGACGTCGAGGTAGTCGGCGAAGCCCGGGACGGTGAAGAAGCGGTCGCGCTCGTCGACGAGCTGCTCCCCGACGTCGTGCTGATGGACCTGCGGATGCCGAACATGGACGGCATCGAGGCCACCCGCCGCATCACCGCGGCACACGAAGCTGTCCGGGTGGTGGTACTGACGACCTTCGACCTCGACGAGTACGTCTACTCCTCGCTGCGGGCCGGAGCCAGCGCATTCCTGCTCAAGGACGCCAAGGAGGACCAGCTGGTCGCGGCGATCCGGGTCGCCGCGGACGGGGGATCGCTGTTCTCGCCGTCGGTGACCAAGCGACTGATCGGTCGGTTCGCCGCACCGGCAAGTGCGCCGGTTGCAGCGGACCTGCCGGCCCTGACCAACCGCGAACGCGAGGTATGGGAACTGGTCGCTCGCGGACTGTCGAACGCAGAGATCACTGAGCGCCTGGTGATCAGCGAGCACACAACGAAAACCCACGTGGCCAGCATCTTGCAGAAGCTACACGTACGCGGCCGTGTGCAGGCGGTCGTGCTGGCCTATGAAAGCGGCCTGGTGCAGCCCGGAAACTGACCGGCGTGAACCGTTCGCGTTCAGGCACGCCCAGGACCAACCCGAGTTCGTGCGCTCGCCCATAGCGCGACTAAACGCGGTCTTCAAACGCGACCGAAAGTTGCGACACTCCGGCCCCGCGTTTGACCGTCAAGCGATAAACCAGCCGAGGCACGTTCTGGTTTGGCCTTCGTCGTGCGCCCAAGAGTGGAAGGGTGCACTTGCCGCTCAGTCTGGCTGGAGCCGGCGGGGGTGGGCCTCGCGGGTCCCGCCCCCGGAGGCAAGGAGGTCAGGGCTTGCCTGCCGGCTCGACGCTGCTCTTACCCAGCTCCTCGAGCAGCGCGCGCCGGTCGACCAGCCGCTCGAACCGGTGGCTCGGGCTCAGCAGGGCGACGAGCTCCCCGCGAGCCGCGGCCACGGCGCGCACCCGGTCTGACGAGGACCATCCGGAGTTGTCGACCAGCCAGTCGTCGGGTCGCGCGACCGGCGCGAGGAAACCGTCGGTGAGGTCGGAGGCGGTGACCCAGGACGCGTGCTCCCACGTCACGGGCCGGCCCGGCGCCTCAGGTAGCTGGAGCCAGCCGGCCGGCAAGTCGGGCGGGAGGGGCGGCGGCGGTTCCCATTGCATCCTGCTTAGGAACCGCTGGGCCACGTAGAGCGGGTCGACGAATGCCGTGCCCGCCGCGACCTCGCTCCACCACAGGTCCACGTCCAGCGGTACGGCGGCCTCGACGGTCGGCGGGACCCGCAGGGGATCCGCCGCCCCCGGTGTCCCGTCGTCGACGAGCCGGCCGACCTGTTCCGCCTCGGCCTGCAGCCGCGCCAGGCGGAGACGGGGGTCCTGCCCGCCGAGCACACGCACCAGCTCGGCGGCGTGCACGATGCCCAGGAAGGTTCTGCTCGTGTCCCCCCGGGTAGCCACGAAGACGACGGCCTTCACGCCCTTCAGTCGGCTGAGCAGGTAGGTGAACAGGTAGAGCCGCGAGGTGAGCCACTCCTGCCGGCCATCGCTCTTCAGGTCGACCACGATGAAGTCGGCGCTTCCCGGAGCCATCAGCGTCTGCCGGAGGCTGTCGAAATAGGAGTCGTTGACGTCCTGGGCGATGACCAGCCCGCGCACGTCTGCGTCGGCGTGCCGGCTCTGCCACGGTGGCGACGCCTCGGTCGCGACCGCGAGCTCGAAGGAGACCGCGAACACCGAGACGCCGGTGATCCTGCCGGCGATGGCACCGAGGAACTCGCCGATCTGGTGTCGCAGCACCACGGCCACCACCAGGATGGTGACGGGCCAGGCGAGGTGACCGACGAGACCGACCCAGTCAGAGGAATTCACCTGCCCAGTCTTCTACCGCCGGGTACCGGGCGCCAGACAGTCAGTCGTAGCAGCCGCCCTGCGCCGCGAATGCACCTTCAGCCGTCGCTCGTCGGGCAGGACGGGGGCTGCGACCAACGACTCGACTGGTCCCTGCTGAAGCCTCAGCCCTCAAATGTCGAGCGATCCACTTGTCGAGATGCAGCGAAGATTGACGAGCCGCCCGCCGCGAACTTCGCAGAGATCCCCGGATTCGGCCGACGTGGCCAAAGTAGGCGTCGCAGGGAGGGGACGTTCCAGTAGCGGATCCCCTAACGGCCTCACCGTTAGTGGGGCGCCGGCACGGGCGACAGCGTCGGGCTTGGGCCGCTCGCCTTGACAGTCACTCGCGGCGAGATGCGCTACTTGGACGCAGCTACGACCGCTTCGTGGCGCCGGACGTCGAACGCGGGGGCGGTGAGGCCGACCGAGGTGACGATCACCCAGAGGATCCCGAACGGCCACGAGACCGGCGGCAGGGCGATGGCTGCCAGCAGCGGCACGGCCAGCACTCCGCTCGTGATTCGCAGCCAGCGCGGGGCGCCGGTGGCCAGCGCCATACAGATTGCCGCTGGAGCCAGTAGGCACCAGGCGGATGCCGCCAGGTTGCCGTACAGGATCGCCATCACTGGGATGAAGCTCTCGGATTCGAGGTGCTCATCGGGCATCGAGCCGGTGCCACTGAGCACCTGCATGATCCCGGCGACGGCGAGCACGCCGACGGTCAGTTGGAAGCTGGCCCGGGCGGTCCGGGTGACCGGCCGGCTCGCCGACCAGTCGTCGAGTCGTTGACAGACAGCGACGCCGAATGTCAGGACGAGGACGGCGCTCAGGAGGCCAACCACGCCACCGGCCCAGAGTGCGCCGTACGAATCGCGGGCCCAGTCGACGATCTCGGCGTCGTTCATGCGCTGTGAGGGGTCACCGGACGGCTGTAGTACGTGTCCGCCGACGTAGTACAGGACACCGGCGAGGACGCCGGTGGCGGCCAACAGCCGCGATGAGGTGTGAGTGTTCATGGCTCGACCGTGCCGCGCGGGCGTCCCGTCCGTCTTGGGCCGGCCTGTCCTGATCCGGGTGGGTCAGGGATACCCGGGACATTGGGACGCGCCGGGGAGCATCATGACGAGGTGGTGCCACTGAGCGGGGTCGGACTTCGGGTCCTCGTGGTGTGCTTGGCCTGGGTGGCGTTGGCCACCGCCGCCACGATCGCCCTCGAACTCCGCAACGGGTCTGCGACAGCCAACCTGAAGACGCCCTCGGACGTGCTGTTCCTGCTGTTCGCACTGGCGCCCGCTGTGGCCGGAGCGCTCACCCTCACGCTGAGTCGGAACCGTCGGGTCGGCTGGCTGCTGGTCGCGGCGACGACTCTCGGGATCACCGCGTTCCTGTTGCACGCCGTCGTCGTCGCACTCGAACGGACAGGCGACGCGCCAGGTCTGCTGGTCTGGCCCGCGCTGTGGGTGGGCGGACCGGCCTTCGCCCTCCTTGCCCTCGTCCCAGGGCGAGTGCGCAGCCCCTCGCGTCGGCCGTTGCTCGAGCCCGTGGCGGTCTCCGCGATCGGCGCCCTGGCGCTTGCGCAAGCCTTCGGTGCAGACCCGCTGACCGGGGTCGGCGACCTCGACCCGATCGAGAATCCCCTCGGAGTACCAGCCTTGTTCGACGCCGCAAACCTGGCAATCGACGTCGTACCCCTCGTGATCCTCGGGTACGCCGCTCTCGGGCTAGCACTTCTCGCGTGGGATCGGATCGTCCGACGTCAACCAACCGATCCCGATCGTCGACCTTGGGCCGTGCTCGGCTTGCTGTTGCCACTGACGATCGCCATCGGCATCGCCGTCGGCGGCGCTACCGGCCAGGGGCCGTTCGTCGGCGCGTGGGTCGCAGCCGTCGTCACTCCGATTGCCGTTCTGGTCGTCGCAACTGTCCTTGTCGTTCGCGCATGGGCGGCCGAGCGGCGTACGACCGAGGCGTTGCGCCGCGATGCCGAAGCCCGGGAGGTCGAGCGGCATCGGGTGCGACGCGACCTGCACGACGGGATCGGGCCCGCCCTGGCCGGGATGCGGCTGCACATCGAGGTGCTTCGCGACGGCCTACCCGAGGACGCGGCAATCGCCAGATCGGCCGCCGACCGGCTCGAGGAGTCCGTCGACGAGACCCTCAACGAACTGCGTCGCATCGTCGATGGCATGCAACCCTCGTCCCTCGACACCCTCGGCTTCCGCGGGGCACTCGAGGCACTCCGCGCCTCGTTGACTTCGACCTGGCCGGACGGCAGGACCACGGTGGAGGTCGAGGTCGACCGGACCCTGCCCTCGTTGCCACGGCCGGTCGAGGCGGCACTGTTCCGGGTCAGCGCCGAGGCGCTCTCCAACGCGGTGCGGCATGCGGCGCCCAGACACTGCAGCGTAAGCGTCACTTGGCGGGACGGAGCGGCCTGCCTCGCCGTCGTCGACGACGGCACCGGCATCCCGGTCGGCGCAGGTCAGCGTGGCCTTGGACTGCGCAGCATGCGTGACCGGATCGTGGAGGTCGGCGGCACACTCGAGGTCGGTCCCGCGGACGATGGACCCGGGACGGCGGTAATCGCGGTGGTGCCGGTCGTGGGGATCGCGACATGAGAGTCCTCGTCGTCGAGGATCACCCGATCTTCCGCGACGGCCTGCTCGCGGCTCTCGCCTCGGCCGAGGACCTGCAGGTGGTGGCCGCCGCAGGCACAGCGGTCGAGGCTATGGCAGCCCTCGATGCCGCAGACCCCGAGCTCGCGCTCGTCGACCTCGCGTTGCCTGATGGCGCCGGCATCGACGTGATCAGGGAAGCCACCGCACGTGGGGTACGCGTGCTCGTACTCACCATGAGCACCGAGCCGACCCAGCTCGTGCACGCGATCCGGGCCGGGGCCCGCGGCTACGTGGTCAAGGGCGCTGGCAAGCGCGACATCGTCGCCGCGATCGAGGCAGTGGCCGCGGGTGACGCGGTCTTTGGGGCCGAAGTGGCGAACCTGGCCCTGGCCGCGGTCACCCACCAGGACGCGCGTACAGCGGCGTTCCCGACTCTGACCCAACGCGAACACGACGTACTGGAGCTACTCGCGCTCGGGCTGCCCAATGCGGGCATCGCGACGCGTCTCTTCCTGTCGGAGAAGACGGTGCGCAACCACGTCTCGAGCATCCTGGCCAAGCTTGGTGTCGAGACCCGGCACGAGGCCGCCGAGATGGCCCGGTTACGTCGCTGAGATCGAGGGAAATCTGAACGAAATGGCACCCGGGTTTCGTGGAAGGCGCAACAACTTCGCCTCCGGACCCGTCCGGGGCGCCGGACCGGCGGGCCGTCGTTGTAGATGACCAACACCAGCCGGCAACGTTCCGAACGGGACCCGTGGTTGTCGATCCCGATCATCGAGCACTCATCTGTCAACGCCTGTCGACAACCGTCCGCCCTGTGGGTCCTGCTTCGCCATGTCCTCGCATATCGAGCCAACGGGAACGGTGCATTAGGCCTTGACAGTCACAGGCGGCGAAGTGCAGCGGGCCTTCGGGTCGCCTGCATCGAATCGTTCCGCAAGCCGAACCCCGCGAGGGCGTTCTGATCGAGGTTGACGTTGTTGGTCGCCGGCGTCCCGCGGGGGTGTCGGATGCGGGACGTCGGCGCGGTTGGGTGTCAGCGTCTCGATGTTGCTTCCGCGAGGCCGGCCTTGGCAGCGATGCGTTGGCGTTCGATAGCGCGGTAGACGGTGGAGCGGCCGACGCCGAACAGGTCGGCCACCTCGGCGTTGCTGTACTCGCCGCTGTGCACCAGCGATACGAGGTGCGCTTCCTGGCGACGGTTGAGCTTGGGCTGCTTGCCCCGCAGCCGGCCCTTGGCCTTGGCCACCTTCATCCCTTCACGGGTGCGAAGCCGGATTAGGTCGGAACTCGGCCACCATCGCGAGGACGTTGAACAAGAGGCGACCGACGGCGTCGGTGGGGTCGTAGACCGACCCGCCCAGGGAGAGGCTGATCTGCCGGGTGGTGAGCTCGTCGGCGATCGCGCGGGCGTCGGGCAGCGACCTGGCCAGCCGGTCGAGCTTGGTCACGACCAGGGTGTCCCCGGCTCGGCACGCGGCCAGTGCTTCGCGGAGTCCGGGTCGCTCGCGGTTGGTGCCGGTCAGGCCGGGGTCGACGTAGATCCGCTCGGGCTCGACGCCCATGGCGAGCAGGGCGTCGCGTTGAGCAGTGAGATCTTGTTGATCGGTGGAGCATCGGGCGTACCCGATAAGCAGCGCGCTCATGGCGCACCTCCAGAGCTGGGCCCTGTCGTGCCGCGGGACGCGGACGACTCGAGCATCGGGGCAGCCCCCGACTCCGATAGACGCTCCCCAATTTGCGGCTGAGAGGGCGACCGGCCCGCAACGGGATCCCCATGTGGGACGGGGATCGGTCAACCGCGTCAATGGCCGCGGTTTGCCCTAACCGCTGTCGCCTCGGTAAGACACTCCGCACGGTCGCGGCGACAAGACCTTCAGTCCGTTGACGCCGTTCTCAGGGAGGCGGAGACTGGCGGCGAGCGCAAGGAGAGTTCAATGGCTTGGAACTTGGCCGGTAGCTACAGCGAAACCTGCTCGTGCGAGCTCATGTGCCCGTGCAACATGTCATTCGACCATGGGGCCACCTACGACTTCTGTCGCGTGACTCTTGCCTTCAACATTCGCGAGGGCACGGTCGACGGCACGGACATCGCCGGGCGCAAGGTCGTGCTGATCGCTGACACCCCGAAGCTCATGACCGACGGTAACTGGCGGGTCGGGGTGTTCATCGACGACGCCGCCACGGACGCGCAGTTCGACCAGCTCGTCCAGGTCTTCAGTGGCCAGTTGGGTGGGCCGATGGCCGGGCTGGCCCCGCTGATCGGTGAGATGCTGGGTGTTCAGCGCGCGGCAATCGATCTGCAGGATGATGGCTTGCTCCACAGTGTCCGCGTGGACGACGTAATCGATTTCGAGATCGAGGACATCGTCCCGTTCGGTGTGGAGACCGGTGAGCCGGTGAGGTTCTCCGGGATGTTCCACCCGGTGGGGTCGGATCTGACGATGGCCGAGGCGAAGCGGACCCGGATCAGCGCCTTCGGTGTCGAGTACGAGGGGAAGTCGGGCTTGTCGAAGTCGGACTTCTCGTGGGCCGCCTGAGGGAATGACCGACGTCGAGCCGGCCACCGGCTCCGGCCTGGGTCCCGCTCTCGCCGCCAGCCGCGCCCAGTTGGGCCTGGTCGCAGTCCTCTTCGCGCTCGCCGCCGTCGGATGGTGGTGGACCGTCCAGGAGATGCGCGGCATGGACAGTGGCCCGTGGTCGAGCCTGGGGCCATTCGGCTGGTTCCTGGGAGTCTGGGTCGTCATGATGGCGGCGATGATGTTCCCGTCGGTCTCCCCGACGGTTGCGTTGTACTCGCGGATGAGCAGGTCGCGGTGGCTGCCAGTGGCTTTCACCGCCGGTTACCTCGCCACGTGGGCCGGCGCCGGCGTCGTTGCCTTCATGATCGGGATAGCCGGCAGACGTGCGGCAGGGGGCGACCTCGCCTGGGAACACGCAGGGCAGGCCATCGCCGGAGCGACACTCATCGCCGCGGCCGTCTACGAATTTACCCCCCTCAAGAACGCCTGCCTGGGCAAGTGCCGAAGTCCGCTCGGCACGCTTCTCGGGTCATGGCGCGACGGAGGGATGGGGGCGCTCCGCATGGGAGTCGGCAACGGCGCGTGGTGCGTCGGCTGCTGCTGGGCTCTGATGGCGTCACTCTTCGCGCTGGGCGTCATGAGTGTGACCTGGATGGCAGTCGTCGCTGGGCTCATCGCGTTCGAGAAGGTCATTCCGTGGCGCCGAGTGGCGACCTATGGAACGACACTCATCCTCGTCGTGCTGGGCGTGCTCGTACTCGCCGCTCCAGACGCACTACCCGGTTTCCACGTTCCGGGTGACACTCAGATGCCCGCGATGACACCGATGGGGCCCTGAGGGAACGCAGAGACGGCGGGGAAGAGACCTTGGAGCAGCCCCGCGCAGGCTCAGCTCCCGCGGTCCCGTTTGGGTCGCCCAGACGTGTCGAGAGAGAAGCCTCGACACGTGCTGATCACGCATAACGCGAGTCCCTCTGGGTCGCTGACGCCCAATGGGGCATAGCCGCTTCGCGGCGGTATGGCACGGCCGCTTCGCGGAAAGACGGCTCTTCTGATCCGTGGGTCATCGCCGGCCGGGAGGGTGGGGCGGTGCCCGAGTGCGGACCCTGACAATCGTTCACTGCGCAGGCGTACCAGGCTGGATGTTCTTGTTGTTGTGGAACACGTTCTCGGGGTCGTACTTGGCCTTCACGTCGGCGAGCCGCCGGTATGTGTCATCGCCGTAGGCCTCGCGGACGCGGTCCGTGTCGTCGTCGGAGTCGAGGAAGTTCACGTAGACCCCGGCCCGGTGGGACTGCAGGGCGTCGAAGAATGATCGTGCCCAGGCGGTCTCCGCAGCGCGGATGGTGTCGTCCTGCTCCGGTAGCCAGACCGCGTCGATGCTCATCGTGTGCTGCACATCGCGCCCGGAGTAGGCCGTGGCCTCCCGAGGGGCACGGGCGACTGCGCCGCCGATGTGGAAGATCGCCGCATACGACCTGGGCGAGGTGGCGCGGTACGCGTGCTCGGCGACGATGTCGATGGCCTCGTCGGACAGGGCTGCGAGGTTCGTGCCCTTCCAGTAGTAGTGCCAGCCGTGGGGGACGGTGTCGTCGATGCTGCTCTGGTGGTCGAGGTACCGCGTTGGTCCGACGAGGTCGACGAGTGGCGTCCCGAACTGACGAAGCCCACGGACGACATCCTCGCCATCCCCGACGGATCCGGCGTAGCAGCTGGCCACCGCGATGGCCGGCCGGAAATGCAGCGCCTCGTCGACCACCGGCAGCGGCGGGATCGTGCCAAGCCGGATGATGGTCCCGAGCTCGTCGGGCGCATCGGCGACGAAGTCCCGGTAGAACCGCAAGACGTCCGTGGTGTCCTCGGCCGCCCAGAACACCGGTCCGGCCATCACGGTGGGACCGACCGGGTGCAGCGCGAACCGGAACGAGCTGACAACGCCGAAGTTCCCGCCTCCGCCTCGCAGCGCCCAGAACAGGTCGGGGTGATCGCTGGCCGACGCCCGGATGATCTCGCCCCCGGCCGTGACCACCTCTGCCTCGACGAGGTTGTCGACGGTGAGGCCGTGCTTGCGCATGAGCCAGCCGATGCCGCCCCCCAAGGCGAGGCCACCGACACCGGTGTGGCTCACGATGCCGCCCGTGGTGGCCAGCCCGTGCGCCTGTGTCTCGTGGTCGACGTCTCCCCACAGGGCGCCGCCCTGGACCAGGGCCGTGCGCTCGACGGGATCAACCAGGACCGCGCGCATCGCCGAGAGGTCGATCACGATCCCGTCGTCGCAGACCGCGGTGCCGGCCACGTTGTGGCCCCCGCCTCGTACGGCGATGTCGAGGTCGCGGTCGCGTGCGAAGCGCACCGCTGCGGCCACGTCGGCGGTGCCACCGCAGCGGGCGATCATCCGAGGCCGCCGGTCAACGGCGCCGTTCCAGACGGCGCGTGCGCCGCCGTACTCCTCATGGTCCGGGGTGATCACCTCTCCCCGGAACCCGGGGATCCGGATCGTGGTCCGCTCTGTCATGGTGCCTCCTCGCCTCTGGGCCTTATGGGCTCATCGCAACATCCGGGGAGACCGGGGAGAAGGCAGCAATCTGGACTTCACGGTAAGAAATCCGGACTTCACGCCGGTCGGGCGGCGCGGGACACTGCGGCTATGAGGACCTACGGCCAGTACTGCCCTATCGCGCGTGGTGCCGAGATCTTCGCCGAGCGTTGGACGCCGTTGATCATCCGCAACCTGCATCTGGGCTGCGAGACCTTCGGCGAGATCCTCGAGGGTGCGCCCGGGCTGTCCCACACCGTGCTCGCGCAGCGGCTCAGGCAGCTCGAACGCCTCGGTATCGTCGAGGTGACGCCCAAGGCGCAGGGACGCGGTCACCGGTACCAGCTCACGACGTCGGGTGATGATCTGTTCAAGGTCTGCACGACCCTCGGTGAGTGGGGAGCCCGTTGGCTCGAGATCGCCCCCGAGAACCTGGATCCGTACGTCGCGCTGTGGTCGATGTGCAATGCGCTCCGCCCGGAGCGCCTACCCCGCCGGCGCGTGGTCGTTCGGCTGGACTTCACCGGCTTCCGGCCCCACGAGCGGTACTGGCTGCTGCTCGAACACGGAGAGGCCGAGATCTGCAAGACCTATCCCGGTCTGGACGAGGACCTCTTCATCACCGCCGACGCCGAAGCGTTCGTCAAGTGGCACGCCGGGCAGCTCTCCTGGGCGGAGGCCACCCGCGATTCCCGGATCCAGGTCGACGGTCCGTCGTGGCTGGTCCGGGCCTTCCCGCAATGGAACGCACGCAGCATGTTCGCCCACATCAAGCCCGACCCGAGCACCGGCAAGACGCCAGCCGCGTCCTGATCCGTCTCCACCCACAGGCAGCGACAGACCGCGGCGCCGCTGAGGTTCGACAGCAACGTCTTGGTGGGCGGACTAGAGACTTCCGGGAGGATCGGCGTCTGGCCAGACTCGGTCCGGAAGGACGCGGGTGACTCGAGAAGTTGCGTCCTCCCAGTATGGGCTAGCCCGGAGCGGTCACGCTCATCTGCGTGAAGAGCACGTCATCCCCGTTTGGTGTCAGGAAACCGGGAAACCTGACAGGTCAGGGTCCATCATCGGGACATGGACGGAAACGCTCCACTCGCCGCGGGGCGGTCGGCGCTGGGTCGAGGAGACTGGGCGGCAGCGAACGGGTCCTTCAAGGCGGCATGGGACGACAAGGAATCCGCTGACGCGCTTGACGGCCTCGGCCGCAGCATGTGGTGGCTGGGCGACGCGCCGGGTGCGCTGGATGCGCGGTCTCGGGCCTTCGCGCTTCTGCGTCGCGAGGGCCGCGACCGAGAAGCGGCCGCGGTCGGGATCTGGCTCGCCCGACAGTACGCCGGACTCCTCCACCGCACCGCGATGGCCGAGGGCTGGGTCGCCCGAACCCGCTCCCTGGTCGCCGACCTCGCAGACCCGGGCAGCCTCGAAGGATGGCTGGCCTTGGTGGAATCCGAGGCCGCCGCGCTGAATATTGCGATCGCCCACGCCGAGCGCGCGGTTGCCGTCGCGCGTAAGCACCGTGATGTAGACCTCGAGATCGTCGCCCTGGCCCGCCTGGGCGCCTGCCGAGTCGGCACCGGCGCAGTCGCTGCGGGTTGGTCGGACCTGCAGCAGGCGATGACCGCCGCCGTCTCGGGCGAGGGCCACGACGTCGCGTACGTCGGCGAGGCGCTGTGCACGCTGCTGGAGGTCTCGGGCTGGCTCGGCGACCCAGGGATGGTTGAGCCGTGGGCCCAGCAGCTGGCCGAGTTCCGCTCGGCGTACGCGTTCGGCCCGTTGCTCCCGTTGGAGACCACTTCGAGCGCGGACCTGATCTCCGCCTTCTGCACCAGCTGTTGCGGCGGGGTCTACCTGGTCACGGGACGCCTGGACGTGGCCGAGCGGGAGCTTGCCGACGCGGTGACCCAGCTGGCCACCACCGGGTGCCGGCCGCGGTGCCTGCACCCGGTCGCGAGGCTGGCCGAGCTGCGCGTGCTCCAGGGCCGGCTCGAGGAGGCCGAGGCGCTGCTGGTCGGATTCGAGTCCGAGTGGGAGTGCGCGGTGGTGGCGGCGGCCCTGGACCTGGCACTGGGTCGGCCCCACCGCGCGGTGGCCGGGCTCGTCGCCGCACTGGAGCGCCTTCAGGCGGCGGCGGTCGTGTCCGTGCCACTGCGGGCGCAGCTGGTCGACGCCGCACTCGCCGCAGGCGACCGGAGCCTGGCCGAGCGCACCTCGGGAGAGCTCGCCAACGTGGCGGCGGCTACCGGGACGACGCTCCACCGGGCGCAGGCGGACTTCGCCGCCGGCAAGGTTCTCCTGGCCCAAGGTGATCCCGACGCACCCGCGCGGCTCCGGGCGGGCGCCCGGGCGTTCGCGGAGTGCGGAGCCCCGTTGGCGGCCTGCCGCGCCCGACTGGCGCTGGCGAGATCGCTGGCGGACCGGGACCGGGGGGTCGCGGTGGCCGAGGCCAGGAGCGCCCTGCAGGCGTTTGACCGGATGGGGGCTACCTCGGAGGCGGATCAGGCGGCGGCCTTTCTCCGGGAACTCGGGATCAAGGGACGAACGGGCCCCAGGGACGGCGCCGTGCTGAGCCGTCGCGAGCAGGAGGTGCTGGGCCTGGTCGTGGAGGGACTCTCCAACGCCGAGATCGCCGAGCGGCTGTTCATCAGCGTCAAGACCGCGGGACACCACGTGGGCAACATCTTGACCAAGCTCGGTGTCCGCAGCCGCACCGAGGCGACGGCGTACGCGCTGCTCCACCCTGTCGCGCCCGCTCCCGTGGCGAACCGGGCGGCCAAATAGGGAACGCTCCCCATGCTCGACCGGCATCCGATGGTGGAAGGTCATTGACCAAGCAACGTCAACCGAGGAGGACCTCATGGGCACTACCGAGAAGGAAGTCGTCCGCCGCTACTACGACCTGGTCAACGCTGGGTCGCCGGAACGATTCGACGAAGTCTGCTCACCCGACCTCGAGGGCCACGCCGGCGCAGGCGCGAACCTCGCTGAGCTCAAGAGCTCCGTGGCCAGCTTCATCCAGCCTTTCCCCGACCTCACCGCAGAGCTGCGGCACCTGGTCCAAGAGGGCGACCTGGTCAGCGTCTGGATCTCCTACACCGCGACTCACCAGGCCGACTTCGCAGGTGTGCCTGCCAGTGGACGCACGGTCAAGTTCGCTGCCTGGGACCTCATCAGGGTGCGCGACGGGAAGATCGTGGAGATCACCCAGTACTGCGACCTGTTCACGATCCTGTCCCAGATCGGTGCGCTGCCCACCGCGGCGCCGGCGTGACGGGGAGATGGAGACGATGACCACTCTGATCAGGGCCCTCGCCCTCTCAATGACAGCCGCCCTTACCTCGGCAGTCCTCATCACGCCCACGGCAGCGGCCGCGTCGAGCAGTTGCGTCGCCCAGTCGGTTCAGGCCGAGCACGAGCTCTACGCAACCGCATGGGGCCACGACCTGATCGCCTTCCTCGCCACGCACCCGGAGGTACTCGCCGAGTTCGGGTTCCACAACTTGGGCGACCTTTCGTCGCACGCCGCACACCAGGACCCAGCGAACTGCCCACCCGACCTGTAACAAACCGGATCGTCTGCATCCCGGATCGCCTCGACGATCCGGGATGCGTCTAGTCACGATCGGGTGGGCCCTCAAGGCCACGGCGTGGCGCCGGATGGGTAGGTCTGCCGATGCGGCGAAGCTTGCCACCGGACGAGGCTGATGGGAGTTCGTCCTAGAGAGGAGCCGGGCCATGAGCACCAGCAGCGTGGCTTCAGGGGTGTACCACGCGCAGATCAACGGCGTCCGGATCGCCTACCAGGCCGTCGGCAGGGGCGAGCCCCTCGTGCTCGTCCACGGGTCTTGGGGTTCGCACCACAACTGGGACCCGGTCGTCCCGGGCCTGTCGGCCCGTCACCGGGTGGTCAGCTACGACCGACGAGGGCACAGCGAGAGCGAACGGCCAGCGGGGCAGGGCACGTTTGCCGAGGACGTCGCCGACCTGGCTGCACTGGTCGAGACCCTAGACGTCGCGCCGGCGTGGGTGGTCGGGAATTCGGTCGGGGCTGTCATCACCCTGCAGCTCGCCGCGGCGAGGCCGGACCTGCTGCGTGGTGTCATCGTGCACGAGCCGCCACTGCGGGGACCGCTGTCGGAGGGTGGCGCGGACGAGGCCCTCCGGATGGTGCTGGAACTGATCCGCGCGGGCGACCACGCCGGCGCCGCGGAGCGGTTCGTCGATGACGTGGCGTTCGGGCGCGGCGCTTGGGCGCGGCTGCCGGAGCGGATGCGGGCGACGATGGTCGACAATGCGCCGACCTACCTCGACGAGGAGCTGGCGCCGGATTCGCGGACCGTTGACGAGGTCGCCCTCGCTCGTTACCGAGGGCCGGTCCTGGTCACCTCGGGCGGTCAGAGCCCGCCGATCTTCCAGCCGGTCCTCCGGCATCTGGCACGACTGCTGCCGCAGGGTCACCGCCTCCAGTACGCGGGCGCGGGCCACATCCCGCACGCGACGCATCCAGAGGAGTTCGTGAGCACGGTCCTCGGGTTCGTGTCGGATCCCGGTCTCGGGGGCGCGTCGTGACCGGGGACGGAAGGACGGCGGACTCGGACCGGTTCGGCGTTGGGTCGCCCGACGGCACGCAGATCGCGGTGTGGGTCGAGGGCGAGGGACCTGCGATGGTGTTGGTGCACGGTTCGCTACAGGACCACACCATCTCCGCGGCGTTGGTGGCGGAGCTGCGTGCCGGCCTCACCGTGTTCGCCCTCGACCGCCGGGGCTTCGGCGCCAGCGGCGACGGTGCCGACTACGCGATCGAGCGCGAGTTCGAGGACGTGGCCGCGGTTGTCGACGCGGTCGCCGAGCGGGTCGGTGGACCGGTCGCCGTGTGGGGCCATTCCTACGGAGCGAGCGTGGCGATGGGTGCCGCCGCACTGACGGGGAACGTCAGCCACCTCGTGCTGTACGAGCCCAGTCTCGGGTTGGCCTACCCGGAGGGCTGGATCGACGCGCTCGAGAAGATGCTGGGCGAGGGTGACGACGAGGCGGCGCTCGTCCTGGTGCTGCGAGACGTGCTGGAGTTCACCGACGAACAGATTGAGGTGATGCGTTCCGGAGCGGAGTGGGCGCGCCGGGTCGCCGTGGCGCCGACCGTGGCCAGGGAGGCTCGCGCGGAGGATGGATGGGTGTACCGCCCAGGCCAGTTCAGCGGGATCACCGCCCGGACGCTGCTGCTGTCCGGGATGGAGAGCACGCCGGCGATCAAGCAGGCCACGGACGCGGCCGCGACGGCGATCGTCGGAGCGAGGATCCACGTGCTCGAGGGTCACGCGCACATCGCCCATCGGACCGACCCGGCAACGGTCGCGACCGTGATCCGCGAGTTCCTGGCGGGCTGAGCCCGGCATGCGGGAGGGGCGTCAGGGGCGCAGCAGGTCGTGCTCCATCGCATATAGGGCCGCTGCGGCCCGCGTGGAGGTGCCGATCTTGGCGTAGACGTGCTGGACGTGGTGTTCGGCCGTGCGTCGCGAGATCACCAGAGTCTGAGCGACCTCCTGGTTCGACAACCCTTTGGCCACCAGCCGCAGTACCTCCACCTCCCGGTCGCTGAGGCCGCTGGGCCAGTTGCCGCGGACCGGTGCCGGTTGCTCCCCGGCGGCCTCGACCACGGCTCGCACACTGTCGGTGTCGAACCGTCCTGCCCGCGCCTCCTCGGCCAGGCGCTCCGCGGCCCGTTCAGGAGGGTGGGCGGCACGGTGGGGGCGGTCCTGCGTCAGGGTCTGGAAGGTGTCGGCCGCCGCAAGCACGCGTGCCTCGATCGGGATCGCGGCCGCGGCGAGGCCGTGGTGGTAGCCGCTGCCGTCCAGGCGCTCGTGGTGCAGGCCGGCGATCCGGCCCAGTGGCGCGAGCACCGGCGAGCAGGCCAGGATCCGCTCGGTGTGGTACGGGTGCAACCGCACCTGCTCCAGTTCGCTGCGGGTCAGCGCACCCGGCTTGTCCCAGATCCCGCTGGACACCCCGACCCTGCCCAGGTCGTGCAGCAGCGCAGCCCGGCGGAGGTTGCCGACTGCAGGGTCATCGAGGCCGATCGCGCGTCCGGCGAGTTCCGCCAGTTCGGAAGTCCCGCTCGAATGCCCCAAGGTGTAGGTCGACTTGAGATCGACCATGTCGGCGAAACACCGGGCCACCCGATCGAGCTCGCCCGAGCGGATGCGGCGCACCGGCGCCGGTTCGACCTCCAGCACCTCCTGCCACGGGTCGACGGTGTCGTTGGCGCGAAGCAGATCCGCGCCGTGCCGCGCGCACGCCTCGACCACGGAGGGGTCGAACCAGCTGCCGGACCGATCCCGCAGCATCGACATGACGGCGTCGACACCTGCCTCCTGGTGGACCAACAGTGCCTGGGTCGCGACCTCACTGACCCGCGCCGCGAGGGTGATCTCGACTCCTGCCAGCCCGCCAGGTCCACCCGTGCCGTCCCAGCGCTCGAACTGCTGGGCAATCGCGACCGCGACCCCCTCACCCAGCCCGAGGCGCCCGGCCAGCAGCGCCCCCGCCTCGCAGACGGACGCGAAGATCTCGCGCCCATGCAGGAGGTCGCCGGCCACCGCCCGCCCGACCTCCAGTGGACGCCGCAGTCCGCTGCCGCGGCCCGTGCTGACGAGGAGCGCGAGCATCTCTCGACGACTCCCGAAGTCGGCGCGCTCGGCCGCGCGCCGCGACGCCAACTCGTCACCGCCGAACCACCTGGCCTCCGACGACGCCGTCGCCGTGCAGCCAAGGTGCCGCAGCAGCGAGGCGAAGTACACGTCGCGGAGCTCCTCCTCAGTCAGGCCGAGGGCCCGCCCAAGCCCCGTCGCCAACAAGCAGGACCGGACCGCCTTCTCCGGGTGCTGTCCCATGCCCAGGTCCGTCGCCACCGACAGCGCGGCAAGCACGTCTGACAGCCGCAGATCAGCTGGCGGGTCCATTCCCCCATCTGACCACGATCGAGAGCCCGCCGGACGACCGAACAGCAGCCGCTGTGCCCTTACTAGCCTTTCCGCGCTGCGAGCAGAGTGGCCCGGATCGGGACGCGCACGAGGCCCGACTCGTCGGCGTACCCGCCGAGCAGTTCCTCGGTGTCGGCGACGATCCGCGCATACGTCTCTGGCGTGATCCGCTCGGCCAGCGGCGTGGCTTTGATCTCCGTGTCGGCGACCGCGGCCGCGGACGGGAAGACGGCTTCCCCGAGACTGGAACGCGACTCGACCAGCGACAGGCCGGCCGCCGAGGCGAGCTCGAGCAGGCCGTCGAGGGCGCCTTGGGACCAGTACGTGCCGAGCAGGACTCGCGCCTCGGGACCGGCGTGCCCGGCGACGAGCTCGACGAAGGGACCGTACGCAGGCTGCTCGGCCAGTGGCGCGTAGGTCTGCAGGGCGACCACGCCGCCGGGAACGACCACGCGCACCATCTCGGCCACCGCCCGGCCCGGATCGGCGAAGAAGAACAGTGCGGACTGGCAGAGCGCGACGTCGAACTCGGCGTCCTCGAACGGGAGGTCCTCGACGTCGCCGTGCACCCACTCGAGGTCGGGACGCGCCTCCTGCGCCACCTCGAGCATCGCGGAGTTCAGGTCGACACCGACGACCCGGCCGCCGGGTCCCACGAGGTCCCGGGCCGCCCGGGCCACCACCCCGGTGCCGCAGGCCACGTCGAGCACGGACTGGCCGTCGCGTACCCGAGCGCAGTCCACCAGCTGGGGTGCCCATTGACCGAATAGGGCAGGAACGAACAGGTCCTCGTAGGCCTGCGCCTGCTCTCGGCTGAGCTGGAACGTCTCGGTCATCGAAGCCACCTCCTGGAGTCGGGTATCCCCTTCAGCATCGGCCGGGGCGCGCGCTCGGCACATCGGTCAGCTGACCTATCCACAGGCGCGTTGGGTGGCGATCATGGACGAGTGGCAACGATTGAGCGCCTCGCAACCGCGCGTGCTGCCGCCGAGGCCGGACGGTGGGAGGAGGCGCGGGCAGCGTTCGCCGCGGCGGCTGCCGTGGAAGAGTCCGCGGACGCGGTCGACGGACTGGGCCGGGTGTGTTGGTGGCTGGGCGACGTGCGCTCCGCGATCCGCCACCGGGAGCGTGCCTTCACTCTGCTGCGCCAAGCGGGCCGTGACGACGAGGCGACCATCGCGGCCCTCGACCTGTGCATCTGGTACCTCACGAACCTCGAGAACGAGGCGGCCGCCGGCGGCTGGCTGGCCCGCGCCGCACGGGCCGCCGAGCACACCACGGACCCGATGGTCCGGGGCTGGCTGGTATTGATCGGCGCCTACCTGTGCTCCGACGCCACCGCGCGACGTGCCGGGCTCGAGGAGGCCCTCCGGATTGCGGCCGAGGCCTCTGACGACGGGCTGCACGCGATGGCGCTGGCCGACCTGGGTGTGCTCCTCGTGGCTGGCGGCGAGGTGGAGCACGGGATGGCGCTCCTCGACGAGGCGATGGCGACCACCCTGGGTGGCTTCGGCGGCCGGCTGGAGGTCGTGGTCTGGTCGAGCTGCAACATGCTCGCCGCGTGTAGCCTGGCCCAGGACCTGCGACGCGCGACGCAGTGGTGCCGGGTGGCCGAGGAATTCACCCAGACTTACGGCTGCCCTTTTCTTCAAGCCAGGTGTCGAGCCCACTACGGCTCGGTCCTGGTCGCCGCCGGCACCTGGGATCTCGCTGAGCCCGAGCTCCGGCGGGCAATTTCCATGTCGGAGGACGTCGGGCGCCAGCCCCTGCTCGAGGCGAGGACCGCACTTGCCGCCCTCCGGCTCCGGCAGGGTCGGCTCGGCGAAGCCACCGAACTCGCCGAGGAGCTCGATACGAACTCCCCCGCCGCCGCCCTCGTATCGGCCGAGGTGCGGCTCGCCGCCGGCAGGCCGGACGAGGCCGCGGCGCTGCTCCGCGCCGCGCTCGGGCTGCTCCATCCCGACGATCCGCAGAGCGACCCGCTCGCGGCCGCCCTGTGTGAGGCGTACCTGGCCACCGGCGACATTGCGGGTGCCGAGGCGGCGCTGGCGGGCAGCCGGGCCGAGCCGCCGAGGCCCGCACTGCCCCGAGGGAGTGCTCAACGGACCCGCAGCGCGGGGCTGGTCGCGGCGGCATCGGGCGACGCTGCGACCGCGGTGCGACGGCTGGCCGAGGCGCTCGCCGCCTTCGAGCGGCACGACCTGCCCTTCGAGGCGGCCCGGACCCGGCTGGATCTGGCCAGGGCCCTCGCCACGCACGATCCCGAAGCCGCCGCGGGCTACGCCACCGAAGCGCTTCGCGCCCTCAGGCGGCTGGGCGCAGCCGGCGAAACGGCCGCAGCGGCCGCGTTGCTCCGCCAGCTCGGAGTCACCCCCGGGCCGGAGCCCCGGGACCCCGGGGTGCTCACCAGGCGCGAGCACGACGTGCTCACCCTGCTCGCCGACGGACTCAGCAACCCGGAGATCGCGCAACGCCTATACCTGAGCCGCAAGACCGTGGCGCACCACGTGAGCAGCATCCTGACCAAGCTTGCCCTCCGCTCCCGCGCCGAGGCCGCCGCCTTCGCCACGCGGACCCGGGGGTGAAGTCCTACGGCGCTCACCTTGGAGATGGTCACCCTCGCCTGCTCAACGCTTTCGTCCCTCGACCGATGCTGAGACGAGGGCCCCGCTAAGGGGCTCCGACCGTGCCTCGATCTCACCGGCTCGACCGTGCCCAGCGCGACCGTGGTCGTCCGCTCGAGCGGCGCTTCCTGGTCCCGACCTTCGACTGGGCTCGATGGAGAATGGGGCCCCGCGTGTTGAGATGCCCACACGGTCCTGCCCACTGACCGGATGTGCCGGTCGACGAATGCCCTACGGCGACGATCCGGGCGCAGCAGCTGAGGAGCCGAGGCCGTACCGGAAGGGATCCGCTTGCGGGAGCAGAGCGCCGAGCGCAGGGCGGCCCCGGGCTTGACAGTCATACGCGGCGGATTGACGCACCGTCTCGAGCGCACCGACCGCGTTGGTCGAGTGCGTTGCGGCTCCGTGAGTAGCACCATGGATGGATG
The DNA here is from genome assembly GCF_000015265.1 of Nocardioides sp. JS614. Classification (NCBI taxonomy): domain Bacteria; kingdom Bacillati; phylum Actinomycetota; class Actinomycetes; order Propionibacteriales; family Nocardioidaceae; genus Nocardioides; species Nocardioides sp. JS614. Next base: position 254,156 of record NC_008697.1, read on the forward strand.
CAGAATGTCGCAGCCGAGTCCCATCCCATCGTGTACGTGGATACGTCCGAGGTTCGCAGTGGGCGGTTGGAGGAGCTCAAAGCCGCGATGGACGACTTGACGAAGTTCGTTGAAGCCAACGAGCCACAGTTGCTCGCCTACAACGTGTACTTCAACGACGCCGGGAACCGAATGACGGTCATGCACATCAATCCCGATCCAGCTTCGCTCGAGTTCCACATGAACGTCGCCGGACCCAAGTTTCCACCGATCGGCGAGTTCATCAACATGCTGGCGATCGACGTGTACGGCGATCCGGGAGAGGCGCTCGTCGCCCGCCTGAGAATGAAGGCCGAGATGCTGGGCAGCGGCTCGGTACGCATCCATGAACTCCATGCCGGGTTCGCTCGCCTCGTAACGTGGTAAGCCAGAGAGTGCAGGAACCGGCTCAACGCGCCAGCGCTCGCGTGGCGGTATGACACTGTCGCTGTCGCGGCGGATAGACGCGCCCGGACCGCGGCGACCATTGCTAGTCTGCTGGAGTCCGTGCAGGAGAACGAGGAGGTGGTACCCGTGAACGTATCGACGTGGGTGCTCTTCCTTGGGGCCACGGTCGGGCGATAGGTCGTCCGGGAGCGCCGTTCAACGCGCACTCCCGAAAGGCACGACCATGCACTTCACTTCCGAACAGCGCCTCGACGACGACAGCCTGGAACGCGAATTCATTCTCGGCGAGATCCCCGGCATCCTGTGGACGCCCACCTCCGCTCCAGCGCCGCTGATCCTGCTCGGCCACCCCGGCGGACTGCGCAAGATGTACCCGCGGCTTGCGGGGCGGGCCCGGCACTCCATGGCGAACGGCTTCTCCGCGGCCACCATCGAGCTCCCCGGGAGCGGTGACCGGCCCCGATCGGCCGACGCCGAGCGGGCCCGCGCCGATCTGCACCGGGCGCTGGCGGCCGGAAAGCCGGTCGACGAGATCGTCGACCGGCTGGTCCTCCCGCTGGTCGAACAGGCAGTCCCGGAATGGCAGGCCACACTGGACGCACTCCTCGCACTGCCAGAGATCAGCGGGCCGGTCGGGTACTCGGGCGGGGTGATCGCCATCGGTATCCGGCTGGCGCTGGTCGAACCGCGCATTGTGGCCGCTGGTCTCTTCGCCGGGAGCTTCGTGCCCCGCGCCATGTTCGACGAGGCCCGCCAGGTCACGATTCCGCTTCACGTCCTGCTGCAGTGGGACGACGAAGGAAACGACCGGCAGATGGCACTGGACCTGTTCGACGCCTTCGGCTCCGAGGAGAAGTCGCTGAACGCCAACATGGGCGGGCACACCGGCGTCCCGCAGTTCGCGGGAGAGGGGCCCGACGGGTTCTTCGTCCGGCACCTGCGCTAGCCGGCCCCGAGACCCGATGCAGGCGCCCCTCAGGCGGCGTTAAGACGCTGACACGCGCGCGAACCGTGTGTCCTTGCCAGCGCGGACGAATCAGTTCCTCCCAACCCGCTGGTAGGCAGCTTTCCGAGTGGTCTTCAGCGTCGCGCCGATGATCGCCCAGGAGTCGCCTACGTCGCGTGCCGCTGCGACGGCGGTCCAGAGCACGACATCCTCGCCCTCGTTGAAGGTGCCGATCGGCACCAACGTTCCCTCCTCGTCGCAGCCGGGCCTGGTAGTACTCTCCGCCCGTGGTTGTGTTCTGTGAGTCACGCTGTGCTCACATGGGCATCGTTTCGTGTAGTCCGGGCAGCACTTCGGGGTGGGTAGGCACGAAGGCAGTGAAGGCGAGCTCTACGCCGAGGGAGCGCGTCCGGTGGCATTGGGGGTACGCCATCCGGCTGGCGCCTTGATCTCGACGCCGACCGTCCGCGTCTCGACGAGTCCGAGTCGTGGACAGACGCGCGGACCGATGGCTGCGACCAGTCTGACCGGTGGACCATCTGGAGGTATGGACTATCGACACCACCTGCGCGCCGTTGTCGCGGCCAGCGCGGCTCCGTACGGCTACACCCTGACGCTGTGGACCGCCGGCGCGGTCGCCAGCCATGCCGAGGGATTGCCATCGGCTCTGGATGCACTGCTCCTCCTGACCGGCGCGGTGACAGCTTTCGGCGTCGTGGGTGGCTACGCGTTTGGAGGTATCAACGGGGTCCTGGCTCCGGGCACTCAGGGGGAGATCCGGGTGTGGGGTGGGGTGCACCTGCCCTCGGTCGGGTCCAGCATCCTGCTGGTCAGTCTGATCACCGAGACCTTGCATGGGATCTGGGTCTGGCCGGTCGTCGGGTTCGTCGCGACCTCGACGTACCTGCTGGTGATCGGTGTGCAGTTCTGGATGGCCACTCATCGTGGTCATGTCCCCGAGCCGGTGGACGTCGAGGGCTTCGCCGATGGGCCGGAGACCTCCTAGCGCGCAACCAACGCCTCGACGAACCTGCGCACGGCGGAACGTTTGAGCGCGGCAAGTCCGGTCGGCCCTCGAGAAGGGACCGACCGGACTGTCTAGAGGTCGGCCGGGCAGTTCGCGTTGTCCTGGTGCGCTGAGTACGACGCAAGGTCACCGAAGCTGTCGAACCCGAACTCCGCGAGCACCTCAGGGTGCGAGGCGAGATACGCGATCAGGTCCCGACCCCATGCGCTTCCGAAGACCTCGTGCTCTGCCTGAACCGACTGCGCGACACAGCTGGACGCGGACGCAGACGCTGCAGTGGGCGTGATGAGGACTGCCCACGTGAGGCCGGCTGTCAGTGAGAGTGCGAGGGCCCTGACTCTGGTGGTCATCTTCTCCACCTCCCCGTCACGCCGGCGCCGCGGTGGGGAGCGCGCCGATCTGGGACATGATCGTGAACAGGTCGCAGTACTGCGTGACCTCCGCGATCTTCCCGTCGCGCACCCGAAGCAGGTCCCAGGCGGCGAACTTGACCTTGCGCCCGCTCGCCGGTACGCCCGCGAAATCGCCCTGCTGGGTGCCCGTGTAGGTGATCCACACGCTGACCAGGTCGTCCTCCTGCACCATGTTCCGCACGTCGGCGGTGAGGTCGGGGAATGGCGCCAGGAAGCTGGCCAGGGAGCTCTTGAGCTCGGCCAGGTCCGTTCCTGCGCCGGCGTGACCCTTCAGGTCGGGCGAGCAGATCTCGTCCAGCCGTTCCGGCGATCCGGCGTTGATGATCTCGTAGAAGCGGTGTACGACTTCCTTCTCGGTTGTCTCCATGAGGTCCTCCTCGGGACGAAGTTGGGTGATGCCTCGACATTCCACCTTCCGAGCCGGTCGAGCATGGGGAGCGCTCCCTATTTCGCTGCCTGGGTTGCCGAGGGCCCGGGTGCGGCGGGATGGAGCAGCGCGTACGCCGTCGCCTCGGTGCGGCTGCGGACACCGAGCTTGGTCAGGATGTTGCTCACGTGGTGTCCCGCGGTCTTGACGCTGATGAAGAGCCGCTCGGCGATCTCGGCGTTGGAGAGTCCCTCGACGACCAGGCTCAGCACCTCCTGTTCCCGGCGGCTCAGGACAACACCGTCCCTGGGGCCCGTGCGGCCCTTGATCCCCAATCCGCGCAGAAAGGAAGCAGCCTGGTCGGCCTCCGACGTCGCTCCCATCCGGTCGAACGCCTGCAGGGCGCTCCTGGCCTCGGTCACGGCCACACCCCGGTCGCGGTCCGCCAGCGACCTCGCCAGCGCCATCCGGGCGCGGCAGGCCGCCAACGGGGCTCCGCACTCCGCGAATGCCCGCGCGGCCGCCCGCAGCCGCGCGGATGCGTCGAAGTCACCTTCTGCCAGCAGGACCTTGCCCGCGGCGAAATCCGCCTGCGCCTTGTGGAGCGTCGTACCCGTGGCCACCGCCACCTCGGCAAGCTCTCCAGCGGTGACCGCGGCGAGGGTCAGGTCAGATACCGCGAGTGCGGCGTCGACCAGCTGCGCCCGCAGTGGCAGGGACACGACCGTCGCGGCCCTGAGGCCCTCGAGTGCCGCGACAAGTCCGGCCACCGCCCGATTGGGTCGACCCTGCACCAGGTCCAGAGCCGCCGCCACCAACGCGCACTCCCACTCCGACTCGAATCCGACCAGCAGCGCCTCCGCCTCCTCGAGCCGGCCCTGGAGCACCCGCAGCTCGGCCAGCCTCGCGACCGGGTGGAGGCACCGCGGCCGGCACCCGGTCGTGGCCAGCTGGGTCACCGCGTCGGCAAGTTCTCGCTCGGCCACGTCCAGGCGTCCGGTGACCAGGTAGACCCCTCCGCAGCAGCTGGTGCAGAAGGCGGAGATCAGGTCCGGGCCCGACGTGGTCTCCAACGGGAGCAACGGGCCGAACGCGTACGCCGATCGGAACTCGGCCAGCTGCTGGGCCCATGGCTCCACCATCCCTGGGTCGCCGAGCCAGCCCGAGACCTCCAGCAGCGTGCACAGCGCCTCGCCGACGTACGCGACGTCGTGGCCCTCGCCCGAGACGGCCGCGGTCATCGCCTGCTGCAGGTCCGACCAACCCGCAGCGACTGCGCCGGTGCCGACCCGGCAGGCGCCCAGGCGGGCCAGGGCGACGATCTCGAGGTCTACATCACGGTGCTTGCGCGCGACGACCACCGCGCGCTCGGCGTGGGCGATCGCAAGATTCAGCGCGGCGGCCTCGGATTCCACCAGGGCCATCCATCCTTCGAGGCTGCCCGGGTCTGCGAGATCGGCGACCAGGGAGCGGCTCCGGGCAACCCAGCCCTCGGCCATCGCCGTGCGGTGGAAAAGGCCGGCGTACTGTCGGGCGAGCCAGATGCCGACGGCGGCCGCTTCGTGGTCACGGCCCTCGCGACGCAGCAGGGCGAAAGCCCGCGACCGCACATCCAGTGCACCCGGAGCGTCGCCCAGCCACCACAGGCTGCGGCCGAGGCCGTCCAATGCGTCCGCGGATCCCTGATCGTTCCAGGCGGTCTCAAAGGCCGCCTTCGCTGCCACCCAGTCCCCGCGAGCCAGCGACGACCGCCCCACGGCGAGTGGACCGTTGTCGTCCATGTTCCGATGATGAACCCCCACACGACATGTTTCCTAGCTTCCCGGCACCAGCCGCGGCAGACGGGCTCTTCACGCAGAGACCATCGAGACCGCCCCGGGGCTAGCCCATTCTGGGCGGTAGGCAGCAGGTCTCGGTTCGCCTGCGCCGGAACCATCCCGTATGACGAACCCCTTCCGGGATCACCAAGCGCCGGCGGGGAACCTTTCCCGGATCGGCGTCTGAGCGCAAGCCTCGCAAAGTACAGAGCGTGCACTCGGTAGCGCTCGGACAGCATGAGCAGTCGGAACCGCGGGCGGGCGGAGAGACGCGCTTTCTGTCGAGCGCAGCCAGCCATCATGCCTGGGAGTGTTTGGCGCGGGAGTCTCTGGCTGCGCCAGCAGTCTCCGGGTCGTGTTCCTCGGCCGTCATCGGGCGAGCCTCTCAGCGATCCGGCGCAGCCCGGCTGCCGCACGGCCGTCGCTGGTCAGGCTCCTGAGTCTGAGGCGGCCTCTGCCGCAAGTGCCGCCAGTTGCGCGAGAGACTGTCTGATCACGGTCTTCTGGGTGGCGAGTCGGTGCGCCTCTTCGGGCGGGATGTCGACCTCGACACGGATCCGGGTGTCGCCGCTGGCGAGAGGCTCGAGCAGCCACCGGAAGTGCAGGTCGGACACGAGGCAGGAGACCACCACCCGACGATTGTCGCGGCTGGTCTCCAGAAGCTGCGGCATCGGGTAGTCCGGATAGCCGCTCGGGTAGTAGGTGAAGCGGGCGGCATGTCCCTCGTCGCCGGGTTCCGGCTCCACTGTCTCGATTCCGGCCCACCACTCGGGGAACCGTGCCGGGTCGTAGAGAAGCTTCCAGACCTCCTCGACCTGGGCGTTGCTGACGGCGCTGTCCTCGAATCTGGGCACGGTCTCCTCCTCACGCAGTCTCGACTTCGGAGTCCAGTGACTTGATCTCTTCGAGTACCCGATCGAGCTCTCGCAGTGGCTCGATCAACCCCTCCACCGGGGGGCGTCCGAGGTCGGCGAGGTTCACGACGTACTCCTCACCGTGTCCCTGAGCGGCCGAGGAGTATCGGCGCCATGACTCGGCCGCCTCGCCCAGGCGCTTGCGGGCGAGGACGCGATCACCGCGGGCCGCGGCCAGAAGACCCTGAACGCGCGTCAGCCGGGGCACGAGGGTGTGGGGGAAGTCGCTCTCGGTCACCGGCTCCAGCACGGTCTCGCGCAGTTCCTGCTCGGCCTCCTCCAAACGTCCGACGCTCACCAGCGCCTCGGCGCGGACCAGGCGCGCCCGGGGACGGCTCACCGGCGCACCCCGCGCGAGTGCCGCCGCCAGAAGCTCTGCGGCGCGGCCCGGGTCGCCGGAGGCGAACGCGACCATCCCGGCGTCGTGCTGTGCTGTGGCCACCAACTCCGGCCGGTCCAGTCGGTCCGCCAGCTGCCGCTCAGCGTCGGCCGCTGCGGCAGCCTCGTCGAAGCGGCCGAGCCGGGTCAGGATGTGCGCGCGGGCGGCGAGCAGGTGAAGCTCTCCGGTCGGCAGCACCCGTTGGACAGCCGCGAGCCCCTGGTCGGTGAACTCCAGGGCACGCTCGAAGTCGCCGGCGCAGGCTGCGGCCGAGGCGGCGTTCGCCCAACAGCCGTAGGCCATGTCCGGTCGTCCGGCGGCTTGCGCGGCCTCGCCGGCGGCGATCGCCGGTTCGTAGCTCTCTTTGAAGCGCCCCCTGCGGATTAGGCAGAAGGCTCGGGCGGCGCCGATCTCGTAGGCGTGGATACCGGTGTCCGCACTGGAAGGGGCCGGTGCGGACAGCCGGTCGAGCAGCGGCTCGACGGCGTCGAGGTCGCCGGCGACCGCCTCGGCCCACGCCAAACCGGCCAGCGCTTCGGCACGTGCCTCCGGTGCCGGGGCAGGGATCGAGCCGAGGGCCGCTTCTGCCGCGCGGTAGGCGTCACGGGCGGCCCGCGGCGCGCACAGCGCTCCTCGCAGCCACCGGCCGCGTCTGAGCCACGCGTCCGCCAGCCGGTCCGAGTCGCCAGTCGGGATCAGGCCGATGGCGCGGTCGAACGCCTGGTCGGCCTCGGCGCGGCGTCCCAACCATGCCTGGATCTCGGAGAGGTCGAGCAAAAGCCGGTCGTCGTCAGGGGCGATGCCGGCCGCCTCGATCAGGAACTCGACTGCTTCGGGCAGTGCGGCGACCGCGCGTGCGTCGGCCGCGGCCCGCACCAGGTGCCCGACTGCGAGTTCGTCCCTCCCGGCGAGTCGCAGGTGTCGCGCCACCTCGGCGGCCCTGCGTCGCGTTCGTCTGGCCTCGCACGACTGCAGTGCGGCAGCGAAGGTCTCGTGCAACCAGGCGCGCCTCGGCGCCGACATGTCGGCGTAGACCGCTTCCCGAAGCAGGGCGTGCCGGTACTCCACCCGGCTCGCGTCGGCCACGAGCAGACCGCTCTCCACCGCCGCGGTGGCAGCCTCGGTGCCGCGGTCGAGTGGGAGTGCCTCCCTCTCCTCCCTCTCCAGTGGCCGCCCCGCCACGGCCGCGAACTCGGCCAGGAGCCGGGCGTCGGGACCGAGGCCGCCGAAGACGGCGCGGACGTTGCCCCGCAGGCTCGCGGGCGGTGTCGTCTCGGCACGGCCGCGGGCACGCGCGGACTCGAGGGCGAGGAACGGGTTCCCGTCCGAGACGGCGACGACCTTGTCCACCTCAGCCTCCGGCAGGCCCGCGACCGTCCGGGCAAGGGAGGCGATCTCGTCGTCTCGCAGGGGACCGAGCTGGATCTCCTGCAGGAGGACGCCGCGGGACCGAAGGGTGTCCTGCAGTGCATCGGCGTCGGTACGCCGAGGCAGCTCCCGTCTGGTGAGGGCGACGAGCAACGGGAGCGTCCGAATGCGGCGGGCGACGTACCCGACGAGCTGCAGGCTGGGCGCGTCGGCCAGGTGCACGTCCTCCATCACGACCAGCAGCGGCCTGTCCCGGCAGGCCCACTCGACCAGCTCGACGATTCCTTCGAACAGCAGGGTCCGTTCCAGGTCCGGGGACGCGATCTCGAGCGAGGGGGCAGCCACGCCCAGGCGAGGGGCCAGGTCCGGGAGCAGACGGGCGAGGATCGTGGCGCGGGACGCCTCGAGCCGGGGCGGCTGCAGGTCCCGGTACACCTCGCGCAGCAGCTCGGCCCAGAGACCGAAGGGCGCGCTACCGGACAGGTCGACGGCGGCGCACGTCGCGGACCGTGCACCCTCGTCGCGTGCCCGCGCGGCGAGCTCCTCGACCAGTCGGGTCTTGCCGATGCCGGCCTCGCCGCTGAGGTGGACGACTCCTCCGTGACCGGTCCGGGCGGTCCGCCACGCCTCCTCGAGCAGGGCCATCGATGCGCTCCGGCCCACCATCGGGAGGCCCCGGACCCCCGAGCCTCCCTCGCCGGACGGCCGCCCGGCCGGTTTGACCGGTCCGGGGGCCGGATCCGCCGCACGGAGGGACGCTGCCAGCCGTCGGGTTCCCGCCGACGGCTCGAGGCCCAGCTCGTCCCGGAACCGGTCGCGGAGCCGACGGTAGGCGAGCATCGCCGCGGCGCGGTCACCCGAGGCCGCGAGCCGGCGGATCAGGTCGGCGTGTACGTGTTCGGTGAATGGGGCGAACTGCAGCTGGCGGCGCGTCGCAGCGACAGCGGCGGCGAGGTCACCGCGCTTCTCCTCCTCCGCCGCCAGCGTGCCGAGGGCAGTCGCGAGTCGGTCGCGGTGCTCCTCGCGGGCCTCGTACGCCCACTCGTCCTCGAGGCCCGCAAGCACCTCCCCACGGCAGAGTTCGACAGCGCTCTCGACATGACCGGCGTCGAGCAGCCGGCCGAACTCCGCCACGTCGGTCCACAGTTCCCCTGGCGCCAGGCCCACGTGGTCGCGCGACGACGTCAGACAGCGACCGCTGTCCGGGCCGAGCGCCTGCCGGAGCGACCAGATCGCGGTGCGCAGGCTGGCCCGCGCACTGGTGTCGAGAACGTCCGGCCAGAACCGGGCCGCAAGCACGACGCGCGGATGCGGCCCAGGGTTCAGTGCGAGCCAGGCCAGCAGTGACCACGCCCGCCGGCTCTCCGGCGGGGACACCGGGACGCCGTCCAGCTCGACCGACAGCTGGCCGAGCATCTGCACGCGCAGCATAAGGCGAGGGTAGGCCCGGTCGGGCTCGCTGTCCCGGCCCACAGCAAGCCGTTGTCGCACAGCCTGGTTCCTTGACGGACCTTCGACGGTTCTTTGACGGGTGGTGCGGAAGGTGGGGTTCACGACCTGTCACGCACCCCCGGAGGTGGTCATGGACTCGAAGCTGTTCGCCCTCGACGGACGGGTGGCCCTGGTCACCGGTGGCAACGGCGGGCTCGGCCGCGCCATCGCGCTCGCGCTCCGCGATGCTGGAGCAACGGTCGCGGTCACTGGCCGGGACGAGCGCAAGAACGCGGCCGTTGCCGCCGATCTCGGCTCGGCCGATGCGGTGTTCCCCGGCGACGTCCGTGACGAGTCGGCGGTGTCGGCGACCATGGCACAGGTGGTCGAGCGGTTCGGTCGCCTCGACATCCTGGTCAACAACGCCGGCAACTACGTCGGCGGGTCGGTGCTCGACCTGACCGAGTCCGGGTGGCACGCGGTCGTTGACACCCACCTCACCGGCTCGTTCCTGTGCGCCAAGCACGCCGCTCAGGTGATGGTCAGTCAGCGCAGTGGCGGCAAGATCATCAACATCGGTTCGATGTACTCGCTCTTCGGCCCGCCTGCCGCGATCGGCTACGCGGCCGCCAAGACCGGGATCATCGGGCTGACCCGCGCCCTGGCTGTCGAGCTCGCCGAGCACGACATCCAGGTGAACGCGATCCTGCCCGGCTGGTACGAGACCGACCTCACCCGGGGCGCGCCCGGGAGTGAGTGGGGGGAGCGGATCCGCCACAAGACCCCAGCCCAGAGGTGGGGAGACACCGACGACCTTGCCGGGCCGGCCGTGTTCCTTGCCTCCACAGCCTCGGACTTCGTCACCGGCGTCGCGCTGCCCGTCGACGGTGGGTACGCCGTCGCTGACCGGCTGCTGCCCGAGTAGTGGCCCGACCGGCGCCGTCCTGGAGAGAACACGAGAACCAAGAGAGAGGGAAGGCAACGACGATGAGCACCACCACTGACCAGACCAAAAGCGACCTGGTCTACGCGCTGCACGGGACACTCCTCGAAGCATGCTCATGCGAGGTCCTGTGTCCCTGCTGGATCGGCGAGGACCCGGACCACGGAACGTGCGAGGCGTTCAACGCCTACCACCTGGACTCGGGCGTGATCGGCGGCGTCGACGTCTCGGGTCTCAGCTTCGTCACGGTCCACCAGGTCCCCGGCAACATCCTGCAGGGTGACTGGCGGGCGGTCTGGTTCATCAGCGAGGAGGCCAGCGACGACCAGTTCGACGCAATCCACGACGCCTTCGCCGGGCGACTTGGTGGGCCGTTGGCAGACCTGGCCGACCTCTTCGGCGAGGTGATGGACGTCAAGCGCGCCCCCATCACCCACGCGACCGTGCAGGGGAAGGGCAGGTTGCTGATCGGGGACGTGGTCTCGGGGGAGATGGAGCCCTATCGGTCGCCCGACGGACAGACCATCACCACCCTGCGCGACTCGCTGTTCTCGACCGTGCCGGGGTCGCCGGCGTACGTGGCCAAGGCCAGCCACAACCGGGTGGATCTCCCGGACTACGACCTGGTCTGGTCCTTCGAGGGGCGCAACGCCATCCAGTCGGACTGGACGATCGAGCATCGGGCTGAGGCCGTCGCATGACGACAGTCGTCCTTCCGCGTCGGCTCCGGTTGCCGGTCGCGGTGCCGGTCGCGATCGGATCCGCCTGGCTGCTCGCGCTCGGGGCCCAGGTCACCGGGTACGGCGGCTCGCTGCACCATGACCAGCTGATCGAGGAAGGTCCGCCGATCTGGCTCGCGCTGGCGATGTTCCTGCTCGCTTGGCAGGTGATGATCGCTGCGATGATGGTGCCCACGAGTCTGCCCCTGGCCCAGCTGTTCGACGCCGCTTCTCGGCGACAACCCCGTCCGGGAATCGTGATGGCGGCGTTCCTGGGCGGCTACGCGCTCGTCTGGAGCGCCTTCGGGCTGACCGCCTTCGTAGCAGACGTCGGCGTCCATCAGCTCGCGGACCGCAGCGCCTTCCTCGGCTCGCACGAAGCGCTCATCACCGGCGGCACCCTGGCGGTGGCTGGAGCGTTCCAGTTCACACGGCTCAAGAAGCGCTGCCTCACCGAGTGCCGGCATCCGGTCGGCTTCCTCGCCGCGCACTACCAACGCGGCGTGGGTGGGGCGTTCCGCCTCGGCCGGAAGCACGGCACCTTCTGCGTCGGCTGTTGTGCCGGCCTCATGCTGGTGATGTTCGCGGCGGGTATCGCGAACCTGCTGTGGATGGCCACCCTCACCGTCTTGATGGCCTATGAGAAGAACGGTCATGCCGGGAGCCGGCTCGTGTCGGCAGTGGGTTGCGCACTCCTTCTGTGGGCTGCGGCAGTTCTGGTCGCCCCTTCCTGGCTGCCGCCCCTCTTCGCCGGCGAGCTCTGATCGAGGCCCGATCAGGTCAGGGTCCCAAGCGGGTCCGTAGGGCTGGTGCTCCCGATAAGGTCGGGTCGGGTGGCCGCCAGGACATGCCCGGGATGACCAACCGGCCGTCCTCGTGGCCACGGCGGCCCGTCCGCAAAAGGCCCCGTTCACCGGACCACATCACCGGGCGGGCTAAACGGACACTGGCCAGAGGCGCGGGCCTGGCGCTGTACGGGCGCAAACTGTGGGAGACGATGAGCTCCCACTGGCCGACCGCCGACCAGCAGCCTGGCGCCACACCGGCGCAGATCGAGTTCGCCCGCCGCTGGCGGGACATGCCGAAGGTGGTGTTCTCCTCGACGACCAGCGCGGTCGACTGGAACGCCCGCCTGGTCACCGGCGACGCTGTCACCGAGATCACCCGGCTCAAGACTGAGGATGGCGGTCCCATGGACGTCGCCGGCGCCACCCTCGCCGCGGCGGCCATGCGGGCCGGGCTGATCGACGAGTACGCGATCGTCACCCACCCGGTCCTGGTGGGCGGCGGCACGCCGTTCTTCACGGCCCTGGACAACTGGGTGAACCTGAACCTGGTGGAGACCCGGACGTTTCCCGACGGCGTGCTCCTGACCAGGTACGAGACCAGGCGCTGAATACCCGACCTCGGATCGGCGCGGGCTCGGGCCACCCAAGGATCTCGTGGCCGTTAGGGAACCACAAAGGGTGAACGTACAGGCCAGAGGCCATCCCGGGCCCGACAACCCGGCGGACGTCCGTAGGAGCCGTCCGGCCTCCGTCACCGGGACGGGTGCGTCTTGTGACACACCCACAGCGGCCAGTCAATCCCGTTACCTACCGCGACCGTCCGTTTCGGTGGTCCCGGGTGCCGACTACGACAGCTTCCGGTGCCCACGGGGCGCGACAGGTCCAATCCCGACACCAGGCTTGACTAATGAACGATCCCGAGCAACCGCACCCGTACGTCCCGCCCGTCGCGAGTGGCGACCTGGACGGTGTCCCCGTCGAGGACGTAGGTCACCTCGCCGAGGGTGCGCTCGCCGCGGCTCTCGGACCGGGCGGGAGAGTCGAGGAGATCGCCGCCGAACGCGAAGCCGCCGACGATCGCGCGGATGCCTGCGATGACGACCAGGGCCACGATCGCCAGGGACAGCAGGCGGACCGGCTTGCTCGCGATCATCGGGCCACCTCCGGCCGGCCCGGCGGGGCGCAGCCTGCCTGGTGGCGCTCCTGTCCGCTCCCCGGCTGCGGGGTCGGTGGGCGCAGTCCTGGCCGCGGGGTCGCCTTGTACTGGTCCGCGACGAGCTGTGCCGGCTCAGCTGTGCCGGTCGGCGACGCAGTGTCGCGAACGGTCGGTCCGAGCTGCTGGTCCTCGAGGAGCTCGAGGAGGTCGCCGGCCTCCGTGCCCGCGTCGGCGTCGAGCGCCCGGTCGTGCAGCTCCAGGCGTTCGGCGTCGAGAGCGGCCCGGCGCTGCTGCCAGGCCGGGAGTACCCCGCTGGCCTCGAACGCCGCGTGCTCGCGTACGTAGGCCTCTTGGCGCGGCGTGAGCGGCTGGCCGGGGATGACCGGCCCGCACCCGACCGCGTCCGCGCTGGCCGCGAACCGCGGATAGGCGGACTGGTGGCCGCGCCACCGGTCACGGAACTCGACGAGCTCGTCGTGGAGCTCGTCGGGCACCGCGCGGGCGATCGTCTCGATCTCCGGCCATGGGATGACCTCGGCAGGGTTGTGCCAGGACTCGTCGACACCGAACCCCAGGCCGGCCGTCGTCCCGACGATCCGCTCCCCTGTGCTCGGGTCGTGGTGGTGGGTGCCTGCCCAGCCCCCCTCACGCACGTGGGCTACCTCCGCCGGGTCGAGGAGGATCGAGGTCAGCGGCCATCCCGACCAGGACCTCAGCAGCTCCTGCTGACGTCGCCGGCTCGTGACGATCGTCGGCTGCCCGCTCAAGACGGAATCCCGGGTCCGGGTGCCGAGTGGCCCGCCGACGGCGTGTCCCGCTCCTCGGGCCGATCCGAACGCATGCCCGGCGGCCTCAGCGCCGGTCGAGCGGCCACGACTCGCTCGCGCGAGGCGGCCAGCTGCTCCTGGACAACAGCGGACGGCTTCGGCCGGTCCGACGTGTTCGACGCACTCGGCGGAGCCGCCGGCTCCTCGAGCGGCTCACCGCGCCGCTGCAGCTCGGTCACGAGGACCGCCTGCTCGCGCCGCGCCTCCTGGGCCGCCCCGACCGACAGTGCGTCGAGCCGACGGTCACCGGCCTCGACCAGCATCCGCCGCAGCTCCGTCGCGGAGACACCCTCGAACGGGTCCGCTGTACCGCCTGCCATCACGCCACCTGGACGCCGGCGGCCTCAGCAGCGCCGCCGGCGTCCCTGACGGTGCCGTCGTCGGAGTCGTCTCCGGTGTCGGTCTCGACCTGACGCAGACGGCGTACCGTCGCCTGGTCCAGCCCGGTCAGCTGCACGACGTCCTTGATCGCGAGCTTCTCCGCCATGAGCCGCTCGATCGCGGCCGCGGCCGCGATCTCCGCGTCCGTGACCGCCTGCTCGGCCTGCGCCCGCTGCTCCCAGGCCACCTCGACGTCGACCGACGCCTCGTCGATGCGCCGCTCCCGAGCCAGCTGATCCGGGTCCAGCTTCAGTCGCCGCTCCCGCGCCGCCTTCAGTCGGGCATCCCGAGCCCGATCCCGACCTGCCTGTGCCTGCGTCGCCTTCCCCATCGGGGATCACCTCTTCCTTGATCGTCACGTCACGGAAATCCACCGCGACCCTTCACAAGCAAGAAGCAACCTCGACCGACCCGGATCGGACACCTCGACCCCGTCGAATTTCGAACACCACCAACCCCAGCCCGAAACTCGACTTTCAGATTTCCCAGACTCACCAGGAACCTCGCACCCCATGCACTGTCGGAAATCGGTGCCGGGCAGGTGTCCGAAACCGGCTCGCCGCGGTTGCTTCTCCAGGTGTGATGGGTGTGCACAAGCTGACCGCGGGAGACGGGTACACGTACCTGACCCGTCAGGTCGCCGTGCACGATGCAACCGACCGGGGGCACGCGGGACTGGCCGACTACTACGCCGAGAAGGGCGAGTCGCCGGGCCGTTGGTTCGGCGCGGGGCTCGGTGCGCTCGACCTCGAGGTGGGCTCGCAGGTCACCGAGACCCACATGCGGAATCTGTTCGGCGAGGGTCGCCACCCGGACGCGGAGCGGTTGGAGAACGCCGTCCTGGACGCGGGGAAGAGCGTTGAGCAGGCCAAGAAGGCCTCTCAGCTCGGCCGCGTGTTCGCCCGCTACCTGGGCAACCAGCCGGAGTTCATCCAGGAGACCGCCAAGCGCTACATCGCCTACAACCTGGCCCACGGGGAGCACTGGAAGACCCCGGTGCCGGCCGAGGTGCGGGCGCAGATCCGCACCGAACTGGGCAACGAGCACTTCCTCCGCGAGCACGGCCGCGCCCCGATCGACGACCGCGAGCGCGGCTCCTTCATGGCCAAGGCCACCCGTCAGCAGACCACCGCCGTGGCTGGCTACGACCTCACCTTCGCTCCGGTGAAGTCCGTCTCGACGCTGTGGGCACTGGCCGACCGGGACGTCGCCAAGGAGATCGAGGCCGCCCACCACTCGGCTGTCGAGGCCACCCTTTCGTGGCTGGAGAAGGAGGTGCTGTTCACGCGCCGCGGCCGCGGCGGCCTCCAGCAGGTCAAGGCCAAGGGGCTGATCGCGGGCATGTTCACCCACCGCGACGCACGCTCCTCCGACCCTCACCTGCACACCCACGTCGCTGTCAGCAACAAGGTCCAGGACGAGACCGGACGCTGGCTCGCCGTCGACGGACGGGTCCTGTTCAAGGCCAACGTCACCCTCGCGGAGATGTACAACACCCTCATCGAGTCCGAGCTGATCGCCCGGCTGGGGGTTCGTTTCGAGAACCGCCGCAGCGGTTTGGCCAAGGGTGTCGACAAGCGGCCCGTGCGCGAGATCGTCGGCGTCGACGAGCGTCTTGCCAAGACCTGGTCCAAGCGGCACAGCGCCATCGAGGCCCGGCGCCGCGAACTGGCAGCAGCCTTCCAGACCGAGCACGGGCGGCCGCCGACCGAAGGCGAGGCCGTCACCCTCGCGGAGAAGGCCTGGGACCAGACCCGGCAGGCCAAGCACGCACCCCGCGCCGAGGCCGACCAGCGCGCCGCCTGGCTGACCGAGGCCGCCGCCATTATCGGCAGCGAACAGGCCGTCCGCGACATGGTCGAGGGCTGCCTCGGACACCGTCCGGACTCCCAAGACGTCACTGACGAGTGGGTCGCCGAGACCGCGCAGGATGTCGTCGAACGGGTCGCCGAGGATCGCGCGACCTGGCAGGTCTGGCACCTGCACGCTGAAGCACAGCGCCAGGCCCGCGCCCACCGCGTCCGGCTGCCCGACCTCGACGCCGCCGTTGACCGCGTCGTGGCCACCGCGATCGCCGACCACTCGATCGCCTTCAACGCCCCCGACCCGCTCACCCACGCCGCCACCGCGGCCGAGCAGGACGTGACGATCCCCGAGCCGTTGCAGCGCACCGAGCACGGGGTCAACGGCGAGGAGATCGTCAGCGTCTACAGCCTCGCCGGCGCCCGCCAGTACACCTCCCAGGCCGTCATCGACGCCGAGCGGCGCATCGTCGAGTCCGCCCGCCGCACGGGAGGCCGCACCATCAGCGAGGTCCGCGTCGGCATCGCGATCGCCGAAGCCGCCGCCAACGAGCTCCAGCTCAACGCCGCCCAGCAGTCCCTGGTCCGCGAGATGGCCACCAGCGGCCGCGCCGTGCAGCTCGCGCTCGCGCCCGCCGGCACCGGCAAGACCACCGCCATGCAGGTCCTCACTCGCGCCTGGCAGGACTCCGGCGGCACCGTCATCGGCCTCGCACCTTCCGCAGTCGCAGCCCAGGAACTCGGCGCCTCCATCAACCCCGAGACCGGTGACGCCGGCGTCGGTGCCGGGGGCAAGGCCATGGGCCTGTTCCAGGGACCCTGGCGCCCGGGTCGGAAGAAGGTCCGCGCCGACACCCTGGCCAAGCTCGTGTGGCACGCCGAAAAGGGCGGAGCGCCCTCGTGGGTGGAGAGGATCAACCCCAAGACCCTCGTCCTGATCGACGAGGCAGGCATGGCCGCCACCACCGATCTGGCGGCCGCGATCGACTACATCACCTCCCGCGGAGGCCAGGTGCGGCTGGTCGGTGACGACCGGCAGCTAGCCTCGGTCGCCGCCGGCGGCGTCCTGCGCGACATCGCCCACCAGATCGGCGCCGTCACCCTCAGCGAAGTGCACCGCTTCCGCAACCGCGACGGCAGCCTCAACCACGCCGAAGCGGCCGCCACTCTGGCCCTGCGTGAAGGCGACCCGTCGGCGATCGCGTTCTACGCCGACCGTGGCCGCATCCACGTCGGCGACCTCGGCGCCTGCGCCGACCAGGCCTACGCCGCGTGGGCCGCCGACCGAGCCGCCGACACCGACTCAGTCCTCATCGCACCCACCCGCGCCCTCGTTGCCGAACTCAACACCCGGGCCCGCAACGACCGCCTCGCCGGCCTCGACGAGAAGGAGATCGGGCGCGTACTGACGCTGGCCGACGGCTCGAGGGTCTCCGAAGGTGATCGGATCATCACCCGCGAGAACGACCGTCGCCTGCGGATCAGCCGCACCAACTGGGTCAAGAACGGCGACCGCTGGCACGTCAAGAAGGTCAACGCCGACGGCTCCCTGCGGGTGGTCCACGACCAGCTCGGCAAGACCATCACCCTGCCCGCCGACTACGTCTCCAAGACGGTCCAGCTCGGCTACGCGACCACCGTGCACGGCGCGCAGGGCATCACCACCGGCACCTGTCACGTCGTCCTCACCGGTGACGAAGACCGCAATCTGCTCTATGTCGCGCTCTCCCGCGGCAAGTTCGCCAACCACCTCTATCTCAACGTCGCCAGCGACGGTGACCCGCACAACCTGATCCGGCCCGAGGCGCTGATCCCGCCGACCGCGCTCGACCGGATCGCCGAGATGCTGCGCCGCGACGGCTCGCCGGTCTCCGCGACGACCACGCTGCGCGAGCAGACCAACCCGCACCAGCTGCTCGGGGACATGGCCTCGCGTTACCACGACGCGGTCACGGCCGGCGCCGAGAACCTGATCGGCACCACGGGCATGGACAAGATCGACGCGCACGCCGAAGCACTCCTGACCGGGCTGACCGAGGCCCCCGCGTGGCCGACGCTGCGCTCCCACCTCGCGCTCGTCGCGCTCGACGAGCACAGCCCCTTGAAGCTGCTGACCGCAGCCGTGGGCGTCGGGTCGCTGGCCGACGCGCGCGACCCCGCCGCGGTGCTCGATGCCCGGGTCGACGACCTGGTCGCCGAACTCACCGCCGCCCGGCCACACGATCGGGACACTCCCCCGCCGGCCGACGGACCGCTGCCCTGGCTGCCCGGCATCCCCGCCCGGCTGGGCGAGGCCCATGACTGGGGCCCGTTCGCGGCCGCCTACCACCAGCTCGTGCGTGAGCAGATCGACGCCGTCCGCGAGCAGGCTCGGGGATGGACCGGCGCCACCGCACCCGTGTGGGCACAACCTTTCCTCGAGGACGAGGACGCCGACCTGCGGGCCGATCTCGCCGTGTGGCGGGCAGTGGCCGGGACCGACGAGAACGACCTGCGCCCCACCGGCGACCGCAACATCGGCGCCCCCGGCGCCTACCAGGCCAAGCTCAACCGGGCCGTACGCGCGGCACGTCCGAGCTACCCCTTCTCCCAGCGCACCTGGTACCAGGTGCTGCCCGAGGTCGTCCGCCAAGACCCGTGGATCACGCCGCTGTGCCAGCGGCTCGCCCGGCTCGAGCGCGCAGGGCTGCCCGTAACCGACTACATCAAGGAAGCGCTCGCCACCGATCCCTCCCTGGCCGGCGGCCAGTCCGGCACCGACACCGACGCACCGCAGAGCGCGGAGGTCGACCCGCGGCCGCTGCCTGACGAACAGCAGGCCGCCGCCCTGTGGTGGCGCCTCGTTCCGCACCTCGGGCCGGCTGCACTCGGCGCCGACGAGCACTCCGCGAACCTGCTGCAACCCGCATGGCGGACCGCACTGGCCGAACTCGTCGGCACGACCAAGGCCGACTACCTCCAAAAGTCACCCGCCTGGCCCGCGCTCGTCGCCGCGGTCGACGAAGCCTGCGAGCACCACGGCTGGACCCCGGCCGAGATCCTCTCCAGGGCACTGGCCGGCGTCCCCCAAGACGGGTCTCTCACCGGCGTCGAAGTCGCCGACGCGCTCGTGCTCCGCATCGCCATGCTCACCGACCAGCCGTCGGAAGCGCCGCCGCCCAGTGACGACGAGGCACCGTACCCCGAGGCCGACGTCCCCGCGGACCCCGACCTGCTCCCACCCGAGGACGCAGACGAGTTCATGGCCGCCTTCTACCGGGACCAGCCAGACGACAACAGCGCCCCTGTCTTCCACTCCCCCGCCCCGGGTGAGTACGACGCTCTCGCAACCGAGCCTGTCGACCGGGAACCGCCACCGGACGAGCACGACCCGACGTACGACGACGTCGCGATCGGCGACTACCCGTACGTGGAGGACCCGTACGCGACGACCCTGCCCTGGGAACAGGCCGAGGAGGTCACCGCCGAGAACGCCTTCCCCGACCCGAACCAGATCCCGGCCGAGCGGATCCACGAGCTCAACCAGCAGGCCCTGGCCTACTTCGAGTCCTGCTACCCGCGCTCGTGGGCGCCGGACTACCTGCGCGAGCGGATGGGGACCGACCTCACCGACCAGCCCAACTACGCCCTCGGATACGCACCCGGCGGCGGTCGCAGCCTGATGCGCCACCTCACCGACCAGGGCGCCACCCTCGACGAACTCACACAGGCCGGCCTTGTCTCACAGCGTGAACGCGACGACGGCACGACGTACTGCCGCGACTTCTTCCGCGACCGACTGGTCTTGCCCATCCGCGATCCCCACGACCCCACGAGCGAGGCCATCCTCGGCTTCGTCGGCCGCCGCAACCCCACCAAGACCGACGACGACTTCGCCGGACCGAAGTACCTGAACACCCGCAACACCAGCATCTTCACCAAGGGCGAGGCACTCTTCGGGTACGCCGAAGCCCGCGAACTCCTCGCCAACGGCGCGCTCCCGGTCATCGTCGAAGGCCCCATGGACGCACTGGCCATCACCCTGGGCAGCAACGGCGCCGCCGTCGGCCTCGCCCCGATGGGAACCGCGCTCACCATCAACCAGATCAAGCTGCTGCGCGCCAACATCGAGATGGTCAACGGCCGCGACCGCATCGCCGTGGCCACCGACTCCGACCCCGCCGGGTGGAAGTCGGCGCAAAAGGCCTTCTGGCACCTGACGGCCGCGGACCTCGACCCCACTCAGCTCGAACTACCCGACGGCCTGGACCCGGCCAAGCTGTTCGAGACCGAGGGTGCCGACGCGATCGCCGCCGCCATCGAGAACCGGTCCCCACTCGGCGACGCAATGATCGACCACCTGCTGCGCACCGCCGGCCACTGGTCAGAGACCGACGTCCGCCAGAAGCTCATCCACCAGGCCGCGCGCATCCTCGGCTCCCGAGGCTCCGAGAGCTGGCTAGACGGCTTCGAGCGCCTGCGCCACAAGCTGCACCTCGCGCCCGGCATCCTCGAGCACCAGACCGTCACCGAGAGCATGGAGCGCGACCGCAACCGCCCCGCTTACGCCCAGGCTCGAATCGATGAGATCAACGCCGAAGAGCGCAAAAGGACGGCCAAGGCCGATCCTCAGTCCCGCCGCCGGGCAGCCGAGCAGCGGCTCGCAGCGGCAACCACCACGCCCCGCCGACCCGGCCTCGACGTGCCGCCAACAGGTCCCGATCACGCGGGTCCTGCCCGGTGACAGAGCTTCGCTCAGAATCGCTCTGAGCGAAGTCCGGGCGGCATGTGCTCGAAATGGGGGCCGTTTCGGGCCCCGAGAGCGCGTCAGGAAGCCTTCTGAGCTTCTTCCGCGACGACATTCACCGACCCAGAGGCGGGTTTCCTCGCCGCGACGCGCTGCTGCTGCTGTCGAGATGCAGCCAATCTTGGCCAGCTTGAAATTTGGCCAAAGAACATTGGGTCGGTTGACATTGACGGCGGGAGGTCGAGAGGGACCGACTGACTACGGTGGCCACGTGAGCAATCGGGCCTACAACCCAGCCGCACTACAAGGACACGATCCCAGCGTGGGCGCTTCACTAAGCGCAGCCGGATACCTCGCCCGGGCGCGCGAGGCGCTGGGCGGACTACGGGGATCTGCAACCTCGACGTACGGCTTTGCGGCCAGTCCCGGCCCCGACGTGGACCCGATGTGGTCATAGAGCGAGTCTCCAGCGCGAGCCGGGCGCTCCCGAGGACACTGCCGCGGATCCTTCCACTGCCAACTCACGACGAACTTGGACATCGACTCGCCCCCTCGGGTTCGAGCGAGCTCGTGGCGCCAGGCCCGACTCCCCGGCGTGGACCGGGGACCTCCCTCGCGCGGAGACGAGCACGTGCCCGCCGAGGTGTGGGAAGAGCGGCTCCGTGAGCTCGCTGCCCATCTGCCCAGTTCGATGATGCCGCCTCGCGCCATGCGGACTTCAGGCCAGTTGGGTCCGCTACGGCTTGTCGGATGTCGGACCGGGGCTTTCGACGCCGCGGAGCATGAGGTCGAGCCCGAGCCGGAACTGGGAGTCCATGTCTGACTGGCCGCAGAACACGTCGGCGACGAGGGCGAGGTCCTCCGGGGTTCCGGGGCGCAGCAGCTGGCGGACATCCACCGCGCAGCCGGGCTCGGCGGTGGCCCAGGTGATCTCGGCAAACGCCGACCCGAAGGCGTAGGACCAGATCGTGCGCAGCAGGTCGTAGGCATGCTGCTCATCAAAGCCCGCCACGGCGAGCATTCTCACGTGGGCCTGGACAACCCGCAGAGCCGGCTCGGGCATCAGCTGCTGGCTGTAGATCAGCGGCGCGGCATTGGGGTGTCGCCGAACCATGTCGCGCACCGCCTTGGCGAGCGACTCGACGCCCTCACGCCAGGCGACCCCCGCGGGGGCGGCCTGCTCGACCTCCGCCCACAGGGCCTCGACCACTCCATCGAGCAGGTCGTCCTTGTTGGCGACGTGATGGTAGAGCGACATCCCCTTGACCTCGAGCGCGGCGCCGAGCTTGTGCATGCTCAGCGCACTCAGCCCGTTCTCGTCGATGTAGCGCAGCGCCCGGTCCACGATGCGGGCCCTGGTCAACGACGCCTTGTGGCCGCTGGCGGGCAGGGATTGCGTGCTCACCCTTGAAACCTTACGCCATAAGATCTAGGGTCTCCAGTGAATCTTACGCCATAAGGGAGGCGTGATGGAACCGACGACCACCAGCCACGAGGCCAGCGGTTCGGCGATCGAGCTGACCGGGCTGGCGAAGACTTACGGCCGGGGCGCCACGGCACGTCCCGCGGTACGGCCGACGAGCCTCTCTCTTCCCTGGGGCCAGGTCCTCGGGCTCCTCGGCCCGAACGGCGCCGGGAAGACCACCCTGATCAAGATGATCTGTGGGCTGGTGACGCCCACCGCGGGAACGGTCCGGGTCGGGGGCTGGGACCTGGCGGCGGACCGCAGCCGGGCGGTGCTGCAGATCGGCGCGGTACTCGAAGGCTCGCGGAACGTCTACTGGCCGCTGTCGGCCTGGGAGAACCTGCTGTACTTCGGGCGGCTGAAGGGGCTGCGGGTCGCCGAGGTCAGGCCGCGGGCCGAGCGCCTGCTCCGCGACCTGGACCTCTGGGAGCGACGGCAGGAGCAGGTCGGCTCCTACTCGCGCGGCATGCAGCAGAAGGTCGCCGTGGCCGCCGCGCTGATCACCGACCCGCCGATCCTGCTGCTCGACGAGCCCACGCTCGGACTCGACGTCGAGTCGGCGCGCATCTTCAAGGACTGGATCGCCCACCTCGCCCGCGACGACAACAAGACGATCCTCTTGACCACCCACCAGCTCCATGTCGCCCAGGAGCTGGCCGGCCGGAGCGCGGTGATCCGGACCGGTGAGATCATCGCCGACCTGCCCACCGGCGAGCTGCTCTCCCGGCATGCCGAGAATCGCTGGGAGATCCGCCTCGCCGGCTCGATCGACAGAATCGCCGACGCGCTGCCGGGCGGCGCCGTCACGTCCACCGAGCATGACCAGACCCGGGTGCTGCTGCCCGACGACACCACGACGTTGTACGCCGCGCTGGACCGACTACGCGCCGCCGACGCCCGGCTGGTCTCGGTCCAGAAGGCGCAGCCAACTCTGGAGGAGGTCTTCCTCCGCGTGCTGCGCGACGACGCCGCACCGTCGCGGATCGCGGAGGAGGTCGCTTCGTCATGACCACGCTCACCCTGGATACGACGATCCCCACCCCTACCGGCCGCCCACTCCAGGTACGGCTGCTGGGCAACGAGATCGCCAAGGGTCTGCGGCTGGCCTGGCACCGCAAGGGCATGATCGTCGTCGGGACCGGGCTGGGCCTGCTGAACTACCTCGGCATCAACCTGTTCATCGGCGGCGGTCACATCGTGACGGGCCTGATGACGCTCACCCTGCCCGCGCTGCTGGCCCTCACCGTGGCCCAGGCCGCCGCGATCAACGGCAGCGGCGGCATCGCGGAGGAGATCAACGGCGGCACCCTCGAGCAGACCCGGCTCAGCCCGGCGTCGGCGTATCTCCAGGCGACCGGCCGTATGGCGGCGCTGGCCGTCGAGGGCCTGCTCGCCGCGGCGGTGCTCGCAGCGATCCTCACCGCGTGGTTCGGTCTCGACTACTCCGGGCACGCATCCGCCGTGGTGCCGGCGGCGCTGACGATGCTGAACGCACTGGCCTACGGCCTGCTGATGACGGCGCTCACCCTCCGGGTGGCCAGCATCGGCGCCATCACCCACGTCTTCAACATGGCCATCATGGTCTTCGGCGGCATGCTGGTCCCGGTCACGGTGTTCCCTGGCCCGATCGAGACCGTCAGCCACCTGGTGCCGACCGCGCTCGGCGTCCAGGCGTTCAACACCACCCTGGCCGACGGCCTCGGCCAGAGCTGGACCGACGGGACGCTGCCGTGGCTCCTGGTCCACACCACGGTGCTGCTCCTCGCCGGGCTGGCGACCTACGGCGCCGCCCTGCGTCGCGCGCTGCGGGAAGGAGCGCTGAGCCCCCGATGACCCACCACAGCGCCGCCCCACCACTGGCTCCCCCACCACTGGGTGCCCGCGCCTACCTCGGCGCCGTCGGCAACGAGATCCGCAAGGGGTTCCGCTTCGCCTGGTCCGAGCGGCTCCAGATCCTCATCGAGCTTCCGATGTTCGCCGCGTTCGTGCTGCTGCTGGGGCCGTTGCTCGGACAGGGCGATCGGCTCGTCGAGGGCTCGACCAGCTGGAGCCTCGACAGAGAGACCACCTCGATCATGGTGGTGTGGTTCGTGCCGTTCATGTTCTTCTACATGCAGGTCGTCAAGATGTTCTGGCGGCTGCTCGCCGAGATCCAGGCAGGCACCATCGAGCAGGTCTTCCTCTCGCCGCTGCCGAGCTGGCTGGTCGTGGCCGTCGGCCGGGTCGCCGCAGCGTTCCTGGAGACGGTCTTCGTCGCGGCCGCCACCTACGGCATCGTCTCGGCGTTCGTGCCGCTACAGATCGATTGGAACGCCGCCGCCCTACTGCCGCTCGCGTTGGGTGTGCTGGCCGCGATCGGCGTCTCGCTGATGGTCGCCGGCGGCACCCTGGTCTGGAAGCGCATCCAGCTGGTCAACGACGCCATCTTGATCGTAGTGATGATCTTCAGCGCCAGTGCTCTACCGCTGATCGCCGTCCCCGGGTGGTGGGCCAACCTCAGTCACTTCCTGCCACTGACCGACGTGATCGGGAGCCTCTACCGCGCGCTCTTCACCGACCGGCCGGTCCTCGTCGCCTGGGGCATGGGCGGATTGGTTCCGATGCTGGCTGCCTCACTGGGCTACCTGGCCGCCGGGATCGTGGCGTTCAAGCTCGGAGAACGTGTCGCCAAGAGCCGCGGCACCCTCGGCCGCTACTGACTTTTCGCGAGCTGCCGACGACCGGTGCCGTGGACACGGAGGCCGGTCCCCGGCGCGAGGGGTAGAGGTCAGAGGATGGTTCGGCCGGCCTGCCCGGGATGGTGTTCGGCCGCCTCTCGCATCTCGGCCCATACCTGCTGGCCTTGTGCGGCGAGACCCGCCAGGGAGTAGGCCCGGCCGGCCGGGTCGTTGGCCTCGCCGCGCCACCGCTCCAGGTGGTCGCGGCCGCAGAACAGGTTCGCCTCCGGGCAGAAGTCCTCCTGCACGTTCGCGCAGGGCCGCTCGGGCAGCCAACCCACTAGGGGACTGTCGGCTGGCGGCTTGCCCTGCGGCAGCGCGACCTCGAGGGCGGTGCCGCAGACCGGGCACTGGGTGATCGCGAGGGCGTCGACGCCGAGCGCCGCCGGGATGCCGATGGCGTCAAAGGCGCACCAGGTCCACAGATCGACGCCTGGGAGTCGCAACCGATGCGCTGCGGGCACCACGCTCAATCCACCGGCGGCGACCACGTCTCGATCGACCACCGTCGCGGTGCCGACGGCGACCAGCTCGGTCAGCGCGGCGCGGACCGCCTCCACCGGGAGCCCGGTGTCCTCGGCGAGCGTCGCCTCCGGCGCCGGCCGGCCGCGGCGAAGGTGGGTGAACGCGGCCCGGCGTACCAGCGCAGCCTCCTCCGAGGATCGCGCCAAAAGATCGACGGTCGGGTCACAACACGCCGCCTGGCTGGTCTCGGGTGTTGTGGAGGGGGTGGCGGGCCGCCGGGTCATGGGGTGAACCGTCCGACCCAGCGCAGCACGGGCCCGATGATGGGGAGCCGGTGCCACCCGTGGTCCACCACTTGGCGCCGGCCCGCCCGCATCACGTCACGGAGTCGGCCGGTCAGCGACGGCCGCAGCTGGTCACGCCGCTCCCCTGCGCGCAGCGCCAGGTAGCTCGCGCACGCCAGGCAGAGGTCGACCTCGGGGTGGTCGTTCAGCTGGAGCAGCCGCGCGGGTGGGTTCGGCGTACCGCAGCACCAGCAACGCCGTTCGTCTTCGGTCTCCCCGACGGCCGCCGGGATGGATGTCGAGGTCATCGCGGGCGCCTCGGTTGCGACTCCCAGGCGTCGATCGCCGAGAACGGCAGGCACACCAGGTAGTCGCTGCGGCGCAGGAGGAGGTTCGGCACGGCGAGGACCTCGCAACCGCCGCGGCGCAGAACCGCGAGCAGCAGCAGGGTGGCACCGATCCAGGTCAGCACGGCAACGGGGAAGAACTGGGCGAGTGCGACCACGCCGGCGGTGACGAGCCACGCGGCCCCGTGGCCCAGACGCAGCGGCGGCGCGGACCGTCCCCGCAACACCACCAGCAGCGTGACCAACAGGGGGAACAGGACGAACCCGGCCAGGCTCCCCCAGGCGCGCGACTCGGCCAGCGGTAGGTCGAGCAGCGGATGCTGGTGGGGAACCGCCAGCCCCCAGGCGAGCGCGCCGGCACCGACAACCGCGCGAGTCCCCGTCCCCCACGGGCCGGTGTGAGGACCGGTGCCGCCGGAGTTCGTAGTCCCCGGAGCGCAGGCAGCCTCGGGCCGTGACTGTGCCGTGGCGCTGGCGGTCAGGCCGTCAGCGTTCCGGTCAGCACTGGCTGCTGGACGTCGTGTTGTAGCCACGGTTCTGTTCCCTTCCTTCTTGTCCTTGGTCCATTTCCCTTGAACGTAGGCCTTGCCCCCGGGGGGAGGGTCAAGGCCTAGGGTCACGCCCGCGCGGGTCGCCTGCCCAGGCTCGAGCCGCGTGACTGCGTAGCCGGTCCCGATTCGCCGCCACGAAGTCGTCGATGCGCCGCCGGACCTCTTCCAACTCGGCGATCTGCTGCTCGACGCGGGCCCGTGATCTCTCAAGCATCTGCGCAAGCCGCGGACCGATCGGTTCCCCCTCCCGGGCGAGATAGCCGGCACCGAACTCGCGGATCTCCGCCAGGGTGAGACCCAGCTGCCGAAGCTCGGTGATGGCGGCGACACACCACAGTGCCTCGGCGTCGTACAGGCGGTAGTTCGCGCCGGTGCGCCCGACCGAGTAGACCAGGCCGGCATCGGTGTAGGCGCGCAGGTTCTTGGCAGGGACGCCCGTCCGCCGCGACAGCTCCCCGACGGTCATCAGACCCGACCGGGATGACGCCGCAGTCATCCCCGACCCCTCCGTGTGGGGTCAACCCGGGGCCGCGAGGCTCGACCCCGGACCACCCGGATCCACAAGACCGCGCCGACCAGCAGCAGCACAGCAGTGACCGCGATGACCCAGGACCCGGAGAGCAACCCTCCAAATGCGCCGAGCACCCCGCCCGCGACCAGCAGCGGGCCGAGGCAACACAGCGTCACCACCATCGCCACCCCGATCGCTGTCCAAGCATCGCCCGCACCCGCTTCATCGGGCCGACCGTCGAGTCGACGCCGCCGGAGTGCCCGCAGCAATACCCCGCACCGCGTCGTGACCGAACGTGAGGTGGTCATGTGGCGCAGCAGGACAGCTTGGAGACGTCGGTGGTATAGGACTGGCAGGCGATCTTGATGCCTTCGGCCATGGTCAGATACGGCGCCCAGGCGTGGGCGACCTGTTGCACCGTCATTCCACCCTCGAGGAGGTAGACGCCGGCGGCGGCGAGCTCGCCGGCGTCCTTGGCCACCGCGGTCAGGCCGAGGATCCGGCCGGTGTCGGCGTCGGCGACGACCTTGATGAAGCCGCGGGTGTCGCGGTTCACCAGCGCGCGGGGCACGTACTGCAGCGGGAGCACCCGGCAGTCGCACCGGTAGCCGGCGGCGACCGCGTCGGCGTCGGTCATCCCGACCGACCCGACCGCAGGGCTGGTGAACGTCACCCGCGGCAGGCGGGCGTAGTCCACCGACCGCTCTGCTCCGCTGAAGGCGTTGTCGACCACGACAGCGCCGTGGCTGGCGGCGACGTAGACGAACTCGCGGTGCCCGGTGACGTCCCCGGCCGCCCAGATCCGCGGGTTCGAGGAGGCCAGCCGGTCGTCGACCACGATCTCCCCGAGGTCGCCGGTCTTCACCTCCACCGCGTCCAGGTTCAGACCCTCGGTGACCGGGCGGCGACCCAGCGCCACCAGCACCCGCTCGGCCCGGAACTCCTGCTCGCCGCCGGACACGGCCGCGGTGGCCACCACCTGACCGGTCGTCTCGTCGAGCGTGACGGAGGTGACTGCAGCCCGGCGCACGACCCGGATGCCCTCGTCGGCAAAGACCTGCTGCAACGTGCTCGACGCCTCCGGCTCCTCCCGGGATGCGAGCCGGGACCGCACCAGCATCGTGACCTGGGACCCCAGCCGGGCGAACAGCTGCGCCTGCTCCAACGCCACGTAGCCGCCGCCGAGCACCAGCAGTGACTCCGGCACCTCGGTCAGCTCCATCGCGGTTGTCGAGGTCAGGTAGTCCACCGCATCGAGCCCGTCGATCGGCGGGACCCAAGGTCGGGATCCGGTGGCGACCAGGTAGTGCTCCGCCTCGATCGTCTCGACCGTGCCGTCGGCCGCGGTCACCTGCAGCACCGGCGCGTCCGGCGTAGCATCGAAGCGCGCGTCCCCGGGCAGCACCGGCCAGCCGTAGGACTCAGCGAGGTCGACGTACCTCTCCGCCCGCAGCGTCTCCACCAGCGCCTGCTTGCCCCCGATCAGGGCGGGCATGTCCACCGGGCCCGCGGTGGCCGCGATCCCAGGGAACCGGCCGGCATCGGCAGCGACATGGCGAGCTTCGGCGGCCGCGATCAGCGCCTTGGACGGCACGCAGCCGGTGTTCACGCATGTCCCGCCGATGGTGCCGCGTTCCACCATCACCACCGACTTCCCCAGTGTGGTGGCGTGGATCGCCGCGGCATAGGCCGCGCCACCCGAGCCGATCACCGCGAGGTCGGCCTTCCTCGGCATCCGATACCTCCGCACTTGTTGGGCAAGACCCGTCGATGCAGCCATACTGGACCTTCCAGTACAGGGGAAGGTCAAGCCCGGACAGGGAGGCGCCGCCATGCGGATCGGAGAACTGGCCCACGCCGCCGGCACCACCACCAAGACGCTGCGGTTCTACGAGGACCAGGGCCTCCTGCCAGCCGCGGAACGCACCCCGTCCGGCTACCGCGACTACACACCCGACGCGCTCGCACGGCTCGACTTCATCCACCGTGGCCAGGCCGCCGGCCTGACCCTCGCCCAGATCCGGCAGATCCTCGGCATCCGTGACAGCGGCACCCCGCCATGCGGGCACGTGCACGACCTCCTCGACGAACGCCTCACCGACCTGGACGCCCAGATCGCCCAGCTCGTCGCGCTCCGCGCCAGCCTCGCCGAACTCCGGGACCAGGCCGCACATGCCGATCCCGACGCCTGCCCCGCCGACCAGGTCTGCCGCTACCTGTGACCGACGGCAGTCCCGACCGCTCCAGGATGCCCCCGTGGGCGTGTCCTCGGCCTGCCCACCCCGGACCTACCTCAGCGCCCGCCCGTGGGTACGGGGGTCTCTCAGTCGGTGTCGATCTGTCCGTTGAGAACATACAAGTCCGTACCTGGGCGCGGAATGCAAGCGGGCTCGCGAGGAGCGCATTGGAAGGAACCATTTCGTGTCAGTAGTGGGTGCCCTGGAGCGGCACCAGATCTCCATCTACCTCGGCGGCCTGGCGGCTGGAGCTGCCGTCGGACTGGCGTGGCCCGAGAGCTCGCATCCGCTCGAGCTCGGCATCTACCCGGTACTCGGGACCCTGCTCTACGCGACGTTCCTGCAGGTGCCGTTCACCAAGTTGGCCGGCGCGTTCCGAGATACCCGGTTCCTCGCCTCAGCGCTGGTCTTGAACTTCGCGGTCGTGCCGCTGGTGGTCGGCGCGCTCACGGCCTTGGTGCCGCTGTCCCAGGCGGTGCTCCTCGGTGTCCTGCTGACCCTGCTGACGCCGTGCATCGACTACGTGATCGTGTTCTCCGGGCTCGCTGGCGGCGACAGTCAGCGCCTGGTCGCCGCCACGCCGCTGCTGATGCTGGCCCAGCTGCTGGCCCTGCCGGTCCTGCTGTGGCTGTTCGTAGGCCCTGAGCTGGCCGACATCGTCGAGGTCGGGCCGTTCCTAGAGGCGTTCGGGGTCCTGATCGTGCTCCCGCTCGCGTTGGCCTGGGCCACCGAAGCCCTCGCGGCACGCCACCGGACGGGTCAGGCGATCACCGGCGCGATGACCGCGGCGATGGTTCCCCTGATGGCCGCCACCTTGTTCGTCGTGGTCGGCAGTCAGGTCCCCAAGCTCGAGGGTCGGTTCGACGAGATCATCACCGTCGTCCCGATCTACGCCGCGTTCCTGTTGATCATGGCCTTCCTCGGGCTCGCCGCCGCGCGCACCGCTCGACTCGACACAGGACGCGCCCGGGCACTGATCTTCACCGGCGCCACCCGCAACTCGCTCGTGGTCCTCCCGCTCGCGCTGGCCCTCCCCGCGGGCTACGCCATCACCCCGGCCATCGTGGTCACCCAGACCCTCGTCGAGCTCATCGGGATGCTCGTCTACATCCGACTCGTTCCGCGGCTGGTCCCGGTAACCTCGACACCGAAGACGGTCAACGACAGCCGGGATGGATTGGCTCCAGACGTTTGACCGGACACACCGAGGGCCTCGGACGCGGCGCTGGAGAGTCCGGCGAGACTCGGGCTTGCATTCCGTACCTAGGTCCGGGTTTACAGTCGATGCATGAGCGTGAACCTGATGGCCGAGGACGACTGGGTGCCCGGGGCCTGCACCCTTCCGACCGTCGAGCAGCCACTGCGACGCGCTGAGTTCGACGACCTGTTCGCCCGGGACGTCCTCAGCGTGACCCACGAGTCGCCGCAGCGGGTTCGGCTCGACCTGCGCGCGGACCCCGAGGCGGCCGCCCGTGCCGCGGGCCTGGCGGTGAAGGAGACGGGCTGCTGCTCGTTCTTCACCTTCGAGCTGGCCATGACCGGCGGGACAGTCGCCCTGGCGGTCTCCACGGCGCCGGCGCACGAGTCCGTGCTCGCGGCGCTCGCTGCCCGTGCCGAGTCCAGGATCGGGGCCAGTGGGTGAGTGCTGGGCTGCGCGCCGGGCAGGTCGCCGAGGCGGTCGGAGTGAACGTGGAGACGCTGCGCTACTACGAGCGCCGCGGCATCATCGCCGAGCCCGAACGAAGCCTCGGCGGGCACCGGCTCTACCCGGAGGCGACGGTGACCACGCTGCGGGTGATCAAGGCAGCCCAGAACCTGGGGTTCACCCTTGACGAGGTCGCCGAGCTGCTCGAGGCCGGCCGCCACCACCACGGTGCTAGTCAGGGCGGGCTCCAGTCACGCACCGAGGCCAAGCTCGCCGAGGTCGAGCAGAAGATCGCCGACCTGCAGGTGATTCGGGAGAGCCTGATCGCGGCCCGCGACGCCGGTTGTGACGACCTGGTCCAGTGCGCCGAGTCGGAGTGCTGCCCCATCCCCTTCGTCCAGATCGCCACCCGACCCGAATCGAGCAACGCATGAGCCCCAAGGACCGCCACCTCTTCGGCGCCGGCGCCGCCGCCTGCGCGGTGTGCTGCGCGGCACCGCTGCTCACCCTGCTGGGCATCGCCGGCGCAGCGGCGACGGTCGCCACCTTCGTCTTCGCAGGAGTCGTGTTCGGCCTGGTGGTCGCGGCCGGCGCGCTCCTGGCCGTGTGGACCCAGCGGCGCCAGCGGCAACCGGAGGACTGCACGCCCGACGCGGCCCCGGGTCCGGTCGACCTCGAGCTCACGGCAAGGCGTCCTGGTGCGGATGCCTGACCACGCAGCCCCGACGGTCTCTCGTTCTCATCGAAAGCACCCGGTGAGATCCCTGGCCTTGGGGCTGCTCCTGGTGCTCGGCCTGGCCGCGTGCGGCACCGACACCTCCGGCGCCGGCGCTCCCGATGACACGGGCCAGGCAACCGGCGCTGCCACGGGTGCGCCTTCCAGCCCGGCCGCAACGCGGAAACAGACCGGCGCCGAACCACCGGTGGCCGAGGAGCTGAAGTTCACCGCACAGTCCGTCGACGGCGAGGCCTTCGACGGCGCCACTCTGGCGGGCAAGGACGCCGTGCTGTGGTTCTGGGCCCCCTGGTGCACCGAGTGCCGACGCGAGGCCCCGCACGTCGCCGCATCTCAGGCGGACAACCCCGGGGTGGTGTTCGTCGGTGTCGCCGGCCTGGGAGAGACGGCGGACATGCGTGACTTCGTCGACGACTACGACGTCGACGCGTTCTCACACCTCGCCGATCTCGACGGGTCCCTGTGGCAGCGCTTCGGCGTGGTCCAGCAGCCCGCCTACGCCTTCGTCGACGACACCGGCACCGTCGAGGTGGTCCGCGGCGAGCTCGGCGAGGACGGCCTGGCCGAGCACGTCGCCACCCTGACCAGCAACTGATCCCGACCTGTGACAAGCGAGACCCTCGCCTTCGCGCTGGCTGCCGGCACCCTCGCGGCGGTCAACCCGTGCGGCTTCGCGATGCTGCCCGCCTATCTCTCCCTGTTTGTGGCCGCCGGGCCAGGAGAGGCTCGCCGGTCCACCGTGGCTGCTGTCGGCCGCGCCCTGGCGGCAACGGGATCGATGACGCTCGGGTTCGTGGCCGTGTTCGGCGTCTTCGGACTGGCGCTCACCCCGGTCGCCTCGACGGTGCAGCGCTGGCTACCTGTCGCGACCGTGGTGATCGGCATGGTCCTCTTCGTAATGGGACTGCTGCTGCTGGCCGGCCGCAACCTCACCCTGCACGTTCCGTTCCTGCGGCTGTCCAAGGACCCGGTGGCCAGTCCGCTCGCGATGGCGCTCTACGGCGTCTCCTATGCCGTGGCCTCGCTTGGCTGCACCATCGGCCCCTTCCTCGTGGTCACCGCCACGACCTTCCGCGCCGGCAACACCCTCAACGGTGTCGCGGCCTACGCGACCTACGCGCTGGGTATGGGCCTGGTCGTCGGGGTGCTCGCGATCGGCGCAGCGCTGATGAGCAACACCGCGGCCGGGATCCTGCGCCGGTTGACGCCGTACCTCACCCGGCTCTCCGGTGTGCTCCTGGTCGTCGCGGGGGGCTACGTCGGCTGGTACGGCTGGTACGAGCTGCGCGTCTACGCAGGCGACGCCACGGACGACCCGGTCGTCTCTACCGCATCGGACATCCAAAGCCGTATCGCGGCCTGGGTTGACCAGCTCGGCGTACCCGTCTTCGCGGCCGCGCTTGCGTTGCTCATCGCGTCCGCGTTCGCCGGCCGCTTCATCACCTCACGCCGCGACTCAAAGTCCCGAAGTGCACGCGCAGCGGACCTGCTTGAGTAGGTCGCCGTGGGGCCGAGCTGAGGGCGGGGCCGAGGGCGGCCTGGGCGCCTGCTCGACCCCGCGTACTTTGACGAGTGCCATCGGTCAGGTCGGTTCCGCCAAAGTCTCACGCGGGGGGCCTGGCAATCTTCGCTGCATCTCGACAGCTGCTGTCGAGAGGCGCGGAACATTTCCAAACGCGTCCGACCGACCTTTCAACACCGGGTCGGTAGACATTGAGCAGTCCGCAGATGGTCCGAGACGCTGGCTAGGCGCCGAGACCCGTTCACGCTTGCATTCCGTACCTAGGTCCGGGTTTACAGTCGATGTGTGAGCTTGAATCTGATGGCAGACGACGACTGGGTCCCAGAGGCCTGCACCCTCCCGACCATCGAGCAGCCGCTGCGGCGTGAGGAGTTCGACGACCTGTTCGCCCAGGACGTGATCAGCGTCGCCCACGAGTCGGCCCAGGAGGTTCGGCTCGAGTTGCGCGCCGATGCTGATGTCGCGGCCCGGGCGGCGGGACTGGCTGCGAAGGAGACGGGATGCTGCTCGTTCTTCACCTTCGAGCTGATCATCACCGACGGGAAAGTTTCTCTGGTGATCTCCACAGGCCCGGCACATGAACCTGTGCTTGCCGCGCTGCGCGCTCGAGCTGAGTCCAGGATCGGATCCGGCGGATGACTGCTGGACTGCGCGCCGGGCAGGTCGCCGACGCGGTCGGGGTGAACGTGGAGACGCTGCGTTACTACGAGCGTCGCGGGATCATCGCTGAGCCCGATCGAAGCCCTGGCGGGCACCGCCTCTACCCCGAGACGACCGTGACCACGTTGCGGGTGATCAAGGCGGCACAGAGTCTGGGCTTCACCCTCGACGAGGTCGCGGACCTGCTCGAGGCCGGCCGGCACCACCACGGTTCCGGCTTGCAGTCGCGGACCGAGGCCAAGCTCGCCGAGGTCGACCAGAAGATCGCCGACCTGAAGGTGATCCGAGCCAGCCTGGTCGCAGCACGTGACGCGGGCTGTGACGACCTGGTGCAGTGCGCCGAGTCGGACTGCTGTCCCATCCCCTTCGTCCAGATCGGCACACGACCGGAAACGAGCAACGCATGACTCCGTCCCTCAAGGACCGCCATCTCTTCGGGGCGGGGGCGGCCGCGTGCGCGGTGTGTTGCGCCGCGCCGCTGCTGACCCTGCTCGGGGTTGCCGGGGCCGCAGCCACGCTCGCCACCTTCGTCTTCGCGGGGGTGGTGTTCGGCCTAGTGGTCGCCGCCGGCACGCTGCTCGCGGTGTGGAACCAGCGCCGCCAGCACCGCAAGCAGCCCTGCGCCCCCGAGGCCGGTCCGATCGACGTCGAGCTCTCGACCCAGCGGCCGTGGGTCCGGTGATGAGGACACCCCGACAGCTCGCGGCCCTGTTCGCGGTCCTCATGGTCCTCTCCACCGCGGCGTTCGTCATCGGCGTGACCGTGGAGCAGAACCAAGGGCAAACAGAGACCGCCGTGGAAGAGACTCACTCAGACGAACGCTCCGAGGCCCACGAGGAGGGCGAGAACCACGAGGGCGAGCCGGTCGAGTCCCACTCGGAGGAGTCGGAGACCATCGGCGGCATCGACCTCGAGAGCACCCCGCTCATCGTCCTCGGAGCCGCCTTGTCCCTCGCCCTTGCCGGCTTGGTGCTGAGGTGGCCACGCCGCGAGGTGTTCGGCGCCGCGGCCCTCTTCTGCCTCGGATTCGCGCTCCTCGACGGTCGCGAAGTCGCACATCAGTTGGACGAACAGGCCGCAACCGTTGCGGTGCTCGCCGCGCTGGCTCTCGCGCTGCATCTTGGTGCCGCGGCCGTCGCTGGCCTTGCACTGGCCCGCAGCCGAGACGATCGAGCCGCACGGGCGGTCGCCTGACACGATTGCGCCGTGGACATCCTGCGTTCGATCACCCTGTTCGTCGTGGCCGCGGTAGCCGAGATCGGCGGCGCCTGGTTGGTCTGGCAGGGCGTCCGAGAAAGCCGAGGCCTGGCCTGGATGGGCGCCGGCGTCATCGCCCTCGGCATCTACGGCTTCGTCGCCACGTTCCAACCCGATGCCCACTTCGGACGCATCCTGGCCGCCTACGGCGGCGTCTTCGTCGCCGGATCACTCGCCTGGGGCATGGCCCTCGACGGGTTCAAGCCCGACCGGTGGGACATCGCCGGAGCCCTCGTCTGCCTCCTCGGCGTGGCCATCATCATGTACGCACCCCGGGACGCCTGACGCGCCGCTGCTCCCAGCGCCGCGACGGACCTGCCCTGCCGCATCAAACTCAAGGCCGGCTCCTCGCTGACGACTGAACCGGGACAAGCGCCGGTCGGCAACTTTGCACGCCGCCGCCCTCAAGTCGATTCGTGCAATGTTCAGCGCTGGCGCTCGTGCAATCTTGCGTGCATCTCGACAGCTGCTGCGCTGCTGTCGAGATGCAGTCAATCTACGGTGGCCGCGTGAGCAATCGGGCGTACAACCCAGCCGCCCTACAAGCACACGACCCAGCGTGGGCTCCACGCGCAGCCGGATACCTCGCCCGGGCGCGCGCGGCGCTGGGCGGACTACCGGGCGCTGGAGACGCGCTCTATGACCACATCGGGTCCACGTCGGTGCCGGGACTGGCCGCAAAGCCGTACGTCGACCTGCAGATCAGGATCCTTCCACTGCCAACTCACGACGAGCTTGGACATCGGCTCACCCCCCTCGGGTTCGAGCGAGCTCCTGGCGCCAGGCCCGACTCCCCGGGCGTGGACCGGGACCTCCCTATCGGAGACGAGCACGTGTCCGCCGAGGTGCGGGAGAAGCGGCTCTACGTGCATCGCGAGGAGTCCGCCATCCTGCACATCCGGCGAGCCGACTCGCCCTGGGGCCGATACACAGTCTGGTTCCGCGACTGGCTACGAGCCCATCCCGCCGAGCGAGAGCGCTACGAGAACACCAAGCGCAAGCTGTCCCTGAAGAACGCCGGGAAACCCGACTACGACGACTACACACGAGCCAAGACCGTCTTCGTCGATGACGTCCAGCAAGAGTTCGCGATCTGGGCCCGCGATCGCGGGTGAGATCTCGGACTACGCGCCGAGCTCGGTGCGCCGGTCGCCCGCTGACGTGCCACTGCCCGTCGCGGCCAGGATGGTCGGGTGTCGCGGGCGGGTCGGACCGTGGCTCGCATGGACTAGAGGTCGGCGGGGCTATCAGGGATCTTGACTCGACCGGACAGAGGGTCTTCGGCACGCCATTGTCGGTAGGTATCGGGCAGGTCGCCTTGCGGCGGGAGGTGCTCCACGAGCGCGTCCGCGCTCGGAATCATCTTGAGGACGGCAACGAGCAGGTCCACCGTCTCGGTCAAGTGCATACCGAGGTCGGCCATGAGGATGCTCGGGTGAACCTTGCCCGTGTGGTTCGGAAGGAGCCACCGCGCCGATGGGTTCGGATGACCTCCCCACGTGCAGTGCTGCTTGTACTCGCTGGGGCTGAACCCGCCTGCCTGTCGCATCTGGCCCGGTCGGAACGACTTCTCGATGCGGTTGGTCGACGCGGTCAGCCACCGACCCCGCTGCGATGCGTCGTCGCGGAACACGGCCATGAGGTAGTGCGCCTCCACGATCTGCCGCGTGAGGGCGGTTGCCGCGTACCAGCGCTCACGGTCGAACGCGTCGGCCGCCTCCTGACCGAGTTGCCCGACCATCTGGGTCAGCAGCGCAACGGCTTCGGTATCGCTGTCCTGCGTAGCCCATGCGCTCACCCACAGACTGTCGCCCGCACCGGCAAGCCAGTCAGCAGCAAGGTGGCAGATCTGAGAACGGAGAGCGCTGAGGTCGTCGTCAGTCACGGCCACCATCCGGTGCGGGCAGGGTCTGAGCCAGGTCGTCGTCTACGTCCAGCCCGAACGACGCCGCGATGATCGCGACTTGCAACCCCACGCCTGATCGAAGTTCACCTAGCGCCTCACCGAACCAGTAGTCGTTCATGCGCCAGTCGGGATCGCGGAACAGGTGCCGTGTCGCGCCCTCCGGTCGCTCGACGGCTCCGACGCGTTCGAGGAACCGCACGCAGTAGCGGCGCATCAACTTCAAGGGCCCGGACAACTCGTCGGCGATGCGACCCTGCCCGATCAAGTCGCTGAGGAATTCTCGAATCTCCAGCACGGACGTCACACACTGCTCGGGGACCTCGTTCGTGTACGTGGAGAAGAGCACGCGCCGGGTCTCCACAAAGGCGATCACCTTCCGGGCGACTTCGACGTCTGCAGTGCCGGGGTCCCACTGCACGCCAAAGATCGGGCAACTGACGCCGTTGACCCGGTTGACGATCTCCTTGAACTTCATGCGCCGATGTTGCCATTGCCGAAGGTCCACCGCTCCGGGCATCGGCGGCAGGCCATCCACGAGTGGCGGTTCACTCGTCGTTGGGGTCGGGCTCGACAGCCTGGGTCATCACGGGTTGTCGCAACGCGAACTCACCAAGCGCAGATGCGTCCGATGGCTGCAGCGCGGCGATCGCGTCAGCCTCATCGAGTTGACCCGCAGCCGTGAAGTGCTCAACGAGATCCTGCTGTCGACGATGGGCGTTCAACGCCTCCAGGGCTTGGGCGTTCTGAATGCGCTTCGCAAGTAGTTCCTGTTCTGCGATCTCGTTGGCCAGTCGGGCCTGTCGCAATTGCTCCTGCCTGAGGGCGACATCGAGATGGGATGTCTCGACACGGTCGTCAACCGTAGCCTCCGCGACCGCCGCCTCCGCTCTCTTGATCTTCTTCCGGTCGCCGAGCGTCGCGGCTGTCTCGATGACGCCGGCGACCTTCGTGAGCACTTCTGCTCCCGCACCGACGGCTGCGAGCTCTTCACCAAACGGGTTTCGATAACGAATCTCGCGGACTGTCACTTCAGCAGGGGCAAGGCGGGCGACCTCATCGGCGACTAGGGCGAGGTACAGCTCGGGATCGAGAACATCCAGCCCGGTCGACATGCCTCCCAGCCAGGGACCTGTCGCTCCAGCGAACGCACGTTCGTAGCCCGTACCCGATAGTTCAGAGAATGCGGACTTCGTGCGCCGGCGCCGCCTGTACCAGTAGTCCCACAAGAGATCCGGCGGCATGTCCCGCGCTTCCTGTTCGAGGTAGGCGCGGACTTCGAGCAACCGCTGGGCGCGATAGAACGGGCTCGACTCGCTCCCTTGCGGAAACCGCTCAAGCGCGCTGCCCAGCTCCTCATCGGTCGGAAACTTCGAGCGCTCGGACGCAGCGCGACGCACGCGGCGCAACTCTGCGGCTCGACCAACGTCAGTCGCTACGCGGACCGCCTTGACCAAGGCTTCGATCTGCGCTGGGGTCGCGCCGGGACCAACGTCCACGGACACTTCAAGGACTCGCATAGCGGCCCAAACGCTACCGAGAACGACGCCGCATGTGTCGAAGATCCGCGCTGCCGCGACCACGGATGTGGAAAATGGCTGACCGGCCGCGCGACCTAACAGCCCTGCGAGGTCGGCAAGCATTGGGCTCCGGCCGTGCCCGAGCCGAGGCGCGGCGAGGCGCGGCGGCGAGAGACGGCATCGTCTGCAGACACATTGACGACCCTGACCGATCGAGACGATTTCGCTCGAGTCCCCCGCGTGGAGTCCGCCGATCGCTTCTGCATGTCGACAGCTGTCGAGATGCAGCCAATCCGAGGCGATCGAACTTTCGCCCTCAAGAACACTGGTTTGATAGACATTCGGCGAGCGGAGGTGTGGCTGCTCCTGGCAGCCGACTGGTACACGTGTGACGGGAGGGGTGTGACTCAGACCGGAGGGTTCGGGTCGTACTGGACGCCGCGCCGAACTTCACGGGCGCGTTCGGTTCCGGCCAGTCGGGCCACCAGGTACAGGGCCATGTCGATTCCGGCGGAGACCCCGGCGCTCGTGCTGGCTGGTTGCCTGTCAGCGGCGGGCGCCCGGCTGATCAGCGCCGCTGGCGATGCGTAGCCGAGCGAGGTGAGCGTCGGTTCGGTCCAGGTCGTCGAGAACATGCTGGATCCCAGAGCTCAGGTCGTCAGCGGATCGGAGGAGCCGTCGCGCCGCGTCAAGGTCGCCTCGGTCGGCAGCCATCCGTGCCAGCGCGTCCATCGCGAGCACCTGGACTTCCGCGTCGCGAGCACTCACTGCTTCGTCGAGTACCGGCTTCAGCTGTTCGGCGGCGCGTGTGCTGCCCGTCGCGGAGGAGAGTGCGGCGAGCAGACATCGGGTGAGCAGGGCGCCATCGCCTCCCCCGGATGTGCGGTACCACCGGTCGGTCTGTTCGAGCAGGACGAGGGCGGCGTCGGGCTGGCCCGCTCCCCGCAGCAGCCGGGCAAGGTTCACCCGGGCCGTGGCCGCGATGCGCAGGTCGCCGCTGCGTCCGGCGGCGACGATCGCGCGCTTCAGGGTCTCGGTGGCATTGGCTGTGTTGCCGGATCGATGTTCGACCCTGCCGAGCGTTGTCAGGTGGAGAGCGGCCTGCCCGAGGAACCCAAGGCGTTCGGAAGCCTCGGCGGCCCGGGTGAGGAAGCCGGCGGCCTCGTCGAGGTGGCCGACGGCCTGGGCGATGGCGCCGAGCAGTCCGTCGGCATGGACCAGCGCCCAGGAGTCGCCGATGGGTGTGAGGAGGTCCACGGCTTCGTTGGCTGCTGTGGTGGCACCGGTGGTGTCGCCGAGCATGCTCGAGGCGTACGCCGCGAGGACGAGGCTCGTGGCCACCTCCCAGTCGAGGCCGAGCGGCCGGTAGACGGTGAGGCTCGCGGTGGCCAGCTCGAGCGCATCCTGCGGGCGGCCCTGCTGGATGCGGAGGAAGGCCAGGTGCCGGTGGGCGTCGGCTCGGAGGCGGTCGTCGCCACGTTGCGTCGCGAAGCCGAGCGCTTCATCGAGATCGGTCTCGGCCTGGTCGAGGTTTCCGGCGGAGGTTTCGAGCCAGCCCGCGAGCAGCAGGCCCGTTGCCCGCTCTCTCGGCTTGGTGAGCGATTCGGCTGCCTGGAGGGCGGATCGGACCCGGGTTGCACCCGCCACGCCGTCGCCGTGCACGACCCAGGCCCAGCCGAACCCGGTCGCGATCCGGACCCCCAGCATCGGGCCGTGGTCGGCGGACCAACTGAGCGCGGCGTCGATGTTGGCACGCTCGGCCCGGATCACGGCAAGACACTCGGGCTGTGCCTTGCCACGCACGGTCGCCTCGCAGCGATCGGCGGCCTCGGCGAGCCACGCGGCGTGCGCCGCGCGGGCGTCGTCGTCGAGGCCGGACTCGCGCAGCCGGTCGAGCGCGAAGTCCCGGATGCTGTCGAGCAGCCGGTAGCGCACTGCGCCTTCCGTGGTGACCTCGACGCTGACCAGTGATCGATCGGCGAGCCGGCCGACGACGTCGACAGCCGACGCCGCGGGCACGCCCAGGGCCGCGAGGACATGTTCCGCGGCGTCGAGAGGTGCACCGCCGGCGAAGCAGGAGAGCGCCCAGAGTCCACGTTGTTCGTCGGGGAAGAGCAGCTCGTAGCTCCAGCCGATCGCGGCAGCGAGCGCGCGGCGCCGCTCGGGGCGACGGCTGGTCGGGTCCTGGAGCAACGCGAAGCGGTCGTCGAGTCGTCTGGCGATGTCCTGCACCGACAGGGACCTGACCCTGGCCGCGGCCAGCTCGATGGCCAGGGGCAGTCCGTCGAGGGAGAGGCAGACCTCCTCGACGGACGTCGCGGTCTCGTCGTCGAGCACGAACCGCTTGCGGATCTCGGCCGCCCGGTCCGTGAAGAGGGCCATGGAGTCTGCGATCGGAAGCGGCTCCAGCTGGTAGATAGTCTCGCCGTCCAGGTCGAGCCGGACCTGGCTCGTCGCCAGCACCCGCAGCTCGGTCGTGGCATCCAACAGGCTGCTCGCCAGTTCGGCCACGCCGTCGACGACGTGTTCGCAGTTGTCGAGCACCAGGACGGTCTCGGAGCCGGAGAACCGTTCGACCAGCATCTGTTCGCCGCCCGCCAACCGCAGCGTCTCCGCGACCGTCCGTGGGATCGACGCGGAGGCATCGACACCGTCGAGTCGCACCAGCCACACACCCCCGGCTGGCGCGAGTCCGCGGGCAACCTCGATAGCCAGGCGAGTCTTGCCGACGCCGGCCGGCCCGACCACCGTCACCAGACGCCGCTCGCGCAGAAGATCGTCGACAGCGGAGACCTCGGCCGCCCGCCCCACCAGCGACGAGGACAGTGCCGGCAGGTTGCCCACCGGCCCGGCAAGCAGCTCGGGTCGACCTCCGGTGGGATCGAGAGCCTGGCTCTGCTGCAGGATCTGGTCCTCCAGGGCGCGCAGGCCAGGGCCTGGGTCTACCCCGAGCTCGTCGACGAGCATTTCCCGCACCCGGGTGTACGCCGCGAGTGCGTCGGCCTGGCGGCCCATCCGGTAGAGCGCGGTGATGAGGCAGGACCACAAGCCCTCGCGGAGCGGGTGCTGGCTGACGAGCCCCTCGAGCTCCCCGACCACCTCGCCGCCGAGACCCAGGTCCACCCGTGCCGCCAGCTGGTCCTCCAGCAGGCCGAGGCGCACCTCCTCGAGGCGCGCGCGGTGCGGCAGCAGCCAGTCCCCCTCTCCCGCGTCGACCAGCACCTCGCCCCGAAACAGCTCCAGCCCTTCGGTTGAGATCTCCAGCGCAGTAGCCGGATCACCCGCACGTCGCGCAGCGGTTGCCGACGCGGCCAGCCCCACGACCTGCAACGCATCGACACGGTCGGGGTCGACATCGAGGGTGTAGCCGCCGGTCCCGCTGGTGACCAAACTGGGGTCGCCCAGGGCACGTCTCAGCTGGGACACCTTCGACTGGAGCGTGTTCCGGCCCGTGGCGGCATCGCCCCAGAGGTCCTCGATGATCCGGTCGGTGCGGACCGGCCGCCCGGCATCGAGGGCGAGCCGAACCAGCACCTCAGTGGTCTTGCCCGACGGCAGCGTGAGCAGGACGCCGTCGCGGCGAACCTCAAGGGGTCCGAGCACGGCCAGCGTCAACACCTCCTGAGCGTATGCCTGGCGTGCCCGTCGTGCCGCCGATCGTCAGGTGCGCGTCAGCGCATCGTCAGCGGCTCGCCCAACAGTGGTCCCATGCCCGATGACATCGACCACCTGGTCCGCCAGCTGATCTGCGGCGACGCCACCGCTCCCACCCAGATCCTCGAGCGCGCCGAGACCGACCGGTCTCCGCTGCTGCAGGTGGCCGCGGCACTCGTCAGCGACGAGCCCGCCCACTTCCTGGCCGCGGCGTCCGAGAACGCCACCACCACCCGGGACCGCCAGATGGTCGCCCTCGCCACCGCACACGTGAACGGCGACAGGGAGCTGCTCGACGCGCTCGTCCGCGACCACCTGGCCGACCACCCCGACAACATCCTCGCGGCCTGGATCGCCGCCCAACACACCCCCGCCGGCTGACCAGCCGACACCAACAGAAGGAGTCACCATGCACGACATCCAGATCACCCCGACACCCACCCCCACGCGGGTCTCCTCACCCCGAGCCGCGGGCCGGTGGATGGCGACCTTCCTCGGAATCCCGGTGGCCGGCTACGCCGGCTGGCTGGTGTCCGGGCACGTCGACAGCCTCGGCGCGGCCCTCCTCGGCTCGCTGATCACCGGCGCCCTCCTCGGCGCCGTCCAGGCATGGGGCCTGGGTCGCAACCGGCCACCAATCGCTGCCTGGATCGCAGCGACCACTCTCGGCCTGATGGTCGGACTCGGGATCGGCGCAGCGATGGTCGACTACGAGACCAGCCTCGGCGCGCTCGTCGTCCAGGGCGCTGTTTCCGGCTTCGCCGTCGGTGTGGCCCAGGCCGTGGTGCTCCGGCCCCGGCTCGGCAACGTGGCCCTCGCCTGGCCCCCCGCCCTCGCCGCGATCTGGGCGGCCGGCTGGGCGACCACCACCGCCGCCGGGATCGATGTCGACCAGCAGTTCGTGATCTTCGGCGCCAGTGGCGCGCTCCTCGTCACGGCTCTGACCGTCGTGCTCCCGCTGGCCCTCAATCGGAACGCAGAGGCCGCGTCGTGAGCCGCCGCGTCCCGTTCGGAACCAGCGAACTTCGGGAGGGCCGCTAGATGGCCATCGAACGCACTGCGGGCGCTCTTCTCGTCTTTCTGCCCGTGATGTTCAACGTGTGCTTCGCACTGCTGGCGCGAGGCTTCGACTACCCGGACATCCTGCGACGGCCCACCTCAGAGGTGCTCAGCCGGTTCCGCGCCGGAGGTGCACGCCTCCTGTTGCTGTGGTGGGCGTTCGCGCTGACCGCGATCCTGCTCGCGCCCGTGGCGGTCCTGGTTGGCTACGCCCTCGTCGGTGCCAACGCCGGCCTGGTCGCGGTTTCCGTGACCACCGGGGTGCTGGCCGCCGCTGTCCAGTTCCTCGGCCTGGTTCGCTGGCCGTTCCTGGTCCCCTACCTCGCGCGCGCCGATGCCGATGCCGATGCAAGCCCGGCGCGTCGCGAGGCCATCGACATCGTGTTCCAGTCGTTCCACCGCTATCTCGGGGTCGCCGTCGGCGAGCATCTCGGCTACCTGTTCACCGGCTCCTGGAGCGCCTTGACCGGCGTCGCTCTGATGCAAGCCACCAACGCGCCCTGGTGGCTCGGGCTCGCCGGAGTCGTCATCGGAGGCCTGCTGATGGCCTGCTCGTTTGAGTTTGTCGGTGCCTTCGAGGAGAAGGGCTGGCAGGTGGCCGCCGTCCTGACCCCCATCGCGTACGTTGCCTGGTCCCTGTGGCTGATCGCGGTCGGGATTGCCCTGCTCCTTTAGTGGTCGCGCGGCTCGACGGTCACCCGCCGAGATCGGCGAGCTGGTCCGTGCGTACTACGCCGGCGTCAGGCCGCCGTCAGTCGATCGTCAGCACCCGCGAGCACGTTGACCACCTGACCACCTGACGACCCACACCCGCCTCCGTCCACCCGGACTACCAACGACAGGAAGACGTCATGTTCGCAACACGTTCGAAGGACCTTGAAGGCCACCGCGTGCACGCGAGTGGTACGTCGATCACCCAACGGCTGGCCCGAGCAGCGGCGGTACACCCGTGGCGGGTTGTGGTCGCGTGGGGGCTGATCCTGCTCGCTTCCATGGCGGCCATCGCCACCCTGATCGGGTCGGCGTTCACCTCCGACGGCAACATCACCAGCAACCCCGAGTCGGCGAGGGCCGGACAGGTCATGGCGGAGAACTTCTCCCAGGACGACCGCATCGACGACGCCGTGATCATCTACTCGGCCGACCTCACCGCCGAGAATCCGGAGTTCCGGGCCTTCGTCGCCGATTTCCGGTCCTCAATCGAAACCACGGGTGCTGCAGAGACGGTCCGGGACCCTTACGCCGCCGACGGGGCTGGCGTCTCCCAGGACGGACACGCCGCCGTCGTCACGCTGGTCCTCGGCCACGATTCCGCGACCGGGATCGTGGACGTGATTGACGAGGTCGTCGCCGCGGACGCCGACGCGGCCTTCGAGGTCGACATCACCGGCACCAACACCCTCGACCACGACTTCACCGAGCTCTCGGAGTCCGACCTCACCAACGGTGAGGTGAAGTTCGGGCTGCCAGCAGCAATGATCGTGCTGGTCCTGGTCTTCGGCGCTCTGGTGGCCGCCTTCCTACCGATGAGCATCGCCATCCTGTCGATCATCGTGACCGTCGCCATCTCCTCGATCCTCGGCCAGTTCACCTCCCTGTCCTTCTTCATCGTCAACATGATCACCGCGATGGGGCTCGCCCTCGGCATCGACTACAGCCTCTTCGTGCTCT
This sequence comes from Nocardioides sp. JS614, assembly GCF_000015265.1. Classification (NCBI taxonomy): domain Bacteria; kingdom Bacillati; phylum Actinomycetota; class Actinomycetes; order Propionibacteriales; family Nocardioidaceae; genus Nocardioides; species Nocardioides sp. JS614. The sequence continues at coordinate 298,790 of NC_008697.1, forward strand.
CGCGCTACCGAGAGGAGCGTCAGGCCGGCCGCGACAAGATCGACGCGATCATCGCCACCGGAGGCACCAGCAGCAAAGCCGTCCTGTTCTCCGGCAGCTCGTTCGTCGTCGCCCTGCTCGGACTCCTCCTGGTCCCGGACACCATCCTGCGCAGCCTGGCCCTCGGCGCGATCATCGTCGGCCTGGTCACCATGGCCGCCGCCCTCACCCTGCTGCCCGCCCTGCTGTCCCTGCTCGGCGACCGGGTCAACGCCCTGCGGCTGCCGATCGTCGGTCGCGACCACCCCGCCGAGAGCCCCTTCTGGACACGCGCCGTCAGTGCTGTAGTCCGCCGACCAGGCACCTTCCTGGCAGCCGGCCTGCTGGTCCTGCTCGCCGCAGCCCTCCCCGTGTTGGGCCTCCACACCGGCACCTCAGGCGTCAACTCGCTGCCCGACGACACCTACGCCAAGGCCGGCGCCCTCGCCCTCGAACGGAGCTTCCCGGGCACCAGCACGACCGACCCCGCCCAGGTCGTCATCTCGGGCGACGTCACCTCCAGCGACGTCACCGCAGCGATCGCGGAGCTCGAGGCGTCCGTCGCCGACGACCCGGACTTCGGCCCCTCGCAGCAGCGGCTCGCCGAGAACGGTCAAGTGGCCGTGGTCAGCATCCCGCTGGTCGGCGACCCAGACCATTCCCAGGCCCGCCGCGGGCTCGACCGGCTCCGCACCAACCTGATCCCCGCCGCCTTCGACGGGACCGACACCACCGTGCTGGTCGGCGGCACCACCGCCGAGAACGTCGACTACTCCGACGTCATCAACCACTGGCTGCCGTTAGTGCTCGCCTTCGTCCTCGGGCTGAGCTTCCTCCTGCTCACCCTGGTCTTCCGCTCCCTGGTCCTCTCCGCCACCGCGGTCGTCCTCAACCTGCTCTCGGTCGGCGCGGCCTACGGCCTGCTCGTGCTGGTCTTCCAGCACGGGGTCGGGGCCGACCTACTGGGCCTCCAGCAGGTCGAACGGGTCGAGGCGTGGGTCCCGGTGTTCCTGTTCTCGGTGCTGTTCGCACTCTCGATGGACTACCACGTCTTCCTGCTCAGCAGGATCCGGGAACGCTACGCACAGACCGGCGACACCAACGAAGCCGTCGTGCACGGCATTGCCGCCACCGGCCGCCTCATCACCGGAGCCGCGCTGATCATCGTGGTCGTCTTCACCGGCTTCGCCGCCGGCCAGCTCGTCATGTTCCAACAGATGGGCTTCGGTGTCGGCGTCGCCCTGCTCGTCGACGCCACCCTCATCCGAATGGTCGTCGTCCCCGCCGCGATGGCCCTCCTCGGCAAGTGGAACTGGTACCTGCCCAGCTGGCTCAACTGGCTCCCCGAGCTCCACGTCGAGGGCGACCCCGACTCCCTGGCACCCACCGCCGATGCGCCCATTGCTGTGGCAGCCCCGCGGACCCCGATCTCGGTGTAGGCCTGCCAAGACCACGCAGCCTGACGACGAGCCACCGATCGACCGATCTCGCCAAACTGTCCCGCGGGCGCGTCGCCAATCTTCCCTGCATCTCGACAGCTGCTGTCGAGATGCAGCCAAAACGAGGCGATCGAACTTTCGCCTCGAGAACACTGGATCTGTGGACATTCGGATGGGCCGGGCCCTCCAGCAGCAGGAAATGCGGTGAGCACCGGTCGCTCGCGGCTTGTCCTGTACCAGTGCACGTACCCACGCGTCGCACGTCCGGCAAGCCGATCCCCAAACGAGACGATGCGGGAGATAGTGGCAGCCGCACGTTGCACATTATTCGCGGTACGACGCAGGTTCAGGCCAGCATCAATAGCCTGCCGATTGAACGCCAGCCTCCGCAAGTCGCGAGGGGTCGTGGGTCTCGCGCCACGCGTATCGACTAAACGTTGGCGCAGCGCCGCGGCCCGAAGGGCCATCTGACGGCCTGTCAACAACGTTGTCGGCCCTAGCGGCGCCGTACTGAAGCGCTAATGCGCGGATTGTGTGGCATACTAAAGTGACGTCCTAACCGAGCAGCGGCCCTGGACACCAACTTCAGGAGGTTCGTCCATGGTCCCCAACTCACCCGCCGACGCTCTCGGCTCCGACGCGCCCGGTCTGCGCGACCTTCTCGTCGAGATCGTACGGGCGCGGCACGCTCTCGCGGCTGAGGCGCACCTGGTCTCCGAGTCCCGGTACGCGATGGGCTTCGGCAGTCAGTGGCGTGACCTGCTGGACGACGCGCGCGACGCACTGAAGGACCGCGGGTTCCGGTTCTGCAAACTGGCCCCCGGTGGACACGAGATACCCGTCGTCAACGACTGCTTGGTGTACGTCTGGCGCGTCCCGAACAACCCCAGCGCCGTGAGCGAGTTCGCGTCGAGCCCGACCCGAAAGAACGGCTTCACGACCTCGCCGCTCGACCCGGCGCTGTGGGAGCCGAGGCTGTCGGAGGAGCAGGAGCCGGCCCAGGACACCACTAACGAGGACGAGGTAGGCCCGGTACTCCGGGCTGTCGGCGAGAGCATGTCCCTGGTGCTCGTCATGGTCGAGTCGACGCCGCGGCAACTACAGTCGATCGACTGGGCTGTCGCCGTGCTCGACGACGAGGGCAAGGTCGAGTTGCGCGGGCACGAGTCCATCTGGGAGCCGGAGCCGGTCGCTGATGCCAACGCGTCGGGCGTCGAGCCCTTCGACAGCGGCTCGCCGGTCGAGCCGAAGGTCGAGGCGCGCGAGGAGGAAGGGTCCGGTCCGGATGCCTGAGGACGGCCCAGGCTTGTTCGAACTCTCGCCCGGGAGGAGCGGCCGGTTCGAGCCGGCACGGCTGACCCAGGCGCGAGCGCGCCTCGGCGTCAGCAAGGCCGACCTGGCTTCCTCCGCCGGCGTCTCGGCCGCGGCGATCGGCCAGTATGAGGCCGGCGTGACCTCGCCACGCCCTGAGGTCGTCGATCGGCTGGCGGAGGCTCTCGAGGTCCGTCCCGGGTTCTTCGACGTCGGCCGCCCGCTGGCGCGCATCGACACGGTGAACGCGCACTTCCGTAGCCTGAGGTCAGTCCGCGTCAGTGATCGCCAGAAGGCCTTGGCCACCGCCACGTTCGTGTGGGAGATGACCTTCGCGCTTGAGCGGTACGTCAAGCTGCCCGAGGTGGACCTCCCTTCCCTCCCGGTCGGGACAACGCCGACCGAGGCCGCGGCGGCCCTGCGGCGGCACTGGGACTTGCCTGACGGGCCAGTGAAACACCTTGTCGCCACGGCGGAGTCGCACGGCGTCGTCGTTGCTGTGCGCCCGCTACGCGAGATCGACGCCGTCGACGCCTTCTCTGCGGTCATCGTCGATCGGCCGGTCATCATCACCACGCCGCGGCGCAGCGAGAACGTGTTCCGGCACAGGTTCTCAATCGCCCACGAGATCGGGCACCTGTTGCTGCACGGCGACTCCGGCGAGTACAGCGCGGCGGTCGAAAAGGAGGCCGACGAGTTCGCCGCCGCGTTCCTGACGCCGGCGGCCGCCATGGACGCGGCGCTGCCGCAGCGGCTCGAGCTGGCGGCACTGGACCGGCTCGGTCGGACGTGGGGCGTTTCGCCGAAATCGCTGGTGCGCCGGATGGTCGAGCGCGGGCGCACCACCGAGTCGTCGGCACGGCGGGCCTACCAGCGCCTGGCCATGACCGACGACCCGTCGGCCGACCCGACCAGGGCGTACCCGGGCGAAATGCCATCACTGCTGAAGAAGGCCGCGGACATGGCGGGCGACCTCGGCGCGGGAGTGCCTGCCCTCGCCGAGGCGCTGAAGCTCAGGCCCGTGCAGGTGCGTGACCTGCTCGGCGACGCCGACCAGCGGCCGGTCCTACGCCTTGTCGACGGCCGGGGCTGACCGGTGGCGTCCGTAGGGCAGCAGGTCCGCAGCGCGGATAGCGCGATCTGCCAGAACATCGAGCGCTACGCAGACGACCGCGTATTCCTCTCGCAGAACCTCGTCGCCCAACTCCGCAACCTGGTCGAGGGCCTCGTCGTCTGGGCACACCTGGGCGACCCGGACACCGAGTTTCACTACGACCGCATGGGCCCAGCGCTCGAGGCGGTCAAGGCGATTCCCTGAGTTCGCTAATGCGGACGACTGCCGTTTGATGACGCGACGGTGACCGCGATTGCGAAGGCGGTCGGCGCCGGGGACGGAGATCGCGCGACCGCTCGTCGAAGCGAAGCTCTGGGGACGACCCAGATCCCACATCCTGTGTCGCGGGTGGCCTCTACGCTGACGTCACCGGCGGACCAGAGGTGATGGGCGTGTACAAGATTGAGCAGCGCGGGCGACGCGTCGTGCTGCCTGCGACCGATGACCCGGGCGTGGTGCTGGAGTTCTCGATGTGGGATGCGGAGAAGACGCTCAAGTCGTTCATCCGTGTCTCCGGCGGAGAGCGCCGCAGGCACCTGGCCAGAGTCAAGGTCGGCTTAGTCCACCGCTCCGACAACACCTACAACCCGGGCGCGGTCGCAGTCGTCATCCCTGCCGACCAGGGCGGCAGCGTCGAGGAGCGGCACCTGGGCTTCCTCTACGACGCCGACCTGCGCGAGATCGGGTCGAGCAAGCTCCCGGCCCTGATCCGGTACGCCGGCGGGGAGGTCGAGTGCGACGCCGTCATCGCTGACCGGGCGACTCTCGGCCTGGACCTGCCCGACCTCGCCGTACTCGGGAACGCCATCGGCAAGTTCCTCCGCAGCAGTGGCGCCGACCCTGGGGCATCGGTGATGCCCGAACCGGTTCCTGAACGTATCGGGGACAGGTTCCGTACCCGAACCATTCTCGGTACCGACGAAACCCTCGACCTGCTGCGCGCCTCCCCCGAACCGGGAGGCGCCATCGCTGGGGTGGACATCTCGATGGCCTATCCGTTCGAGAGCGACTCGTGGACGCTGAACCTGCACGAGTCGGCCACCGGCCGGCACCTGGGCACAGTCCAGGACACCACGTTGTTCCTCGGCAACGAGCGCGACCGTGAGGCCGTACTTCCCCACCTGGCTGCCCAGGAGGTCCCGGCCCGGCAACCGAAGCCGGCGCCGCGGGCGACCGTTCCCGGGTCGTGGCCCACCGGTCAGGTACCGAACGTTCGACCGAAGTGGGACCGTGGAGCGATCGCGCTGCACGCAGCAGGCGCTCCCGAGAGTCACTCCATGGAATCGTTCGCGATCTTCAACCCCGAGACCGGAGTCCTGTGGGTCGAGGATCAGCGGCTGGTCGACGTCGCGTCCCTGTGCACCAGCCGTCTCGGCCTCGACGTCAAGCGCGTACGCACTCCGCGGGAGCCGTGGGAGCTGGACGAGGAGGTTTCCCACGAGGACCTGTGGGGCACGCGGCGCCGAGGAACGTCGATCGACCCATGGGCCAAGCCGGCGCTGCTGGCGTACCAGCAGCGCGCCGTCCCGCGCGGGATCCTGACCAGGCTGGTCACCTTCAACGGCGTCGCAGACCCGGCCGCGTCGCAGGCGGCAGCAGATGCACGGTTCGCGGTCCACCACCGGTTCGTCCGGGGCAGGCGACGCATCTTCCCCGAACACACGCTGCTGGGCACCTCGGCGCCGTGCCGGTTGTGCGGTGCCGCTGCGCTTGAGTTCACGACCCCGATCAGCACCGGGGAACTTGCGTACTGCCACACCTGCCTGCGGCACGCGACCTCCGGGCTTGGGGATGACCTGGACCGGGCGGTGAAGGCGGTGAAGGTCATCATCGAGACCGAGTTCGACGGCGACCTGTTCCTCGAGCAGCAGCTGGCGCCGCTCCACATCAGCCCTGCCGCCCCGGTCGCGGCCGAGTTGATCGACCGGGCGCTACTGCTGAGGTTCGCGATCGCCCGCGGCGTGTTCCCGTGGACCCACGTCCTGGAGGCGACCGGCCTGGCGAAGGATGGGCTGCGCACCAGCCGGGGAACCCTGATCCGGGCACGCGACGGGCACCTGTGCCATTCGCTGCGAGAGAAGGCCGTGTGCGACTTCCTGCACATCCGCGGCATCTCCCACACCCGGGAGCCGATGTACCCCAGCGACGTCGACTACAACCCAAACGGGCTCCGTCGAGCCGACTGGGCGCTCGCAGACGGGACCCTGGTGGAGCTGTGGGGCATGCCGGACGACCCCGCCTATGCCGCGAAGATGGTGGAGAAGCGCGAACTGACGGCGCGCCACGGGCTGCGGCTGGTCGAGCTCCTGGACCGCGACCTGCCCAACCTGCCGGACATCTTCGCCGAATGGGCACCCGACGGTGTCGACTCCGGGTGGGAATGGTCCCCGCTCCTGCTCGTATCCCAGCAGGCGCAGGATGCTGCGGCGGAGAAGGCCGTCCGGGCGAGGGCCGCCAAGAAGGCGGCGCCCGACGGCACGGTTCGCGGCGTGAACGCGGCGAGCGTCGCTGCTCGTGACGAGCGGCTCGAACGGTGCCGCCACGCGCTCCAACTGCAGGCCAAGGGACGGACCCGGGCCACCATCGCCGCGGAACTCGGTGTGAGCAGTGATGCAGTGAAGGCACTGCTGCGCGACGGCAGGTTCTACGCAGACCCCTCGACCGCTCCGGCGCGCCGCGGACTGGCGGAGCTGGCAGCGAAAGCCCGGAACTCCGGCACGACGAGGACGGCGTTCCAGGAGGCACATGGTCTCTCGCCCGACAGGGCGAAGGAGTGCTGGCGGGACGCCGGGGTGCTGGTCCCCACCGACATCGACCGGCAGTCCTCAGCAGGGTCAAAGGGGGACGCTGGGTCAGGGTGATCAGGCGCTGTGTTCGGCCAACCAATGCTCCAACTGCGCGCGGTTCCATCCGGACACTGGCACAGGTAGCGCCCGCACGTGATGGGTTCGCGTGGGGTCGACGGTCCTGGCACGCATGGCGCTCTGGTACGCCTGGAAGTCGGTGAAGTACGCCTGCTTCTCGCCGTTGCTGAACGTGACGACAGTCGGCCGGGTGCCGGTCGCCTGCTCGGGCAAGACCTTGCCCTGCCCGCGTGCGACGTCCAGGACCTGCGTGCGAAGCACTGCCACCTCGTCGGCCTCCGCCAGGGACTCCTCGCGCTTGGCGTCGGCAACTTGGCCTGCGATCCAGCGACCGGGACGGTGGCGGCTGCGGTACGTCCAAGTGAGGATGCCTATCACGGCAGCGGCAATCACGGTGCCTGCGACGGTGATGACGATCCCTTCAGCCATGGTTCGTCAAGGCTATCGGGCGCAATGACTGCCGCGTGGAGTCCGTCGATCTCCGCTGCATCTCCACAGCTGCTGTCGAGACGCAGCCAAAACGAGGCGATCGAACTTTCGCCTCAAGAACACTGGATCATGTGGACCGCGGCCCGTCTCTATCCGCCGCACCATCCGCCGCTCGATGCCCGATCGGGGCAACCAAGCCCCCTGTACGTCATCACCCGGCGGCTCAGTGCCTGCCGAACATGCGAGCCACGGCTTGGTGGACCGGGATCCCCGCGGCAGTGCCGACGGAGGCGATGGTGGAGACGCCGCTCTCGGTGGCCAACTGCCGGGCTGGAGTCGGCTCCGGGTCGGCCGCGTACAGCCGTGCGTACTCGGCGAGCACCGCCTCCGGAGGGATCGGGCAGAGCCCCTCGTCGCCAGCCAGACACCAGTGCGGACGGACCACCACCGTCGCGGGAACGTGTATCTGGGTGTTGCGGGCGGAGTTCTTCCCGTTGAACAACTCGGCGACGAACATGTCGCCGCAGGTGGCGTTGCAGTGCGGGCAGGTGAACGCCATGTAGTGCCTGCCAGCGGTCTGGGTGTAGCGGCGGAAGATCCGGCCCGGGGCCACGCCCAGCTCCTGCGCCATCTGCTCGCCCGCCGCGCGTACCTCGGGCAGCGCTTCGGCCCGGTGCTGGGCGAACACTCGGGGCCTCTGGTCCCGGATCTCCCTGCGGGCCACACCGCCCTTCGACGATGGTCTGGCGTGCGGTCCAGACGCCGAACTCCTTGTGGCAGCGGTAGCAGCCCATGATCCCGGCACCGACGACTACCAGGGCCGGCTGCCCGTTCGCGACGTACTCGCGGTGCTGCAGCCGACGGGTCAGCAGACGGTCGACCGCCTCGGCGAGCGGGATGCTCGCGGCGCCGACCATGACCGTGGCCTCCCCCGCGTCGTCGATGTCGAGGCCGAACACCGGCAGCTGCTTGTCGGCTCGAGGCAGGCCGTCGGCGTGACGGGCGAACCATGCGATCCCGGCGATGCCGGAGTCGAGGTAGCGATGCTGACGGTGTCGGTACTCGGCGAGGTCCTGCCGGGACCACTGGACCTCGAACACGACGCGCACGTCCCCACGGGTCGCCATCACGTCCGCGACCCACTCGTCCCCTGGGACCTCGGTTTGGGCGGTCCAACCGGCTCGAGCGATGGCCTCGACGATGACCGCCTTCGCGCGCAGGTGCTGTGCGCTCTCGCCGGCGCTGCAGCTGTCGCCGCCGGGGGCGTGTGCGAAGTACTGGGTGCCGAGCTTGCTGGTCTTCGCCAGCCCCTTCCACCCACAGCGCATCGTGGCCGTACGGCGCTTCGCCCGGACGTCGTCCTTGAGTTGCGCCCACTCCTCCTCGGTGAGCAGGCAACTCACCACCGGTTCCCCGTCGACGAGACCTGACAGCGGCATCGACCCCACCTCCCGGGAAAGGTGTAGCAGTCCCCGCCGACACACTCGGTCGCGCCCACCAGCGTCTCAGCGCAGGGTTCGACGGCAGCGGGATACTGATGCTCAGGCGTCGGTGTGTCCAAAACACCCCAGCCGCCCATCTAGCCGACATACCGGATGCCCTGGTCGCACGCGTCCGAGGTGCGTCCAACCGCCGCCAATGACGCGGTTGTCCAGGCCGCCCCACGCGGGGATCCCGCATCGACACGGCCCGCGTGACCATCCCGCATCGACACGGCCCGCGTGACCATCCCGCACCGGCACGGCCCGCGTGACCATCCCGCACCGGCACGGCCCGCGTGACCATCGCGCGTGCACGCTCCGCGTGACCATCCGCTACTGAAACGTCCCCCTGCTACGCCTACGTTGACC